>JANXRN010000451.1 GCA_025352995.1 Acetobacteraceae bacterium
TCGGCCCGACGGTGCTTTTTGCCCCTGGGAGCGTCGGAAATTTGCCAGGATGTCCCGCATCCTGGCGGCATTTCCTCCTTCCCAGGACCAAAAATCCCTCGCCGGCCCTCCGCCGGCAGACTTTCCGGACAGACACTAAGGGGCTTTCCATGAAACTCGGTCTTTTCGTAACGTTGGAATGGGATGCCGACGGCGATGACAGCCGCCATATCCCCAATATGCTCGAACAGGTGAAAACCGCGCGCGACGCTGGGTTTTCATCCTTGTGGGTGCCACAGCATTTCGTGGTCGGACCGAAAAAGCGCCAGTTGGCGACATCGCCAGTGCTCGGGCTGCTGGCCGGCATCGCCCCCGGCATGTCGCTCGGCACCGGTGTCATGCTGCTGCCGATGCTCAATCCGGTGCTGCTCGCCGAAGAAGCCGCGACAATGGACCATCTGACCGACGGAAACTTCACCCTCGGCGTCGGGCTTGGCTATCGCGATGCCGAATTTCAGGTCTTCGGGGTCGAACGCAAATCACGGGTGCCGCGGTTCCGCGAATATATCGACGTCATTCGCCGGCTTTGGACCGAAGATCGGGTGACGTTTCATGGCAAATACATCCATCTCGATGATGTCGGGCTGAGCTTGCGGCCGAAGAACCCGGCCGGCATCCCGATCTGGGTCGGCAGTGCGGTCGATGACGGGGTCAGGCGCGCGGCCGAAATTGGCGATTCCTGGGTCAATGCCGGCTCGATGAGCCGGGACGATTTGCGCCGCTGGTGGGCGATGTTCCACCAAACCCGGGTCGCGCGCGGCAAGTCGTTGAATTATCCGCGCCAGGTCGCCCGCGAATGTTTTTGCGGACCCGACATGAAATCCGCAACCGCGCTGGCGATGGGGCCGATTGCGGCAAAATATCAGCATTATGCCGGATTTGGCTGGAGCGATTTCGATCCGTCGCAGGGCGAGGCTGCCTTTAACGAATTCGCGCAAGATCGTTTCGTGGTCGGCGACGAAGCCTTCGTGCGCGATGAATTGCAGCGCTATCGTGATGAGTTCGGCGCCACCGAGTTCCGCTTTCGCATGGCCTGGCCCGGCCTGCCGCAATCGGAGGTGCTCGCCAGCATTCGCCGCGTCGGGCGGATCGTCGCGGACCTGTAGCGCCCTACAACTCCCGCGCGCTCGGAAACGCGGTAAAGCACCCGGCGCGCGATACTGCGAGCGCTGCTGCTTCTTGCGCCCGTCCAATTGCGGCGCCCATCGGCTGCGAAGCTGCCAGACACGCGGTCAAAACCCCGCAGAAAATGTCACCGGCGCCGGTGCTATCGACCGCCTTCACAAGCGGCGCCGGAAAATTCGTGACCCCGCCGCCTTGCGCCACAACGCATCCGGATGACCCCAGGGTTACAACCCCGATCTTTCCGCCCAACGCTGCCGCAGCCACATCAGGATTGGTATGCCCAGTGATCGCCCGCGCTTCCCCCTCATTGGCGATCACCATTGTTGCAGCAGCAAGGATCCGGGGTGATTGCCAGCGGATCGGGGCCGTATTGAAAACGATATTCCGCGTGCGCGACACGGCCGCCCAGGTCGCTTCCTCGGTCAAATTGCCTTGCACCAGCAGCCAGTCATCGTCCTGCATCGCGGACACGAACCCGCGCGCGTCATCCACGGTCAGGCCATCGGCACAATCGCCCGTGCTGATGATGATATTTTCCCCATCCGCAGCGACGATCAGGGTCGATAGATCGGTCGGATAATCCCCCGCAATCAACTGCAACCCGGCAAATGGCTCCCGCGCCAATGCCGCATGCAGCATCGCGGTTTCTGGCTCCCGCCCGATCGGCGCGCAGAAATGCACCAGCGCCCCAGCCCGCGCCGCCATCACCGCCTGGTTCAACCCCTTGCCGCCCGGCGCGCGCATAATGCCCGATGCCATCAAGGTTTCCCCCGCCTCCGGCAGACGCGGAACGTTGAGGGTTACATCGATGGAGGCATTGCCGAGGACAAAGACCCTGCTCAGGGCGCCAGCACCATGTTCTCCGGGCGCCACAACCCATCGGGCCGTCCCTGGAAGCCCGATAGTTTCGCTGACAAGCCCCACAGCAGCGAATAATGGTAAATCACCACGTCCGGCAAATCGGCCATGTAAAGTGCCGTCGCCTTCTTGTAGAACGGCAAACGTTCCGCCAGCGACTGGAACGATCCGCCTTGCAAGATCGCTTCATCCAATTGCGGGTTGCAGTATTTGCCCCAGTTGGTGAAGCCCTTGCAGGTCAGCCAGATCGGTGCGTTGCCGTCCGGATCAGGCCGGCCGGACCACAGCAGCATGCTAGCGTCAAAATTGCCGGCCTGGGTGTCGGCGACCAAAGCGGCCGCGTCCATGCTGACAATCTTCATGTCAAAACCTGCGTCTTTGACCATTGACTGGATGATCTGGGCCACCTGCCCATCGAGCGGATCGGTGCCAATTTTCAAGGTGAACGCAACCGTGCTGACACCCGCCGCCGCCAGCAATTTCTTGGCTGCGGCAATATCGCGCGTCGGTACCGGAAAAGCCGGATCGTAATAGGCGGACGCCGGTGCTTCCATCTGGTGCGACGGGACATATTGCCCGTCAAACGCCACTTGGTTCAGCGCCACCCGGTCAATCGCCAGCGAAAATGCTTGCCGCACCCGCGGGTCACGCCCGAGCGGCGTATCGGCGGACTTGCCGTTGCCGACATTGAACTCGATCGGCACGAAGCCCAGCGAAGGGCTTTTGGCCAGCCGCAATTTGCTGTTGGCGGCAACCGATCCCGCGTCGGTCGGCGCCAGCTGATGCGCCATGTCCAAAGCGCCTGCGGCAAGGTTGACCTTGCGGACATTGGAATCGGTGATGGTGCGGAAAATAACCCCCGACAATTTAATTGCCGATGCGTTCCAGTAGCCCGGGAACCGTTCCAAGGTGATATGGTCCTGCGCCACCCGTTCCTTGAACGCGAATGGCCCAGCGCACACCGGGTTGGCGGCAATCGCGTCCCGCCCCTGTTCCAGCAGCTTGGGCGAATAGGGCGTGCCCGGCCGGTTTGCCAGCAGCGCAATTAACGGCGCGAACGGGCGCGACAAACTGATCCGCAAGGTCAGCGGATCGACCACATCGGCGCTGGTGATCGCCGACATTTCGGCCTTGCGGGTCGAATAGGCTGCCGTTTTGTAGCGCACCAAATTGGCGACCATCGCGGCAGCGTCAAACTTGGTGCCGTCCTGAAACACCACCCCGTCCCGCAAATGCACCGTCAGCGACAGCCGGTCCGCCGACCAGTCCCAACTGGTGGCAAGTTCCGGCACGAACTTCATGTCCGGCGACAGATCGATCAGACTATCGCACATCAAGGTCGTCACGATCCGGTTGGTGTAGCTGCCATCGGTTGCCGGGTCGAGCGGCGCGGGATCGAAATGAAGTGCCACGTTCAACGGCCTGTCCGCCGCAAAGGTCGGCGCCGCCATCAGGGAGGCGACAAGCCCGGTTGCCGCCAGTTTGAGAAGCCGCATTATTAAGCCTCCTGCTAGATCGATTATCTTCCTCGCCAGATTGCCAAGCTTTCACCCGGGTTGGCAAATCCCGCCTGATTGCCAGCGCCCGGCCGACCCCATAGAGTTTCGCCCAGGAAACGCCCGGAACAGGAAAACGCTGCCATGTCAGGCCCCAAGATCGATCCGAACGGCAAACTCAAAGGCAAGGTCGCGCTTGTCACCGGCGCCAGCCGCGGCATTGGTGAAGCGGTCGCCGTGCGCCTGGCGATGGAAGGCGCCCGCGTCGTCTGCACCGCGCGCACTGCCGACGCCGGTGAAAGCCGCCTGCCCGGCACGCTGAACGACACCATCAATCGCATCCGCGCTGCCGGCGGCCAGGCGATCTTCATCAAGGCGGACCTCGCCCAGGCCGAAGACCGCGAACGGCTGGTGGCCGACGCCGCACTCGCCTACGGCCCGATCGACATCCTGGTGAACAACGCGGCCGTAACGTTCTTTATCCCGATCGAAACCTTCCCCGCCAAGCGCTTCGACCTGATGATGGAAGTGCAAGTCTGGGCGGCACTGCATCTGTCGCAACTGGTGCTGCCCGGCATGCAAGCCAAGAAAGCTGGAGCCATCGTCTCGATTTCCTCCGGCGCGGCGATCCATCCCAAAAGCCCCTATGAAGGCGTCCGTCCCGGCGGCACCGTCTATGGCATGTGCAAGGCCGCCATCGAACGCTTCTCCACCGGGCTCGCGTCCGAAGTCTATGCCGATAATATCTCAGTCAACGCCATCTCCCCGGGGCTGGTCGCAACGCCGGGCGTCGCCGTGCACGGGCTGATCACCGAAGCCACCAAGGATCGCGTCTCACCGATCGAACATATCGCTGAAGCAGTCTATCAGATTGTCTCCGGCGATCCGCACGTGATGACCGGGCGGATCGATCATGCGACGGCGTTCTTGGCGGAGTTTGGGGTTGCGGCGCAGGCTTTGGTTTAGGGGAAGGATTCTTCTTTTTGTGAACAAAAAGAGTAACTGCCCAGGTTCTCGCCAAATCTTGCCGTCGACAGGCTAAAGCCAAGAAAGCACTCCTTTTTTTGAAAAAAAAGGAGCAAAAAAACTTTTCCACTTTGGTTCCGAGCGCTCCGCTGTTGCGGGGGGACGCACGCCAACGGCAAGGAATAGATAAAAAGTTTTTTTGGTTCTTTTTGTTCACAAAAAGAACTGCTTGCCTTGGCCTGTCACTCTTTCTGCTCACAAAAAGAACGAATCCTAGCTGCCCAGACCTGCAAGAATCTCAAAAGACCGCCGCCGCGCCGCATGATCCCAAATCTGCGCGGTGACCATTAATTCATCCGCCCCCGTCCGCGCGACAAACGCATCAACCCCCGCCCGCACGGTATCCGGCCCGCCGACCACCGCGCAGGATAGGGAATGATCCAGCATCATGCGAAAGCGCGGCTCGATCTTTGCGTCAAACCCAGCGATCGGCGCCGGCAATTTCCCCGGCCGGCCGCTGCGTAAATTGATGAATGCCTGTTGCAGGGACGAAAACAGGACGCGCGCCTCGGCATCGCTGTCGGCGGCAACGATGTTGACGCCGAGCATCACCCGGGGGGCCGCAAGCTGCGGCGATGGCCGGAAGCGTTCCCGGTAGATCGCCAATGCGTCGTCGAGATGGTCCGGGGCGAAATGCGACGCGAACGCGTAGGGCAGGCCGAGGGCGGCCGCCAACTGCGCGCCGTAGGTGCTCGACCCCAGGATCCAGATCGGCACGTCCAGCCCTTCGCCCGGTACCGCGCGCAACGGCTGGCCGGGCTGGGCGGGGCGGAAATATTCCATCAATTCCATCACATCGCGCGGAAAATCATCTTCTTGCGACAGGCTGCGGCGCATTGCGTAGGCGGCGTTCTGGTCGCTGCCGGGCGCGCGCCCGAGGCCGAGATCAACCCGCCCCGGATGCACTGCCGCAAGCGTGCCGAACTGTTCGGCGATCAAATAGGGTGCATGGTTGGGCAGCATCACGCCGCCGGCGCCAATGCGGATGCGGGTTGTGCCGGCTGCGACATGGGCAAGGGCGACCGCGGTTGCAGCGCTCGCGATGCCCGGCATATTGTGGTGTTCGGCCATCCAGTAGCGCGCGTACCCCAGTTTTTCCGCGTGCTGGGCGAGGTCGCGGCTGTTGGCCAGCGCCTGGCCGACGTCACTGCCTTCGGGGACGGGCGCGAGGTCGAGGATCGAAAGCGGTACCATCAGCTATGTAATCCCGGCGCTTCGTGGCCGGTACGCGCCACATATTCAGTATAGCCGCCATCGTAACGATGAATACCGTCCGGCGTTAGTTCCAGCACCCGGTTGGACAAAGCGGCGAGAAAATGCCGGTCATGCGACACGAACAGCATGGTGCCTTCGTAATCTTGTAGTGCGCCGATCAGCATTTCCTTGGTGGCCATGTCGAGATGGTTGGTCGGTTCATCCAGCACGAGAAAGTTCGGCGGATCATACAGCATCACCGCCATCACCAACCGGGCTTTTTCCCCGCCGGACAGCACGCGGCATTTCTTGTCGACGTCGTCGCCCGAGAAACCAAAGCAGCCGGCCAGCGCGCGTAACCCCCCTTGCGGGGCCAGCGGAAACGCGTCTTCCAAAGTCTGGAACACCGTCCGATCGCCTTCGAGCAATTCCATCGCGTGCTGGGCAAAATACCCCATCTTCACGCTACCGCCGAGTGCGACGGTGCCGGCATCGGGGTCGGTTGCCCCAGTGACCAGCTTCAGCAAGGTGGATTTGCCGGCGCCGTTGGTCCCCAGCACGCAACAGCGTT
Organism: Acetobacteraceae bacterium; assembly: GCA_025352995.1. Lineage (GTDB taxonomy): Bacteria > Pseudomonadota > Alphaproteobacteria > Acetobacterales > Acetobacteraceae > CAITOL01. The sequence goes on from JANXRN010000451.1 coordinate 6,310, forward strand.
CCTTGCGGCGGACCATGAAATCCAGCCCCTGATAAATCACCCGGTTGCCATAGGCCTTGTCGACATTCTTCAAATTTACCACGTCTTCGCCCGAGCGCGGCGCCGGCGGGAAATCGAACGACACGCTCTGCCGCCGTTTGGGTGGCTCCACCCGGTCAATCTTGTCGAGCTTCTTGACCCGGCTTTGCACCTGGCTTGCGTGCGACGCCCGCGCCTTGAAGCGTTCGATGAACTTGATTTCCTTGGCCAGCATCGCCTGCTGGCGTTCGAACTGTGCCTGCTGCTGCTTTTCATTGAGCAAGCGCTGGCCTTCATAAAATTCATAGTTGCCGGAAAAGCTGGTGAGGTTTCCGGCATCGATTTCGATGATCTTGTTAACGATCCGGTTCATGAATTCGCGATCATGCGATGTCATCAGCAGGGCGCCATCATAGCCGGCGAGGAAAGTTTCCAGCCAGATCAGGCTTTCCAGGTCGAGATGGTTGCTCGGTTCATCCAACAGCATCACATCTGGCCGCATCAGCAGGATGCGCGCCAGCGCCACCCGCATTTTCCAGCCGCCGGACAAATTGCCGACATCGCCGTCCATCATTTCCTGGCTGAAGCTGAGGCCGGCCAGAACCTCTCGCGCTTTGCCATCGAGCGCGTAGCCGCCGAGCGATTCGAAATGCGCCTGCACCTCGCCAAAGCGTTCGATGATGGTGTCGAGCTGGTCCATCTGGTCGGGATCGGCCATCGCCGCTTCAAGCTGCGCCAGTTCGGCGGCAACGTCGGACACGGCACCAGCGCCATTCATTACTTCGGCCACCGCGCTACGGCCGGCCATTTCCCCGACATCCTGGCTGAAAAACCCGATGCTGATGCCGCGGTCGGTCAGCACCTGGCCCTCGTCCGGCTCATCCGCACCGGTGATCATGCGGAACAAGGTGGTCTTGCCGGCGCCATTCGGCCCAACCAGGCCAATTTTCTCCCCCTTGAGGAGGGACGCCGAGGCTTCGATAAATAAAAGCTGGTGGCCGTTCTGCTTGCTGATGCTGTCGAGGCGGATCATGTGGGGGGCTTGGAACAGTTGCGGCGCGCTTATGGCATAGTGCGCCGGAAGGGGACAGACATGACACCGAATGACAATTGGGGCTGGCAGGCGCGCATCGGGATATTCATCGTCGGCAATGAAGCGGTGCCCGAAGCCGAATGGTGGGCGATGGCCCCACCGAATGTCTCCATCCACGCCGCAAGGGTCACGGCCCGGGCGCCGTGGGCGCGCTGGAATGCCGACCGCACGGCGGTTGAACTGGAGGAAGATGTCGCCCATGGCGGCGAACAATTCGCCGCGATGGAACTGTCTGCGGTGGTGATCGGCCATAGTTCCAGCAGTATTCTGGGTGGCAAAGACTGGGATGATGCAGTGGTGGCGGCGTTGTCGGCAACCGTGGGGGCAGGGGTGTTCGTCACCACCAACGGCCTCGACAGCCTCGCCGCCTTGCTGGCATCGGCCGTGCAGCGCCCGTTCCTGGTGCTTCCGCCCTGGTTCAATGACGCGATCGTTGCCGCCGCGCTCCGCTACTATGCCGATCACGGCATCACCCTCGCCGGGCATTTGCGCTATGATCCGGGCCGCAAATGGCGCGACCTGGCCCCCGGGGAACTTTACCCGCAAGGCATGGGCTTCGCGCAGGAGATCGCGCCGCTTTACACCCAGATCCGCAATGCCTGCCCCGACAACGCTGACGGTGTTTTCATCGCCGGCACTGGCTTTCGCTGCGTGGGTATCCTTGATGCGCTGGAACGCGACCTTGCGCGGCCGGTGCTGTCAGCCAATCAGGTCAGCCTGTGGCATTGTCTGCGACAGTCGGGGGTACGGACGCCGGTTGCGGGATATGGGAATTTGCTGCGGATCTGACCGTCTTACCCAAGGTTTGCCGCCGCCGCCCGCGGCCATAAATGCGCCCACCAGAACCGGGCGATCGCCAGGCTCGCGATCAGCCCAAAGGCGCAATACCCCGTCGCAGTTGCCACAAACCCGAACTGGCGGATCAGCACCCCGGCCAGCAGCAGCCCGAGCGGCATTCCATAAACCGCCAGCATCCGCACCCCCATCACCCGGCCGCGGAACCGATCGCCCGATGATCGCAGCAGCATCACCGCCATCGGCACCATGCAGAGGCTTTGCGCGAAGCCTGCCATCATCAACAGCGCGATCCCGGCAACCGGCACGTCAGTGTTGGCATAGGCCAGCAGCAGCCCATACCAGACGAAGGCGAAGATCATCATGATCCGACCAGCGGCAATGCCCCGCCCCACGGTGCTGAGGCTGATGGACCCCAGCACGCCGCCAAAGGCAAAAGCCGCCGACATGAACCCAAGCCCGGACTGATCCAGCCCGTACACATCGCGCGCCACGTAGGGCAGCAACCCACCCGACAGTGGGAAGGCGCAGAAATTGACCAGGAATGCCAGCACCATCGCCGCCAGCAGCCGGGGCGTGGTCCAGACATAAGCCAGCCCGTCCCGCACATCACGCAATGGCGAAACCGCCGCCGCGATGGCCCGCGCCGGCCGCTCGATGCCCAAGGTCAGCGCCAGGCTCACCGCATAGAACGCCACCACCATGCCGTAAGCCGCCGCCATGCCGAGCAGTGCGAATATGCCCGCGCCGGCGAGCGCGCCGGCAATGCGCGCGGAGTCCTGCGTGGTGCGCGAAATGCCCATCGCCCCCATCAGCTGATCGGCCGGCATCATGCTGCCCACCAGCGTGTTGCGGATTGCCAGGTCGGACGGCCGCACCCAGCCCATGCAAAACCCGATCGCGAACACATGCACCGGGGTCAGTATATCGAGCACGGCAAAAGCTGCGAGGCAGCTTGCCTGCACCCCATAAAACCCGCGCATCAGGCAAAGCAGGTTGCGTGCGCCGATCCGGTCGCTCGCCACCCCGAACAGCGGCGATAGCAGCGTGCCGGTGAATTGCAGCGCGGCAAACATTGTCAGCGCCAGGACCGACTGGGTTTCGACCAGCACGTACCACCCCAGGATCAGCGTCTCGGTTTCGAACGCCCAGGACGTCAACAGATCGGCCGGCCACATGAAGCGGAAGCTGCGATTGCCAAACGGGGCAAGCAACGACGGGCGCGCGCCCGCCGACAGTCCTGACATTTCCGCGCCCCAACCTTATCGTGTTGCAGCGAGGCTAGCGACGACGTTCGCCCCACGCAACCTCTAGGAATCGCACAGCGAGAGCCCGATCAGCCGGTCAAGCAGCGGAAAATTGCGGTCCAGCCAGCCATTCCCTTCCGCAAACATTCCATCTTGCCCGCCAGCCCGCATCCCCCCGCCCGAGCCTTCGCCATACCCCGCGTAAAGCCGCTCCGCCACATCCATCCCGCGCACCACTTCCCCGAACGGCGCAAACCCGGCTTCCCGATCATTTTGCGCCGAATTATCCCCGAGATTGATGAAAACCTGGGTCGATCGCGTCCCCGGCCCAGTGTTGGCAAACGCCACAAATCCGCGCCGGTTCGATTGCACCAGCGCATCATCGGCAATCGTCTGCCCCCGCCACGCTTGCGCCAGCGCCGGATCGCCCGCGATGCCAAACTGCACCCATTTGCCCGCCACCACCCGAAAGAAGCGCGAGCCGTCATAATATCCGAGCCGTGCCAGCGCATAAAACCGATCCGCCCCCAGCGGCGCCCAGGCGCGTTCCACCGCGATTTCGCAAGTCCCTGCCGAAGTCTCAATTTTCACGCGGAACCTGTCCGGACTTTCGGTCATCGCACCCCCCCCCCATCATTCAACCGCAACTATTGACCGTCCGCCACGCGCTTCCTAGCCTGCATTCCAGGATTTTCCCCGGAGCGCCCGCATGGCCACCCACCGTTTTCACCCCACCAAATACTTCAACGTAATAGGCACCGCCGAACCCTGCCTGCGCGTGGCCGACGGCGATAATCCATATTGCCGCCATTTTGCGCACTGGTGGCGGTGGACAGCGCCTGCCCGCCCGCCGGTGC
>JANXRN010000386.1 GCA_025352995.1 Acetobacteraceae bacterium
AAAGCCCAACCGAATTGCATCGCCCACCGGGCGCGGGTGGGAAACATCGTGGATGATGGCGAAAAGCGGTTCCGCCAGGCCCGGCACCGCGATTTCGTACTCCATATGGCTGCCGAGATAGGCGGCCTTGGCAATCGTGCCAGGCAAGCTGTCGCCCCAGGAAATCGCCGTGGGCCGGATCGCCAGCAGCGCCGAACCGGCAACAGCGTCCGCATCCGACAGCACCAGCCGCGCGGCCCCCAAGGCGACCTCAACCCGGACCGCATCCAATCTTGTAACGATTACCTCGGCCAGATTTGCGTTACCAATGAAGTCAGCAATGAAGCGGCTCGCCGGGCGTTCGTACAGCGCGCGCGGCGCGCCATCCTGGGCGATGCGGCCATCTTTCATCACGATAATGCGGTCCGACACTGCCAAGGCTTCTTCCTGGTCATGCGTCACGTACACCACCGTCAGGCCAAGCTGCTGTTGCAGCCCACGAATTTCTTCGCGCACCCGGCGGCGCAAGCGGGCATCGAGGTTCGACAGCGGCTCATCAAACAGCAGCACTTTCGGTTCCAGTACAATCGCCCGCGCCACCGCGACGCGCTGCTGCTGGCCGCCCGAAAGCTCACTCGGCAAGCGCATCTCAAACCCCGCCAGCCCAACCAGCGCAAGCTTTTCCCGCGCCGCGGCTTCGGCTCGTGCCCGGTTCAATCCCGAAGCGCGCAGCCCATAGCTGGTATTTTCCAGCACGTTCATATGCGGAAACAAAGCGTAGGACTGGAACACCATCGAAACATCGCGTTCGGATGCCGCCAGCTTCGTTACATCGTGCCCGTCAATTTCGATACGGCCGCCGGTTGCATGTTCCAGCCCGGCAATCAGCCGCAAAGTCGTGGTTTTGCCGCAGCCCGATGGCCCGAGCAGGGTGACGAGCGTTGCCTGCTCGATCTCAAAACTAACCCCATCTACCGCGACGGCGGACCCGTAATGTTTGCTGACGGCATTGAAACGAACGGTTTTGGTCATGTGGTCACCATGGCGCGGCGCCTGCCGATTTTCTGTTCACCCACCAGCGCGCGGATCAGCACCAAAGCCAGCGCCATCACCACGATCAGCACGGCGGAATAAACCAGCGCAATGCCGTGTTCGCCAATTTCCGCCCGTCCGACGATATAGACCGTGGCGAGGTTGAATTGCGCCGTGGTCAGGAAGATCACCGCGCTGACCGACGTGATCGCGCGGACAAAGCTATAGATCATCGCCGCCACAATCGCCGGCCGCAAGATCGGTGCCAGCACCAGCCGCAAGGTGCGGAAGGAACGCGCCCGCAAGGTCGCCGATGCCTCATCAAGGCTGCGATCGATTTGCGCCAGGCTCGCCAGGCCCGCCCGCACCCCCACCGGCATGTTGCGGAACACGAAGGCGATCACCAGGATCGCGGCGGTGCCGGTCAGTTCCACCGGCGGCACATTAAAGGCCAGAATATAGCTCACCCCGATCACCGTGCCGGGCACCGCAAAGCTCATCATCGTTAAAAACTCGAACGCGCCACGCCCGCGAAAGCTTTGCCGCCCAATCAGCCAGGCGGTCAGCAGCCCGATCACCGCGGTCAACGGCATCGCTACCACCGACAATTCCATCGTGGTAATGAAGCTCGACCACGCCGAGCCCGACAGAAACCACCCACCAACCCCGCGTTCGACCGAAAACGCGGTCAGGAAGTATTTCCAGGTGAAGCCGTTGTCGCGGCCGATCGACGTCACAAACCCGCCGCCCAGGATGATGCCGTACACCACCACCGTCAGCACCAGCCACGGCAATACCACCGCGAGGCAGACGCCGTGCAGCACTGGCGGCAGCCGCGCCGGCATGCCGCTATCGCCCTTGCCGCTGACGCTGGTGTAGTTGCGTTGCCCGACCCAGCGCGATTGCGCCACGAAGGCCGCCAAAGTGAACACCAGCAGCACCAGCGCCAGCACCGCCGCACGCCCTTGGTCATGCGCGGCACCGACCACGGCGAAGAAGATATCAGTGGCTAGCACGTTGAAATTCCCTGCCAGCATCAGCGGATTGCCAAAATCGGCGAGGCTTTCGATGAAGCCGATCAGGAACGCATTGGCCAGCCCCGGTCGGATCAGCGGCCAGGTCACGGTGCGGAAAATCCGCCAACGTCCGGCGCGCAAGGTCGATGCGGCTTCTTCCAAGCTCGGCGCCACGCTTTGCAGCACGCCCAGCAGCACCAGAAACGCAATCGGCGCGAAAGCCAGCACCTGGGCGATCGCCACCCCGGCCATCCCATACAGCCAGCGGCTGCGCGGAATATCGAAGTTGGCGTAAAGGAAGTTGCTGATGAAGCCAGCACGCCCGAACATCAGGATCAGTGCCAACCCGATCACGAACGGGGGCGTGATCACCGGCAGCAACGACAGCAGGCGCAGCAAGCCGGGAAACGGGAACCGGGTGCGTTGCGCGATCAGCGCCAGAGCGAGGCCCAGCAAAGTGGACAGCACCCCCACAATAATCGCCAGTTCCAGGCTGTTCCACGCGACCCCACACGCCCGGTCGCTATGCAGGCAGGACAGGCCCCAGATCGAAGCGTCGCTGATCTTGTCGTAGAACTCGATCAAAGCGAGATGCCCGTCATTGTCACGCAACGCCGACAGAAGAATGGTCCCAACCGGGATCGCAACAAACAGCACGATTGCGCCGATCACCAGCAGCAAACTGCCCGCCACGAACACATCGCCGCGCATCCAGCCCAACCGCGCCAACCCGAACGCTGCAACCCCAAGACAAGCAATGGCATAAACCAACGCGCCCCAGCCGAGCGCCGGCTGGGTCAGGCCAGGCCCGCGATGGATGATCGCTAGCCCTTCAATCGCCAACCAGCCGAGGCCGAGCACCGAAGTCGCGATCCACAGGCGCGGCCGACCGGTCGATGCCAGCACCGGCGCCACCAGCAGCGGCGCCAGCCAGTATTTGCCGGCAAACAACTGCCCCACCAACGGCGTCATCGCCGCCCAGCTCAGATTTTCAAACCCGTACCAAGGCAGCAGCAGAACCGCCGCCCATAGCAGGCCAACCCATTTGCGCATCAGCGGGGCGCGCTTTTGACCTCACTGGTCCACCGCCCGAGCAGGCGTTTGCGCTCGGCCGACGATCCAAACTTGGCGAAATCATAGTTGATGAGCTTGATCTTGCTCAGATCGGGCGCCTCGGGCGGTGGCGGCACGGCGCTGTTCGATGGCACCTGGAACGATCCGAAGCTCGGCGCGATCGCCTGGGCCGAGGCACCGAGCGCCCATTCATAGAATTTCTTCGCGTCGTCCAGGTGGCGCGCACCCTTGACGATGCTCATCGAGCCGATTTCGAAGCCGGTGCCTTCGCACGGCGATACAACTTTCACCGGCTTGCCGTGCTTTGCAACGTCGATGACATCATGCTGGAAAGCAATGCCGACCAAGGTCTCGCCCTGGCCTGCCGCCAATGCCGGGGCGGCGCCGGCCTTAGTGTATTCGTTGATATTGCGATGCAGCGACTTCATGTAAGCGAACGCCGGTTCTTCGCCCATCAGCTGCACCATCGTTGCCAGCATGGTGTAGGCGGTGCCCGACGAATTCGGGTCGGCCATCTGCACGTCGCCCTTGTAGGGCGGGGTGATGAGGTCGGCCCAGCAGGCGGGTGCCGCGAGCTTTTTGCGGGCGAGTTCCTCGGTGTTATAGCCGAAGCCAAGTGCGCCCATGTAAATCCCCACGGTGCGATATTTCGACCGTTCCGCCTGCATCTGCGACCAGTCGCGTAGTTTAGGCAGCTGCGGGGATTTGTATTCCTCGGTCAGCCCTTCCTCGGCGGCCTGCAAATGCGGATCGCCGGTGCCACCCCACCACACATCGCCGCGCGGATTGTCCTTTTCGGCGCGCAAACGGGCATAGGTTTCGCCGGAGCTCTGGCGGGTCATTTCCGCCTTGATGCCGGTTTCCTTGATGAAGGCGGTGGTCATGCCGCGGCACCAGTTCTCATCGACACTGCAATAGATCACGACCTGGGCGCGGGCGGACCCGGCGGCAAAGCTCGCCGCCGCGAACAGCGCGGCCGCAATAATGGTGCGTTTCATGATGTTGCCTCCCGAATAGTACCGCCATTCAAGCGCAAATCCCCCACCCCCGCAATCAGCTTGCCCGGCCGGGTCCTGGCCGATAGGGTCGCGCCCAATCAAACCGGAGGACGCGCCCAATGAAACGCCGGCATCTGCTTGCCACCGCCCTTGCCGCCGCGCCATTGGCGCTCGCCCATGCGCAGAAGAAGACCACGATCCGCTGGTGGTACCATTTCGACGACCCGCAGGCGACGCCGCAAGCCCTGGTGACCGCGTTCGAAGCCGCCAACCCTGATATCACCGTGCAGGCGGAAAACATCCCCTGGGGCGGCGGGGCGGATTACGATAACCGGCTTTACGCCGCCATCATCGCCGGCAATGCGCCCGATACCGCGATGGTGAAGTTCAACAATCAGCCGCGACTGATCGAAATGGAAGCGCTCGCCCCGATCGATAACTTTGTCGATAGCTGGGCCGCGCGCACTGATATTTCCGATGATCTTTGGAAACTGCATCGCGCCCCGGACGGGCATCGCTATTACCTGCCGGTGCAATATGTCGTGCTCTATCTCTATTGCCGACAGGACTGGTTCGCCAAGGCGGGGCTGAAACTGCCGGTGACCATGGATGATTTCACCGCCGCTGCCGTCGCACTGACCGGCGCGGATCGTTGGGGCTTCGGCCTGCGCGGTGGCGCCGGCGGGCATGACCATTGGGCAAGCCTCGTGCTGGGCAACGGTGCCACCCTCACCAAAGGCGGCCTGACCTCGCCGGCGGCGCTCGCCGCTAATCGCGCCTTCATCGGCCTGTTCACCGACAAGAAAGCCTACCCGCCGAGCGCGCCCAACGATGGCTTCGTGCAAACCATCAACAACATGAAAGCCGGGCGCACGGCGATGACCATCCACCATATCGGCTCAGCCAACGACATGCAGGCAGCCCTCGGCGACGCGATCACCGCCGTGCCCGTGCCGCGCGGCAGCACTGGCGGCTGGGCGACTTTCGGCGACGGATCAAGCGCCATCCTCGCCCAATCGAAAAATCGGGAAGCCGCGTGGAAGTGGATTTCCTTCCTGTCCACCGGCGCCAACAACGTCGCCTTCAACAAGCTGTCCGGCCAGGTCACCGTCACCACATCCGGTGGGCGCGACTGGGCGATGCAGCCGAAACGCTTCCTGGATGCCACGACCGCGAGCCTGCCAATGGCGAAAATCCTGCCGCCGAGTGCGCAGACCGCAGACTTCACCCGGACCGTGTGGCCGCAGACGACGCAAAAAGCGCTGCTCGGGCAGGTTACGCCGGATGCGATGATGGCGGGGTTTGAGAAGTTGTATTTTGGGTAAGGCAAGGATTCTTCTTTTTGTGAACAAAAAGAAGCAAAAAAACTTCCCGACTGTACTCCCTGGCCGTTGGCTTGGGCCCTCCGCAATGGCACGGCAACCGTACCAAGTATTAAAAAGTTTTTTTGGTTCTTTTTGTTCACAAAAAGAACTGCTTGCCTTCCTATGAATCGCCTTTCCTTACCATGGCTCCTGCTCGCCCCAGCGCTGCTGGCAACCGCCATCTTGGTGTTGCTGCCGGTAGGCGAAACGATGTGGTTATCGCTGCATGACGTCATTTTGTACCGGCCCCGTTCGCGCCCGTTCGTCGGCCTGGCAAACTACGCCTGGCTGCTGACCGACACGGATTTCTGGGAAAGCCTGGGCCATTCTGCGGTTTGGGTCATCGCCTCGGTCGGCTTGCAGTTCGCGTTGGGCTTCACCGCGGCATTGTTGCTGAACCGGGCCTTTCCTTGGCGGGGGCTGGCGCGCGGCCTGGTGATCATTCCGTGGGCGTTGCCGTCGGTGATCATCGGGATGATGTGGAGTTGGATGCTTGATTTCAATCTTGGGCTGTTCAACGCGTTGGGGATGCGCTTGGGGCTGCTCGATGCGCCGATCGCCTGGCTCGCCCAGCCCGGCACGGCGATGGCGGCGGTGATTTTGGCCGTGGTCTGGCAGGGCTTTCCGTTCTTTGCGGTCACGTTGCTGGCCGGCCTGCAGGCGATTCCGAAGGAGCAGTATGAGGCTGCCGCGATAGATGGCGCAGGTACCGTGAGCAGCTTTCGCCACGTGACCTTGCCGGGCCTCGCACCGGTGATTGCGACCGCTTTGCTGTTGCGGATGATCTGGGTGGCCAATTCGCTGGATCTGATTTTGGTGATGACCGGCGGCGGGCCGGGCACGGCGACGCAGACCTTGCCGTTGTACGCTTTCCTGAAAGCCTGGTCGGGTGCGGATTTCGGCCATGGTTCGGCGTTGGCGGTGGTGTTGGCGCTGTTGCTGCTGGGGGTGGTGATCACTTACGCCGCGCGGGCGGAACGATGAAGACCGTCCGGCGCATCCTCGGCACCGATCTGCCGGTGGCCTTGATCGTGCTGTTCGCGCTGCTGCCCTGGGTGTGGATGCTGCTGACCTCGGTGCGGCCGGAGGCGGAGCTTACACAGTCCCCGTTGCGGTTAGTGCCGAATACGATTTCGCTCGCCAACCATATTGCGCTGCTGGAACGGACGAGCTTTGCGGAGAATTTGCGCGACAGTCTGGTGGTGGCGGTGGGCGCAGTGGCGCTGGGGCTACTGCTCGCTATGCCGGCGGCCTACGCTTTTGCCCGGCTGAAATTCCGTGGCCAGCGCTGGCTCAAAACCGGGTTCCTGATGATCAACATGTTCCCGGTGGTGCTGCTGATCCTGCCGATTTTCGTTCTGCTGCGCGAACTCGGGCTTCTTGACACGTATTTTGCCCTGATCGCTGGGCACGCCACCTTCACTATGCCGTTTGCCATCTGGCTGCTGACGGCCTATGTCGCCGCCATTCCGGCGGAACTGGACGAAGCCGCGATGATCGACGGCGCGACGCGGGTGCAGCTATTCGTCAAAGTTCTACTGCCGCTGGTGCTACCGGGCGTGGTGGCGGTCGGGATTTATTTGTTCATCGCATCATGGAACGAATATTTGTTCGCGCTGATGCTCGCCGGGCGCAATGTCCGCACCGTGACCGTGGCCTTGCAGATATTCATTGGCGAAAACGAAATCCACTGGGGATTGCTCACCGCCGCCGGAAGTCTTGTCGCACTTCCGGCGGTGGCGCTATTCCTGTTTGCGCAACGCCATCTTGCTGCCGGGCTGACCGGTGGCGCCGTCAAGGGATAGATCATGAACCACTGGGCAATGCCGTCGATCGGGGTCATTTCGATGTCCTACGCGCGGCCCTTCACGGCCGAGCATTTCCCGATCTTCGAACGGATCGCAGCCGCGGGCTTGGAGTTTTGTGAGCTGCTGGTGCCCGAACCGGGCGAACTCGACCCCGCCGAAGCTGCCAAGTCAGCCAAGGAAGCCGGTCTGGACCTGGTGCTGGCAGCCCGGGTCAATTTGGCACGCGATCTGGCGTCCGACGATGCCGCAAGCCACGCGGCAGGTGTGGCCTATTTGAAATATTGTGTCGATGTCGCGGAACTTTGCGGCGCGCGCATCGTCGGCGGCCCGCTTTACGGCGCGCCTTTGGTATTTGCCGGCCGCGCCCCGGCGCCGATCAGCGATGACCAGCGCATGGCGCGGATCACGCGGGTGGTGGCCGGGCTTGCCGAGGCCGGCGCCTATGCCGAAGCGGTGGGCGTGAAGCTCGCCGTGGAACCGCTCAACCGGTTCGAAACTGATTTCTGCAACACTGCCGGCCAGGCGGTGGAACTGGTGAAGATGGTTGGCTCGGACGCCGTCGGCGTCATGCTCGATAGTTTTCATATGAACATGGAAGAAGACGATCTCGGCCGTGCCATCCGCCGCACCGGGCGGCATCTGGTGCATTTCCAGGCCAATGAAAATCATCGCGGGTTTCTGGGCACCGGGCATCTCGACTGGGCCGCGATTTGTCGCGCGTTGGGCGAAGCACGTTATCACGGCCCGATCACCCTGGAACCGTTCCGCCGCACCGATCACCGGCTGTCGGTGCCGCTGGCGCAATGGCGGCCGCCGACCGAAGATGAAGATACCGACATGGCGTGTGCCGCTGGATTGCTGCACGCGGCCCTCCATGCGGCAGGCGCGCGATGACGCTCAATATCGGCTGGATCGGCTGCGGTAATCACGCCGCCGAAATGCTGCTGCCGCAGCTGGTGCGCCATGATGTCCGGCTGGTGGCGATTGCCGATCTTGACCCGGCGCGGCTCGACCTAGTGGGCAATCGTTACGGGGTGCTGCACCGGCATCGCGATGTGATGGACTTGCTCGATACGCCGGGATTGCAGGCGGTCGGCATGGCGGTCGGCCCGACGCAGCACAGTCAATTTGCCGCCGCCGCAATGCGCCGGGGGCTTGCGGTGTTCATCGAAAAGCCGCCCGCCGCCACGGCAGAGGCTGCACGAGCACTGGCGCGGATTGCCGATGAAACCGGACAAGTGTGCGTCGTCGGCTTCATGAAGCGCTTTTCCACCGCCAACCGCATTGCCGGCAACGTGCTGCGCGCGCCAGGCTTTGGCCAAGCAGCGAGCCTGCTCGGCGAATACATGACCGCGCCAAGCTATTTTACCGGCGATCCGGATTATAGCGGCTTCCTGCTGCATCATTGCGTGCACGCGATGGATTTGGTGCCGTGGCTGATGGGGGAAGCGGTCACATCCGTCCAGGCCCGCCAGCACAGTCTGGCGCCGGGCAAATTGCTGATCCATGTCGGGTTCGGCTTCGCCTCCGGCGCGCTCGCGACCGTCGTTCTGGGCACCCACCAGTCACGCGGCACGCCAATGGAATGGTGGCAAATCATGGGCGATCATCAGCGGGTGGAAGTGCGCAACGTCCACGAAGTCCGCCATTTCCGCAGCCCGCCGTTCAAGGTGTCCGATCCTGCCGCGACGCTTGATCCCCAGGTCGATACGCTGGTGTGGGAACCGAATTTCACTGCTGCGGCCAACGAAGACCACAAAGGCTATCACGCGCTCCTCGGCGCATTCCTCAAAGCCGTGCGTGGCGAGGCGAACGACGCGCCGCGCATCGAAGACGGCGCACGCGCGATGGCGGTGCTGGAAGCGATGATCCGCGCGATGGAAACCGGGGCGGTAGAGGCGGTTTAACCGCCGGCGGCGCGGCGGTTATAGGCAACTTCATCCGCCGACAGGCTGAAGCCGACGAAGATTTTGTAAACTGACGCGTTCTTCTCCGGGCCGACCGCGACGTAAAGATCGATTTCCGGTCCGATGAACGGCACCCGGCTGACATTGGCGGGGAATTCGACACGGGCGACGAAGCTGCGCTTGTCGACAATGCGGCCGGCTTCGGTGATGGCGATGAAATACGGGATATCGATCACCCGGCCGGCAAAGGCTGGCCCGCGGGCAACATCGGCAATGATGTTGATCGTCGACTTCACCGCCGTTTTGCTATCCCGCGCGCATTTCGCCCCGATCGCGGTGATCCGCGCGGCGAGTGCCAGATCGGTAACGTCGCGGCCCGCGCCGGCAAAGCGGGTCAGATCGCCGGCATCGGTCAGCAGGGTCAGACTCGGGCATGGCGGCGCGAAATTCTCGCCCGTGTTGGCGCAACCGGCCAACGCCAGCGATACGGCCACCAGGAAATGCCAGGGTTTGGGCAACAGGGACAAAGACATCGGCCGCTCCGCGCAAGGTGGCATGCATTGCCGCCTAGTTGCGGGAAAGCCATAGTCCGCCCGGCCGGTTCCGACAACCGGGCGATTGTCGGGTGGCGTCGCATCCCATAGAAAGCGCCATGGCAGTCTATACCGAAGTTACCGACGACGCGCTGGCGGGCTTTCTCGCCGACTATGATATCGGCACCGCTGTCGCCTTTCGCGGCATTGCAGAGGGGGTGGAGAACAGCAACTACACGCTGCGCACCACCGGCGGTGACTATATTCTGACGCTGTACGAAAAGCGCGTCGATCCGGCCGATCTGCCATGGTTTCTGGGGCTGATGACCCATCTGGCCAACGCCGGGATCAACTGCCCGCTGCCGGTTCCGGCGCGCGACGGCCAGGCGCTGCGCATGCTGGCCGACAAGCACGCTGCGATCACGACTTTTCTGCCCGGCGTGTGGCCGCGCCGGGTGCGGCCCGCCCATTGCGCGCCGTTGGGGGCGGCGCTCGCCGGGCTGCATCTCGCGGCGGCGGACTACAAACCAATTCGGCTGAATGCGCTGGGGCCGGCATCCTGGGGACCGTTGCTGGTGCGCAGCCTGCCAGGTGCCGATGATGTCGCCCCCGGCCTCGGCGCCGAATTGCAGGCAGCGCATGACCGGGTTCTCGCCGCCTGGCCCAGCGGCCTGCCGATCGGGCACATCCATGCCGATCTATTCCAGGACAATGTTTTCTTCCTCGGCGACACGCTGTCCGGGCTGATCGATTTCTTTTTCGCCTGCACCGACATCGTCGCCTACGACCTGGCGATCTGCCTGAACGCCTGGTGTTTCGAAAGTGATTTCAGCTTCAACGTCACCAAGGCGCGCGCCATGCTGGCGGCCTATGACGCCATTCGGCCTTTGTCGCCGGCCGAGCGCGCCGCGCTGCCGGTGCTATGCCAAGGTTCCGCATTGCGCTTCGCGCTGACCCGGCTTTTCGATTGGATCAACACGCCCGCCGGCGCGATGGTAACCCGCAAGGACCCGATGGAATATCTCCGCAAGCTGCGCTTTCACCTCGCGGCAAGGGACGAACATGCCTACGGACTCTGATCTGGTTGAAATCTGGACCGACGGCGGCTGCAAACCCAACCCCGGGCGCGGTGGCTGGGCGGTGGTGCTGCGCTACAAGGGCACCGAGCGGGAGATGTCGGGGGGTGAGGCTGACACCACCAACAACCGCATGGAACTGACCGCCGCCGCCATGGCGCTGGAAAGCCTGAAGCGGCCGTGCGAGGTGGCGCTGCATACGGACAGCCAGTATCTCAAAGACGGCATCACCCGCTGGCACACCGGCTGGGTGCGCAAGAACTGGCGCACTGCGGGTGGCGATCCGGTGAAGAACATGGATTTGTGGCGGCGGATTCTCGATGCCGCCAAGCCGCACAAGATCGACTGGCGCTGGGTGCGGGGGCATAATGGCGACGAAATGAACGAACGGGTGGATGTGATGGCGACCGCAGCTCGGGATGCGGCGGAGTAATTTTCTGTCGAATTTGGCATAAGATGGCACTGAAAAGGGAATTATAGTCCTGTGGTTAGCCCATGTTTATTCTGTGTCTAACTAAGAAGTCTGGTTTCGCTTGCAGTATTACGTTCGTAGAATTGATGAATAAATCAGGCGTGGGTCCTATACACGGTGCAACGAACCGTAATTTCGCCGTGCGTCAGACTTCCGATCAACAACTCATACACTGCTACCTTTTTTCTGCATTTTGAGCGTGGATTCCAAGCTCTATGCCTGAGTGTCTGTCCGGAAAGTCTGCCGGGTCGGCCCGACGGTGCTTTTTGTCCCTGGGAGCGTCGGAAATTTGCCAGGATGTCCCGCGTTACGCGGGTAGCGTACACATGCACGACCTGGCGGCATTTCCTCCTTCCCAGGGCCAAAAATCCCTCGCCGGCCCTCCGCCAGCAGACTTTCCGGACAGACACTGAGCGTCCCCATTACTTCGGCCTAAATGGGCGTTTTCGGCCTCTTTTCGAGGCTCAGAATGGGCGCGGAGCCGTCGGGGAAATTGCCCCCCGCCTTTTCGGCATTTATCGCGTCTCAAAAACAATTCTTTCGGAGGCAAACGGGCAGGGAAGGAGCGCCAAAAATGGGGTGCATTCACCCGTGTTTTTCGCTGTCTCCCCGCTCGTCAACATTCACATCGTCTTGCCCGACTTCGAGTGCCCATTGTCAGGATGGATCAGCCCAGCTTCGGTGAAGAGGTCGACCGCGCCGATGTTGTCGGCCGGGTCGAGTTCCAAGAGGAGCCTGAGGCACCCCTTCGCCATCGATGTCGTGCCCTTGTGGGTCATTTCCACGCCATACATCGCCAGCGCCGTCATGAAGGGCTGCGTCGCCTCGGCGGTCCACCAGGCGATCGTCTGGTCGCCTGTCAGCCACGGCGCCAAATACGTGGCTACACCCGGTATCAATGGCAAGATGTAACCTAACGGTAGCATTTGGCACTGATACCGTTAGGTTACATTTGGCCGTTACCGTGAAGCGTGACACCGATAGGTGACAAATGCTATTGTGAGCGTCGGGTTACATGCACGCGTCGGAGGTGACTATGATTATGCGCTCCCCGCTCGAAATAGGGCACCTGATAAAGAGCCGTCGTGAAGCAACAAGCATGACGCAAGCGGACTTGGCATTATCTATCGGAGTAAGCCGAAAATGGGTCGTAGAGGCCGAGGCAGGCAAGCCCACTGCTGAAATTGGATTGATCATGAGGGTATTGTCGTTCCTAAAGGTGACACTAACCGTCGATGATGAACCCCACCTGCACATTTCGGCGGCCCATCATGAGGACATCCCGGATGTAAACGACGTCTTGGCGGCCTATAGGAAGATGCCATGAGGCTTCTTGTCCTCAACGAACGCCGGATTATGGGCGAACTGACCGCTACGTCAGACGGCCGCGTTTCCTTTTTGTACGAAGACGAATGGCGCAACGATCCGGCCACTTTTCCACTGTCCCTGTCGATGCCAAAGATTGCCAAACGATACGGAGGTGGAGTGGTCTCCAACTGGCTCTGGAATCTGTTGCCCGAGAACGAACTGGCCCTCCAGCGCATCGCCAACGACACAGCCCACGGATGGAAGCCCGTTTCCGCAAGGAACCCACTGGCCCTCCTTGCAAAGATCGGAGAGGACTGTGCAGGTGCAATCCAGCTTGTTCATCCAGAACGCCTAGGCAACATGTCCGATGGAGAAATTACCATACTGAGCAACACGGACATTGAGGCTCGTTTGAAGTATCTTCGAGAGAACCGCGGTGCGACAGGTCGGGAAGCTGAAGATAAGGGGCAGTTTAGTCTTGCCGGGGCTCAGACCAAGACAGCGCTGCACCTTGGCGTTGACGGAAGATGGGGCTTGCCGAGCGGAGGCGTCCCTACGACTCACATCTTCAAGCCACCTATCCCAGGGCTGAAGGGGCAGGTCGAGAATGAACATTTTTGCCTCTTACTCGCGTCAACCCTTGGCGTAAGCGCCGTCAATTCTCAGGTCATCACGTTCGGCAGTGAACATGCGATCGTGGTGGAGCGTTACGACCGCATGCGGCAGCAGGACGGTAGTGTCAGACGTGTTCATCAAGAAGATATGTGCCAGGCGTTGAAGTTTCCACCGGGAAAGAAATACCAGTCAGAAAAAGGACCGGGCCTATATGATATCGTCACGAAAGTCCTAGCCTCGTCGGCAAATTCAGAGGTGGACAGAGCCATTTTCGTCCAGGCTGCTTCTTTGAACTACATCCTGGTCGGAACGGACGCCCATGCTAAGAATTTTTCAGTCATCTTTGGGCGCGGAGGCGCATTTCGCCTTGCGCCAATTTACGACATTAACAGCTATGTGCCCTACTCCGAAAAGATCGATGACTGCACGCTCTCCATGTCGGTCGCAGGCCACGCCGTCTTAGGCGAGATCAAGCCCCGCCACTGGCGGGAGCAAGCAACTAAATGCGGCTTGCCAAGTGACATTTGGGTCGCCTCCTTACGGGACATGATCGCCCGGGCACCGGATTTGGCCTCGGACACACTGCGTCGGTGCCGCAACGAGGGCCTCTCGACGGAAATCCTCGAAAAGCTGTGTAACGGCGTCTCGGCGCGTTGCGGAAATCTCGCGGGCATCTACGGAGTTGAGAGCGCCGCTGCATTGACCCAAGCAAATAAGGCTACCATCAAGCCTTGATACCATCTCGCGACGATGAGGGATCGGTCCAATAAGAATACCATCATAAACGCACAGGATTGGGACCACTTTGATGCAAGAACCGATTGTGCCATCTTACGGCAAATGCACTACGTGTTGTGCCATCTTATGCCAAACGCGGTGCCATTTTATGCCAAACGGGCATTAGCAAATCCGGGGGTTTCCAGGCGGTCTCGTGCCATCTATTGCCAAATTCGACATTTCCTTTCAATCGTCGATCGGCAAGCCTATATCATGCTCATGCCGGACCTTACCTCCACTCTTGCGCCGCTCGTCCAGGATGCGTTTCAGCGCTTCGGCGCGGCGCTCCTGTGGAACCAACGTCGGCCGGAACCAGGTGACGCGCCTGACGCGGCAAGCGTCGTCCGTCTGGCCCGAAAACTGGCCCGCGAAGGTGGTGCGGAAGCGGTTGCGATGGCGGCACGGATGCTGGATGCGGTAGAAGCGCACCATGCTCGATCCATTCCAGACCAGCGTCCTGCAGGTTCTCGCCGCTAACCGCTCGGCCGACAGCTTCGTCGCCGGCGGGGCCGCGCTCAATCGCGATGGGTCCCGGCAATCGCGTGACATCGATATTTTCCACAAGACGGTCGCCCTGATCGACGCGGCCATCACCCGCGACCTGGACGCGCTGCGGCGAGTGGGCTGGGATGTGCAGCGCGATCGCGAAACGTCCACCTTGCGCGAATGGACGGTTTTTGGCGGCCCTGGGCAGGCGACCAAAATCCAGTGGGCCCGCGACACGTCCTGGCTGTTTTTCCCCAGCGTGCCCGATCCTGAATTCGGTTTTGTGCTGTCGTTTGAGGATCTTGCGGTCAATAAAATGTCGGCCGCCGCCGATCGTGGGCGCCGGCGGGATTATCACGACCTCGCAGCGCTTGATCTGCTCGGCGCCCACCCCTGGCTGCTGGCCTTGGCGGTAATGGGCAAGGATGCGGAGCTTTCCCCCGAAGCCGTGCTCGAACGCGCGCTGCGCTTGTTGCGCGACGCAGGCGATGATGATGAGGACCCGGATTATGCCGGCCCCAGCCTGTCCTGGGCGGCGGTGCGCCGCCGCATGGCGCGCCGGCTGCGCGAAGATCTGGGGGTGCTGCGCGGGTTCCGCTGGCTGGAATGGGCGGGCGCGCTGCCGCTGGATGGCTTGACCGGGCGCATGGCGCTCGGGATCAAGCCCGCCGACCTGGTTGCCTGCGTCAAGGGCCGCGCCAGCCCCACCGGCACCTGGCCAACAATCCTCGCGGCATCATCGGACATGCTGCGCCACGCGCGCCACCCCAGCCTGGCCGGCGTGACCCTGGATTTGTCGGGTTACGAAGCCGCCTGGCTGGCCGAGGCCGATCACCCCCCGTGAGTGGCCAGCGCATACATGTTCTTCGACCGCATCCCACTTTTACAGAAGGCCAACACCGGGCCTTCGCAGGCTGACAACACCGCGCCAAATTCGACGACCGACGCGGCGGGAAAATCCCCCGGCACCACCGGGATGTGGCGGTAGGTCAGACCGAGCTTGTGGGCGGCTTTTTCGATTGCCGCACTGGTCGGCTGGTCCATCGCTTCGCCATCCGGGCGGTTATTGATGATGGTGCGAAAGCCTGCCGCCGCGATGGCGGCAAGATCGTCCGGGCCAACATCGCCGCTGATCGACAGGGACGGAGACAATTGTTCAATCGGTTTCATGCGCGGACGCTCCGTTGGGGAATGAGGGTAATCACGATATGTTGAGATGAGGCCTTCGAGCGAATTAATACATTCTATTATTAGAATATGACTAAGTCAAGCGAAACACATCGATGGGGAAACAGATCATGAGCCATTTTACCCCTGTAGCCTCCCTGGTGGGGGGCGCTTTGATCGGGCTGGCCGCCACCTGGCTATGGCTCACCGTCGGCCGGGTCGCGGGGATCAGCGGGATTATCGGCGCGGCAACCCGCGCCGAGATCGATTGGCGCATTCCATTCGTCATCGGGCTGATCGTGGCGCCCATGCTCCTGGCCCGCATCGGCTGGCAGATTGAATGGCAGACGCCGCCGGTTGGCTGGGGACTGTTAATCTTCGGTGGCATTCTGGTCGGGTTCGGCACACGGCTCGGCGCGGGCTGCACCAGCGGGCATGGCGTGTGCGGCATTGCGCGGCTGTCGCCGCGGTCGATCGCGGCAACCCTTATATTCATGCTGACGGCGGCGATCATGGTGTATGCGCAACGCCATCTCGGGCTGGGGGGCGGATGATGCGCGCGCTGGCAGGATTGATCGGCGGATTGCTTTTCGGCGCCGGGCTGGCGATTTCGGGCATGATCAACCCGCTGAAAGTGCTGGCGTTTTTGGACGTGGCGGGGGACTGGGACCCGAGTCTCGCGTTCGTCATGGGCGGTGCCATCCCGGTCGCGGCAATCGGCTTTGCCATCGGCCGCCAACGCCGCACGCCTGCATTGTCGGCGGCGTTCATCGGGCCGGCCCGTGTCAGCCTCGATGCCCGCTTGCTCGGCGGCGCGGCCTTGTTCGGGGTCGGTTGGGGCCTGACCGGCTACTGCCCGGGCCCGGCACTCGCCTCCATCGCGCACGCCGCACCGGCAAGTTTGGCCTTCGTCGCCGCCATGCTCGGCGGGATGGCACTTTATCGCCTCTTGCTGCGCGCGGCCTGATGGGCCTATCGCGGGGGAACACGCCAACCGCAAAGGCCGAGCATGACGCCCGAGGAATTCCGCCGCTATGGGCATGATCTGATCGACTGGCTCGCTGACCATCACGCGCGCCGCGACAGTTTGCCAGTCCAGGCCATCACCCAGCCGGGCGAGATTCGCGCGCAGTTGCCAACCAGCCCGCCCGACGCGCCGGAGCCCTTCGGGAACGTAATCGCCGATCTCGACCGGCTGATCGTGCCGGGGCTGTCGATCTGGCAGAGCCGCAATTTCTTCGGCTACTTCCCCGCCAACGCGCTGCCGGCCGGCATTCTCGGCGATTTGGTCAGCACTGGCCTGGGGGTGCTCGGCCTCTCCTGGCAGTCCGGCCCGGCGATCACCGAGGTCGAGGAAGTGGTGACCGACTGGGTGCGCCAGATGGTCGGGCTGGAGGCTGGCTGGCGTGGGGTGATCCAGGATACGGCTTCGACCTCCACCCTGGTGGCGCTGATCTGCGCGCGGGAACGGGCGACCAATTACGCGTTGGCCGGCGCCGGGCTGCAAGCCGGTGGCCAGCGGCTGATCGTTTACGTGTCCGCGCACAGTCATAGCTCGGTGGATAAAGCCGCGCTGATGGCGGGCTACGGGCGGGATAATTTAAGGCTGGTGCCGTGCGATGAAAACTACGCGATGCGGCCGGACGCGCTGGCGGCGATGATCGCAGCCGACCGCGCCGCCGGGCACCATCCTTGCGCGATTGTGGCAACCGTCGGCACCACCGCGACCACCGCGTTTGACCCGGTGGGCGCGATTGCGGCCATCGCCCAACAGCACGGCATCTGGTTCCATGTCGATGCGGCGATGGCGGGGTCAGCGATGATCTTGCCCGAATGCCGACATTTATGGGCCGGGATCGACGGCGCTGACAGCCTGGTAATCAACGCCCATAAATGGCTCGGCGTGCCGTTCGACTGCTCGCTCTATTTCGTCCGCGACCCGCAGCATCTGGTGCGGGTGATGGGCACTAACCCGTCCTTCCTGCAATCAACGGTGGACGACAAGGTCGCCAATTTGCGCGACTGGGGCATTCCGCTCGGGCGGCGCTTCCGGGCGCTGAAATTATGGTTCGTGCTGCGCGAACAAGGGGTTGCAGCATTGCAGGCGCGCTTGCGGCGCGACATCGCCAATGCCCGGGATTTCGCTGCGACGGTGTCAGCCACGCCCGGCTGGCGCGTGCTGGCGCCGGTGCAACTGCAAACCATCTGCCTGCGCCATGAACCGCCGGGCCTCACCGACGATGCGTTGGACGCCCACACCAAAGGCTGGGCCGAGCGGATCAATGCGTCGGGTGCGGCCTATCTGACGCCCGCCGTACTCGATGGGCGCTGGATGGTGCGGGTGTCGATCGGCGCGCTGCCGACGGAAGCGGCCGATGTCGCTGCTTTGTGGGCGGTGATGCAGGCGGCGGTCGGCTGACATGCTGCTGACCGCCCTCGCCCTGGCCGGCCATGTCGTGCTGCTGCTGTGGGGCACCCGCACGGTGCAAAACGGGGTTGAACGCGCCTTCGGGTCCGATTTGCGCCGCCTACTTGGCCAGGCTCTGCGCAACCGGGTGGTGGCGATGGGCGCCGGCGCGGGCGTGACCATGCTGCTACAATCAAGCACGGCGACCGCGATGATGGCGGCAAGCTTTGCTGCCCGCGGCGCGCTCGAACTGGTGCCGGCGCTTGCGGTCATGCTCGGCGCCAATGTCGGCACCGCGCTGATCGTGCGGCTGCTGTCGTTCGATGTCTCGTGGCTCGCACCATTGCTGATGCTTGCGGGATACATTGCCTTCCGCCGCGCGCCCAAGGGCCGGGTGCGCCATCTTGGCCGCGTCGGGGTCGGTCTTGGGCTAATGCTGCTGGCGTTGCACGAAATGACCGCGACCTTGCAATCATCGTCGGCGGCATCGGGCCAGGGCGGGTTGCTGGCGTTAGTGGCGGCCGACCCGATGCTGCGGGAATTCCTCCGCACGTTGACCGAAGATCCGATCGCCGACCTGCTGATCGCCGCCGCCGTCACCTACGTCGCCCATTCCAGCGTCGCGGCGGTGCTGCTGCTGGCCTCGCTCGCCGCCGGCGGCGCGCTCAGCCCGGTGGCCGCCCTCGCCATGGTGCTTGGCGCCAATCTCGGCGGGGCGTTGCCGCCGGTGCTGGAAATTGATGCCTCCAACCCGAGCAACCGGCGGGTGCCGGTCGGCAATCTGATGTTCCGCCTGGTGGGCTGCCTGCTGGTGCTGCCGTTCCTGCGACCTTTGTCGGCGCTGATTTCGGCCTGGCAGCCGGACCCGCTGGCGGCCGTCACCTTGTTCCATCTTGGGTTCAATCTGGCGCTGGCACTGATCTGCGTCGGCTGGTTGCGCAAGGCCAGCGCCTTGCTGACGCGGATGTTCCCGACGCCGGCAGCACCGGTTGATACAGTCGGCCAGCCGCTGTTTCTCGATAGCGGCGCGCTTGAAACCCCGTATCTGGCCTTGTCCAACGCGGCGCGGGAAATGCTGCGCATGGGCGATCTGGTGGAGGCATTGCTGGCGCTGGTGCCGCAGGCGCTCGGGCGTCGCAACAAGCTGCTCGCCGAGCAAGCCGCGCGGTTGGGGCGGGAACTGGATCGGCTACATGCTGCGGTAAAACATTATTTGTCGCGCCTCGATCGGGCGGAATTGACCGTCCAGGACGGGCGGCGGCTGACCAGCCTGCTCGAATTCGCGGTCAATCTCGGCCAGGCCGGCGGGCTGCTCGACAAACGCATCGGCCGCATCGCCGGGCGCGAAACCGACACCATTGCAGCGGCTGATCAGGACGCAGTGCACAAACTGCTCGCCGGGGTCACCGCCGATCTGCGCTTGGCGATGTCCACCATGCTGACCGAGGACACACGTTCCGCCGATGAATTGCGCGCTGCCAAGCGGGTGATCAACGATGCCGAACGGGCCGCCGTGCGCGAACATCTGGGCAGACTTGGGCGGGAAACCGAAGCGCAGCAGGCCAGCCGGCAGTTTCTTGGGTTACTTCATGATCTGAAGCTGGTGAATTCGCATTTAGCGAGCATCGGCTACACCGTGCCCGCCCCCGAAGCCGCGTAGCCGGGCACGATCAGGCCATTGCCATTTCGCGCGGCGCGCCCTCGGCCTCCCACCCATCCGACTGGGTGAAGATGCGGCGTTCGGGTGCCCCGGCATCCTGGCCTAATTCAGCCAGCCGTTCGCCGATGCGGGAGGTCAGCGGCCGGTCGCCGATGCTTTCCAAATACCACGCCCGCATCAGCGTATCGGCAACCAAGGGCGGCGCGGCGTGATGGGCCTTTTCCCATCGGGCCACCATCTGGTAGTCGGCATATCCCATCCGGCGCGCAACCGCGCTCTGGGTAAGATCAAGCACGGTTCTCAGAAAACGAAACTCCTGCCCCGTTAGCCGCCGGTCCTGCCGCGCAATGCTGCGGGCCAATACCAAATGAAGCCGATCTTCGTCTTGCACCGACACGGCTTCGCCATGATCGCCGAAGGTTTTCACATCGTAGCCGCTGCGCAACCAGACATTGTCGAGGCCACTTTCGGTATAGTGATAAAGCTTCATCGGCGTTGCTTTCATTGCCAATCGATGTCGCGCATGTTGCGGGCTTGGGTTCGCCGCAGGGCGGTAGGTTTGACTTCGTAGCCAGTGATCACCATGATTTTATCACCCGTGTCGTCCGTGTCAGGGCTGATCAGCACCCCGACGACCTGGAAAATATGCAAGTCCAAGGCCCGCGTGACTTTGAAGCGCCAGCCACCCGTTGAAATATCTGGCACCGGATTTTCTGTCACATTGCCATTAGCCAGGGTCGCAATGATCTCCTGCCTTGTCAGCGGCGGTTTGCCGGCTTGCGGATCACGCAGCCGGGCGTGGGCGGTTAGGTAGACAAATTGCGGTGTGTGTCGCGCAACAATCTGAATTTTCTCGCGTGCCTCATCGCGTTTCACACAGTTTTACCTATAAAAATTATATATCGCAAGATAATTTTATCCGGCGCCTCAGAAAGCCAGGCCAGATCAAAAGGCCGGGCGTCCCGCGTGACGCAGCAAGGGCAGAACAAACAGCATATTCAGCGCCGATAGCCCGACCATCGCCAGCAACGTCCCCGACGATCCGCCGAAGCTCAGCAGCATCGCCCCCAGCGCCGGGGCAGCGGCCTGAAAGATCAGGGCCGGCATGGCGAGACGGCCCATCAGGGTGGCGTAACCCTCGGGGCCGAATATCGCCAGCGGCACCGACCCCCGCGCGATCGATCGCAGGCCAGAGCCACTGCCGTAGAGCAATATTCCCGCCGCCGCGATCGCCGGCGCGCCGAACAGCAAGGCCAGGCCGCAGGACGGCAAGATCGAGGCCAGCAACATCGTCCAAACCGGATGGTGTTTGCGCGCCAGCCACATTTCAACCAGCCGCGCGCCAACCTGGGCCGGGCCGATCAAGGTGCCGAGCGCAATCGCGGTCTCAACGCTGGTCCCGCGATCAGACAGCAGCGCGATCAGATGCACCGACATCACCGTGATCACCACCGCCGAAATCGTGGTGTTGATGGCGATCAGCCAGAAGGCGAGCCGCAGCCGCGGTGGCAGGATGCTGGCGGCACGGGCCTGGGCGCGCGGCAGGATCGGCCGGGCGGGTTCGGACGGCAGACCAAACCAGTAAAGCGGCGCCACCACGGCCAGATCGAGCGCCGCATAGGTCAAACACGTGCCGCGCCAGCCGATGCTGGACACCAGATACTGGCTCAGCGGCCAGCACACCGTGCTGGCAAAGCCGCCCCATAGCGTGGTGAGGGTGATCGCCCCGCGCGCCTGATCGCCGTACAGCCGGCCCAAAGCGGCAAAAGCCGGATCATACAGCCCCGCGCCCATGCCAACGCCGAGCACCGTCCAGGCCAGCAAATAGGCATAAACATTGGGGGCGGTGCCAAGCAGCACCATACCCAGCGCCAGAACCAAGGCGCCCGCGGCCAAAACCGGCCGGCCGCCAAATCGTTCAATCTGCCGACCGACATATGGCGATACCAAGCCCGACACCAGGAAGCCGAAGGACAGGCCGCCGGCGATCCAGGTGTAGCTCCACCCGGTATCCATCTCGATCGGCCGTGCCAGCACCGCGATCAGATAATAGCTGGTGCCCCAGACCAGAATTTGGGCAAGCCCGATCGCGCTGACCACCAACCATCGCGGGTGGCGCACGATCGGGTCGCTTGATTTGAGCGGGCGATTCACGCTTTTGGTAAAGCAACCAAAAACGATCGCGCGCTGCGGATCAGAGCGTTGCGAGAATGGCTTCGGCGCTGCTGACCTTGAAGTCACCCGGGGCTTCGATGTTCAGGGTGGTCACGCGGCCGTCATCGACCACCATGGCGAAACGCTGGGCGCGCACGCCCATGCCGCGCGCCACGAGGTCAAGTTCCAGGCCCATCGCCTTGGTCAGCGCTGCCGAGCCATCGGCGACCATGATGATGTCATCGCCAACGCCGCCAGCGCGGCCCCAGGCGCCCATCACGAATACATCGTTGACCGACATGCAGACGATGCTGTCCACGCCTTTGGCCTTCAGCGCCGCGGCATTTTCGACATAGCCCGGCAGGTGCTTTTGTGAGCAAGTCGGGGTGAAAGCGCCCGGCACCGCGAACAGCGCAACCTTGCGGCCCTTGAACAATTCCTCAGTGGTGACTTCCTTGGGGCCATCGGCCGTGCTGCGCATCAATTTCATGGCGGGGATCGCGTCGCCGACTTTAATCTGGCTCATCTGGGGCTGCCTTACACTGGATGGCGGGCGGCCGACCCGCCTCGCTCAAGCCGGACTCCTAGCCCGTCCCGATGATGGAGTCACGAGAGGCTTGCTTTGCGCACGATCCTTGCCAAAATAGGCGCCATGGTTGATCAATCCACCCGACTCGCGCCCGGCGCGCGGTCCCCGGCACCTCGTGACCCGACCGAGACATCCTTGTCCGGCCAGGTGCTGATCGCGATGCCGAACCTGACGGAATCGAAATTCACCCGCAGCGTTATCTACATGTGCGCCCACACCGATGAAGGCGCGATGGGGATCGTGGTGAACCGGCCGCTCGCCGCGCCGCGTTTCGCCGACCTGCTCAAACAGCTCGAAGTCGCCCCCACCCCGCCCGCCCGCGATATCCGCCTGTGCGATGGCGGCCCGGTCGATAAGGGCCGCGGCTTTGTGCTGCACACCAATGACTGGACCGGCGAAGGCAGCTTGCGGGTCGATGACAAATTCGCCCTCACTGCCAGCCTCGATGTGCTGAAAGCCATCGCCGAGGGCGGCGGGCCGAGCCAGTGCGTGCTCGCCCTCGGCTATGCCGGCTGGGGGCCGGGGCAACTGGACGCCGAAATCCAGAAGAACACTTGGCTATCGGCCCCGCCCGACGAGACGCTGCTGTTCGATCCGAGCAACGAGGGCAAATGGCAGCGCGCCATGGGCAAGCTCGGGGTCGATCCGCGGCTGCTGTCGGGGGTTGCCGGGCACGCCTGAGCGTGGCGCTGAGCCGGTCGCAGCAGGAAAAGCTTGCCAAGGGCTGGGCGCATTTTCAGGCCGGGCAGCTCGATCAGGCCTTTGCCGCGTTCGACACGGTACGCCGGGCGGCGCCGCGCGATGCGCAGACGCTGAAGCTGCTCGGGCTGGTGGCGATGCAGCGCAAGGAGCCGGCCAAGGCAGTGGCGCTGTTCGAAGGCGCACTTGCCGGGCTGCCTGATGATGTTTCCACCCTCAATAATATCGGCAATGCACTGCGCGACCTGAAACGGCCGGCGGACGCGCTGCCCTATCTCGACCGGGCGCTGGCGATGACCCAGACGGTCGCCGATTTGCATAATAATCGCGGCAATATCCTGCTTGATCTCAGGAGACTGGGTGAAGCGAAGCTCGGCTTCGATCGCGCCATCGCCTTGCGGCCGGCCTATGCGGAAGCGTTCCTCAATCGCGGCACCGCACTGGCCGGGCTCGGCGACAAGTCTGGCGCGCTGGCCGAGTATGATCGTGCGGTCGGGTTGCAGCCAGGCTACGCCAAGGCCCATGCCGCCCGCGGCCGCGTGCTGCTGGGCCTGCGGCGGCGCACCGAAGCGCTCGCGGCCTTCATGCGCGCAAGCGGCATCGAGCCGGATAATGCCGAGTCGCACTTGTTGTGCGGCATCGCGCTCAACGGGCTTTGCCGCCCCGAAGACGCGCTGATGGCCCTTGACAAGGCGCTGGCGCTGCAGCCGGACGATTTTGAAGCGCTGCAGGAACGGGGCAACGCGCTCAATGAACTCTCCCGCCAGGAGGAAGCGCTGGCAAGCTATGACCACGCGATCCGCATCCGGGCGGACGATCCGGTCCTTTATTCCAACCGCGCCAATCCGCTGATCGGGCTGAAGCGCGACGAGGAAGCGCTGGCGAGCGTCGATCATGCGCTGGCGCTGGCGCCGCGCCTGCCGGAAGCCCATTGCACCAGGGCAACGGTGCTGCGCGCGCTCGGGCGGATTGACGAAGCGGTGGCGTGCTACCGGACCACGGTCGAAATCAAGCCGGATTTCGCCGATGCCTGGTATAATTTCGGCGTGCTGGAGCTCGATCGGCAGGAATTTGCCAAGGCACAGTCCTATTTCGACCGGGCGATCGGCATCGACCCCGATCATGTCGGCGCGCGTTTCAACCTGAGCATCGTCAGGCTGCTGCAAGGCGATCTGATCGACGGGTTCAAGCTGTATGAATGGCGCAAACGGCTGCCCAATGTGCGCTGGAAGCTGAAGCTGCCGGCCCCGGTATGGTCGGGTGAAAGCGATTTGCGCGATCAGCATGTTTTTATGCATTGGGAACAAGGATTCGGCGATACGATCCAGTTCGTGCGCTACGCGCTGCTGGCCCGCGAAGCCGGCGCCAAGGTGACGTTGGGGGTGCAAGGGGCGCTGGGCGATCTGATTGACTCGTTGCACCCTGACATCACCGTGCTGCGCGACGAAGCCACCCCTGCGAAGCTCGATTTCCAATGCGCGCTGTTGAGCCTGCCGATGGCGTTCGGCACAAGGCTTGACACCATCCCGGCCACGCCCAGCTATTTATCGACCGACCCGGCCCGGGTAGCCGCCTGGCGAGCACGGCTCGGGCCGCGCAAGCTGCGTCGGATTGGGCTGGCCTGGAGCGGCAACGCCCAGCACCATAATGACCGCAACCGATCCTTCACCCTGGCCGATTTCGCCCCCATCCTAGCCTGCGATGCTGATTTCATCGTGGTGCAGAAGGAATTGCGCGCCGATGACGCGGCGACCATGGGGTCCTATCCCGGCTTGCGTCATTTCCCCGATCACCAGGGCGATTTCGCCGATACCGCAGCGCTGATTGGGGAGCTTGATGTATTGATCAGCGTCGATACCTCCGTCGCCCATCTCGCCGGCGCGATCGCGGCACCGGTGTGGGTGCTGCTCCCGCACAACCCGGATTTCCGCTGGATGCTAGGTCGGGATGACACGCCCTGGTACCCCAGCATGCGGCTGTTCCGCCCAGCCAGCCCGGATGCGCGGGCGGAGCAGGTAGCGCGTGTGGCCGATGCGCTGCGAGCATTCATTGCCCCTTGATGTGCAGGCGTGCCTGTCACGGGCGCTCGCCTTGCAGCAATCGGGCAAGCTGGCGGCGGCCCTCGCGGCCTATGACAATGTTCTGGCCGAAATGCCCCTTCATCCACAGGCGCTCCATTTGCGTCGGCGGGTGCAGACGGCGATGGCTGCTGATCATTACCGCCGCGCCAATAGGCTGGTGCAGTCGGGCGACGCGGATCAGGCGCTTGCCGGCTTCGATCAGGCGCTGGCGTTCGATCCCGACCATATCGACGCGCGCTACAATGCCTGCGTGCTGCTGTTCGGCCAGAAAGCCGTGGCAGAAGCGCTAGGGCGGCTCGATGAACTGGTGGCACGCGCGCCCAGCTTTGCCCGTGGCTGGAATTTACGCGGCATTGCGCTGATGCGGCTGTGCCAGCCCGCAGCAGCGTATGATTGTTTTCTGAAAGCAGGCGAAGCCGATCCGCACTTCGCCGATGCACAAAATAATCTTGGCAGCGCGCTGCGCGACCTCGGCCAGCACCAGGCGGCGCTTGATGCCTATCGGCGCGCGCTGGCGCTGCGTCCGGATTTTGCCGAGGCGCGCTGGAATATCGGGGTGGCGTTGCTGACGATGGGCGATTTCGCCCGCGGTTGGGATTTATATGAAGGCCGCAAGGCGCTCAATCCGGCGCAATTCACGCCGCATGCCAACGCCTGGTCCGGGCACGAGGCACTCGCTGGACGGTCGATCCTGCTGGGCTGCGAGCAAGGCCTGGGCGATAGTTTGCAGTTCTGCCGCTATGCGCAGCTTATGCAGCAATTGGGCGCGCGGGTGGTGCTGGCGGTGCAGCCGCCGTTGCGCGGTATCCTGGCGCGCGCCTTGCCTTGGGTTCGGGTGATCGGCGACCAGGATCGCGCGCCGGACTGCGATTTCACCTGCGACCTGCTCAGTCTGCCGCGCGCCCTGGCAACCGATCTGGCGACCATCCCGCCGCCGGTCCCGCTCACCGCCACGGCGGCGCAGCAACGAAGCTGGCGGCAGCGCCTGCCGGGGGTGGATGGCCGGCGCATCGGCATCGCCTGGAGTGGCAATCCGGCGCATATCACCGACCACGCCCGCAGCACGAAGCTGGCTTTGTGGCGCGGGCTGATCGCGCATGATGCGAACTGGTTCGCACTCCAAAAGGATTTGCGGCCGGAAGACGCCGATATTCTGGTGCTGTTCGGCCGGATCCGTCATTTCGGCGACGAATTGCGCGATTTCGATGATACGGCAGGGCTGGTTGCGGCGATGGACCTGGTGATCACCGTCGATACCAGCGTTGCCCATCTGGCGGCCAGCATGGGCAAACCGGTCTGGCTGCTGCTGGCGTTCACGCCGGACTGGCGCTGGCTGCTCGACCGCACCGACAGCCCTTGGTACCCGACCGTGCGGCTGTTCCGCCAGCATCACCCCGGTGACTGGGCCGGGGTGATGGGCGATGTCGCTGCGGCGTTGCGCTTGTGGCTCAGCCGACCAGATGCTGGCGGAAGAAAGCCACCGTCCGGCTTTGCGCGAGTGCGGCGTCCGGCGCACTGAAGCTCGCCCGTTCATCGCAGCCAAACCCGTGCTGGGCGCCGGCATAGACGAAAATATCCACCCCAGGCTGGGCCGCGCGCACTTTGTCGACGTCCGACATTGGGATGCCGGTGTCTTTTTCGCCGAAATGGAGCTGCACCGGGCAGCCCGGCACTTCGGTCGCAGTGCCAGCAACGCCGCCGCCATACCAGCCGCTCGCGGCTTTAAAGGATTTGGTGCGCGTCGCCCCCCACCAGGCGATGGTGCCGCCATAGCAATAGCCGACGATGCCGGCCGGGATGCCGCCGAGGGCGGCGGCGGCGGCTTCGATGTCGCGCATTGCGCCATCATCGGGCACTTTGCCTCGCAATGTGCGACCGGCAGCGACATCATCGCCCGTATAGCCGAGTTCGACCCCGCGCTCGGCACGATCGAACAAGGCTGGCGCAATCGCGAGGAAACCCTCGGCGGCCAGGCGATCGGCCATGTTGCGGATATGCTGGTTGACGCCGAAAATCTCCTGGATGACCACCACACCGGCCTTTGCATCGGCAGGGCCGGATTGATAGGCGCTGAACTGATGGCCGTCGGCGGCGGTGAGGCTGATAATGCTGCCCATAGTAGAGTTCTCTCCGTGCTGGGGCACAGGGATCTGCGCCGCTGGCCGAAATGATGGGCCGAAGATTGGTGTGGTCAAGCCCAACTGGTGAGCACGAGGATAAGAGTCGGCAATATTTACAGCATTGTGACCTAGCCCATGTTTGGCGCAGGCGGTCTAACCGGACCCGGATAAACAGACGCGCAAACAAAGGGTTAATGTCTGTCCGGCGCTTCTATCAGAGCATGGCGGACACTCATGCCCAGTTGTGACCAGCATCGTTATGCGGCGGCAGCCGGGCGCAGCCGAGCAGTTCGCTAACGCTCTGTTTTACAATATGTTTCACCCTTACAAAACCTGCCCGTGGCAAGGGTTAGCCGGGATGCATGGCTTGGATGGCGCGACGATCGTCTGCCCGGAATAGCGGTGAATATGTCAGGGAATTTTACACTGGACTGGGCGGCTCACAGATAAAATTTTTCAACTCATTGAAAAAATTCAACTTTAAAATATGGCACGGAACATGCATAATTGTTGGTAGGGCGGTCGCGGGGTAAAGCGATTGTTGACAATATTGTAGTAGCACGAAGTTTCAGGATCAGGAGTTCAGGATGTCGCGCAAGGGTTTTTATCTTTCCACCGTCGCGGGGATCGCAGGCCTGCTCGCGGCCGGTTCCGCGAGCGCGGTGACCATTTCCAAGAGCTTTACCAACCCGCTGAGCGCTGCTTTCACGGATATTGCGGGTTATAATTTCTCGCTCCAGAAGTTCGACTCGTCGCTTGGAACGCTGAACAGCTTCGTGTTGCAGATCACCGAAAACGTGCATTCGGCCTACACCATTACGGCAAACTCGACCTCCACCCAGGTCTATGGTTTGACCGACTACTCCAGCGCGCTGACCTTGCCCGGCAATGGCGGCAATTCCGGCGGTAACTATAATCTACTGGTAAGCGACAAGATCGTGAAAACCGTCACCTTCGCCACCCTGACCACGGGCCAGGTGACCGTTGCGCCGATTGCCAGCTCGGGGGCGATCCAGGGCCAGTCAGTCGCCAGCGGTGGTAGTGGCACCGGCACGGTCACGGACTCGACCCTGCTTGCTGATTTTACCGGCGGAGCGTCTAGTTTCATCAACCTCGGGTTCTCCACCAACACCTCGACCGGCATCCAGTTCACTGGTGGCAATGACTCCATCAACCAGGTGACCTTGGTCGATGTGACCGGCTCGATTGTTTATAACTACACCCTTGCTCCGCCGCCGGCCCCGCCGGGCCCGGTGGGCGTGCCGGAACCAATGACGGCTGCCGTGCTGATGGCGGGCCTCGCGGGGTTGGCTGGCATTCGTCGTCGCCGCTGATCCTGACCAAACGATCCTGATCCAGAAAATGGCGACCTTCGGGTCGCCATTTTTGTTTGTGCTTCCCCATGCTAGGCTTTGCCGATGGATCTGATCTGCTACTTGCGCGATGGTTGGGCGCCCAATATCCGCCCCGCACCGTCCACACGGGACTGGATGGATGCAACGCCACATTCCTACGCTTATCGCTGCCTACCACTGAACATCGCCAACGCGCATGGC
>JANXRN010000455.1 GCA_025352995.1 Acetobacteraceae bacterium
GCCCGATGCCGGTCGTGCGGCCCCGATCGCGATTTTCGTGCATGGCGGCTACTGGCAGCACAGTGACCGGGCAGCATGGAGCCATCTGGCAGCAGGGCTGCTGGCGCATGGCATGGCGGTGGCGATGCCGTCTTATGACCAATGCCCCGCGGTGACCATGCCAGTGGTGGTCAACCATCTGCTGGCGGTGGCGCCGGCCTTGTTCCGGCTGCACGGGCGGAAAATGCTGGCGATCGGGCATTCGGCCGGCGGGCATCTGGCGGCGATGCTGCTGGGCCATGACTGGGCGGCGCACGGTCTGCCGGCCGATCTGATTTATGCGGCGCTGCCGATCAGCGGGCTGTTCGATCTGCCGCCCTTGTGTCGCACCCCGGTCAATGACGCGTTGGGGATGGATGAAAGCGTGGCGGGTAGCCTGTCGCCGATGTTCATGCCTGCACCGGGGCAGCCGTTGCACGCGGTGGTGGGCGGCGATGAGGGGGTCGAATATGCCCGCCAGTCCCGCGAAATGGCTGCGGCCTGGGGCGGAACTTGGGAGATCAGCCCCGGACATCATCACTTCAACGTGGTGAGTGAACTGGCCGATCCGGGATCGCGGATGGTGGCGGTGGCGCTGGGTTTAGCCAACGACCACCGGGATTGACCCTGGGGCGGTGTCAATCACCAGGCGGCCATTGCCGCACGGGTCACCATCAGTCTGGGTCGGCGCGGCGCGGCAATCGAGTTCGACATGCTCGGCACGCAGCACCCGCACGCCGGGCATATGGGGGATCATATCAAACGGCAACGCCGCACCGCACAGGGCCGCTTGCAGGGCGCCGGGCCGTTCGAACAGCACGACGCTGAAGCCCCGGTCAGTTGGGCGGCAACCGGGGGCGACGAGGTAGCGGCCGGCATAAAGCCTGCCCTTGCTGACGATGACGCTGCCGGCGTCTGAGCATTTTCCATCGAGCGAGACGGCGATGGGTGGAAACCCGTAGCGTCCGAGTTCGCGCATCGATTGCAGAACATAGGAGCTGCGCCCGATCGCCCGCTTCAGCCCGAGCGACAGGTTCTTCACCACCTGGGCATCAAACCCGGCGCCCAGCATCTGCACGAACAGGCGCGTGCCGTCGGCGCCGACCGCCGCACCGGGCCATAAATCCACGGTTCGGCCGAACGCCAACGCCGCGGCGACGCCGGCTGGTGAGAAGCTCAGCCCGAGCTCATGGGCAAGCACATTTGCGGTGCCGATCGGAAAAATCCAAGCTTGCAGTCACTGCCGGCCAGGCCCGCGGCGACCTCAGCAATTGTGCCATCGCCACCGGCGGCGACCACCATGGGTCTGCCGGCCTCTGCCCCGGCACGGGCGAGTTCCGTTGCGTGTCCGGCATGCTGGGTTTCGACGATTTCGAGCCGCACCCCGCTGGTCGCCATGATATCAAGCACGCGCCACAGGCGCTGCGCGCGACGGCGGCCGGCGACTGGATTGAAAATGATCAGCATGGATGCCTTTTGGCCCAGAGGAACCAAGCCTTATCGGCGAATATGATTGCAGTTCGATGTCGGTTTGCAGTCAACCAAGTGATGTTTTTTGCGGCTAGACCGTCATCCAATCTTCACGTGCACGACGCGGGGCGGGTTGTATTTGCTGCGCCCATGAACGCAGCACAGCCCTCGACCGGCCCGAGCTATCGCGCGGTTTTCATTTCGGATTTGCATCTCGGCACGCGGGGTTGCCGCAGCGATTTCCTGGTCGATTTCCTCCGCCGGATTTCCTGCGAGCAGATGTATCTGGTGGGCGACATCATCGATGGCTGGCGGTTGCGGAAATCCTGGTACTGGGATGCGACCCATGATGAGGTGATAAGGCTGATCTTGCAGCATGCGCGCCGGGGGACGGAGGTGACCTACATCCCCGGCAACCATGATGAGATGTTTCGCGCCTGGCTGCCGATGGGCCTCGAAGTCGCTGGCATCAAGCTGCGCAAGGACGCGGATTCAAATCATTGCGGACCTGGTCGCGCGGGGTTGATCTCGAATTGTTTGCGCCGCAAGCGCGGGAAGATTGGGGCGGGTTGCCAGGACCGATCTTCATTTATATCGGGCGGGTGGCGGTGGAAAAAAACATCCGCGCCTTCCTCGATCTCGATCTGCCGGGCAGCAAAATAGTGGTGGGCGGCGGGCCGCAACTGGCATCGTTGCGCAATGATTATCCGAAGGTTCATTTCGCCGGCCCACGCTATGGGGACGATCTGGCGCGGGCCTATGCCAGCGCAGATGTTTTCGTGTTCCCAAGCATCACCGATACGTTCGGGTTGGTGATCCTGGAGGCGCTGGCCTGCGGAACCCCGGTTGCGGCTTACAATGTGACGGGGCCGAAGGATGTGCTGGCCGATGCCGATGGGCATATCGGGGCGGTGGATGATGATTTACGCACGGCGGCGCTCGCCGCGCTTGGTGGCGATCGGGTGGCGTGCCGGGCGCATGCGGAACGGTTCAGCTGGCGGGCGTGTGCGGAGATGTTTCTGTCGCATCTGGTGCCACTCGGCGGCCATTAGAAGAAAGCGATTTCTCATTTTGAGAAAGACTCTCAGTCAAGGGAAATCAGAAGGCAATCAGTTCTTTTTGTGAACAAAAAGAACCAAAAAAACTTTTTATCCATCCCTTGCCGTTGGCGTGCGCGCCCCGCACCAGCGGGGCGCTCGGAACCAAAGTGGAAAAGTTTTTTTGCTCCTTTTTTTTCAAAAAAAGGAGTGCTTACTTACAAAATCGCCGAATGCACGAAATTCGCCACCAGATCCAAGCGGCGCGAATGCCACGGATCGGGAATGCGGCAATTGGTCAGATAGGCGAAGGACACGCCCGAATCCGGATCGCCCCAGCAATAAGCGATGCCGGCGCCACCATGGCCGAAGGTGCCGGGGGAGGCGAAGCTGCCGAGGCCGCGGATGCTCGGGGTGGTGCCGCGCAGATGCGGGCCGAGGCCGCGATGCATGGGCATGCCCATGTTCATATCGACCATATCGCCGGTCCAG
>JANXRN010000460.1 GCA_025352995.1 Acetobacteraceae bacterium
ATTCATGTGAATGGGGGGGTGTTTTTGACTTGAAGTGGACGCGTTAAGCTTACTCGGCGTCGAGGAGTTCGTTCACTCGCGCGATGAACTGGCGCGCTTGGGCGATCGCGGCGGCTGCGACCTCGGCCGATACCTCCGCGCCCGGACCAAGTTCGTAGTCAGCCATGGATTTCAATTCATAGGTCTGTGACAAAAACCGACCTAACGCCAGGTCAGAGCCCGGCCCGTCTTTGATCAGTCTGGAGAACTCGCCGTGGACGCCTCGGTGGGTTTTGAACACGCGACCGAGCCGCTCGAAAATAAGCGCCTGAGCTGCGTGAAATCCGCCGAGATAGGCTGCACGGCCTGCGGCGTCGTAAAGCGCGACCGTGAGCATTATTTCCGCCTGCTTGAGTTGCCCCTCCGACTTCTCAAGGAAGCGAGCGGACTCCGGGGTCAAACCTCAATTCCGTCACGTCGAATTTCATGCATCAATGGCGAGCGGTCGCGCAATTCGTCGGCCAAAAACGGCTTGGCGTCGAAGAACTCTCCGGTCTCATCAAGAAATACGACGCGCAAATCCGCGAGCCGCGTCCGCTCCGCCCAACGGTCTGCCATGGCTTTAAGAAACACTGCCACATCATAGTCAGACTCGGCGTGTGCATCGCCGCGCGCGCGTGATCCGAACAGGATCACCCGTGCGATCCGGTCGCCATAGATGTCATCCAGCGCCGCCCGAAAACGCGCAACGACCGGATCGAGTGCAATTGCCAAGGTCATAGCGAACCTTACCACATCCCGGCACGCAAAGCCCAAGAAAAAGGGGCCGCGGAAAACTCCGCGACCCCTGATCCAACATCGAGAAAGCCGAGATCAGCGCTTGCTGAACTGGAAGCTCCGGCGGGCTTTGGCTTTGCCGTATTTCTTGCGCTCGACCACGCGGCTGTCACGGGTGAGGAAGCCCGCGACCTTAAGGATGCCGCGCAAATCGGGCTCGTAATAGGTCAGCGCACGGCTGATGCCGTGGCGCAGGGCGCCGGCCTGGCCGGACAGGCCGCCACCGTTGACGGTGCAGAACACGTCAAACGCGTTGTAGCGGTCAGCCACCAAAAACGGCTGGGTGATCAACATGCGCAGCACTGGCCGGGCGAAATACTGGCCGACACGCTTGCCGTTGACGGTGATCTCACCCTTGCCGGGCTTGATCCACACGCGGGCGATGGCGTTCTTGCGGCGGCCGGTCGCGTAGCTGCGGCCAAGTGCGTCACGTTTCGGTTCAACCTTCGGGCGCTCGGTCGGGATTGCGGTCGCGACGGCAAGTTCCTTGAGGTCGGCGAGGCTGCGGGTCTGGGTTCCGGACATCGGATCAACCCCTCCTGTTCTTGGGGTTCATGCCGGCAACATCCAGCGATTTCGGGGTCTGCGCGTCATGCGGGTGGCCGGCCGCGGCATAGACGAACAGGTGCTTCATCTGGCGGCGCTGCAGCGGGCCTCGGGTGATCATGCGTTCAACCGCTTTTTCCACCACGCGTTCCGGGAACTTGCTTTCCAGGCGCTGGCGCAAGGTGCGACCCTTGATGCCGCCGGAGTAGCCGGTGTGGTAATAATGGGTTTCGCCATCGAGCTTGTTGCCGGTGATCTTCACCTTGTCGGCATTGATGACGATGACATTGTCACCGCAATCGACATGCGGGGTGAATTGCGGCTTGTGCTTGCCGCGCAGGCGGTTGGCGATGACAACCGCGAGGCGACCCAGAACCACGCCCTCGGCGTCGATCAGGATCCAATCCTTGTTTACGTCGGCTGGCTTCAGCGCGACGGTGGTCTTCAGCATGGGGACGTCCTTTGCGAAGCGGACCCGGCGCGCAAAGGCACCAGGGAAGGCGCGGTCTATGATGGCCCGCGCTGGTTCCGTCAAGCGATTTTGCCTGTGGTATTATCATACCACCATCCCGAGACGCTAATTTTCCGCGTTTATCCGGGCGATTGTGCCGG
Organism: Acetobacteraceae bacterium; assembly: GCA_025352995.1. Taxonomy (GTDB): domain Bacteria; phylum Pseudomonadota; class Alphaproteobacteria; order Acetobacterales; family Acetobacteraceae; genus CAITOL01. The sequence continues at coordinate 1,975 of JANXRN010000460.1, forward strand.
TGGTGCTGTAGCCGTTTTCGAGCGGCACCCGCACCACACGGCCGCCATTGGCCTTGACCTCCGCCGCCCCAACAATCTCATGCTCGGCATAATCGGCGCCTTTGATGATGACGTCGGGCAGCAGTGCGTTGACGATTTCGAGCGGGGTTTGCTCGTCAAACAGCACCACCAGATCAGAGGCCTCGAGGGCCGCCATTACCGTCGCCCGCGCGCTTTCGGACTGCACCGGCCGGGTGGGGCCTTTCAGGCGACGGACGGACGCATCGGTATTCAACGCCACCACCAGCCGGTCGCACGCGGCACGGGCGCGGGCCAGCAGCCCGACATGGCCAGGATGGAGCAAATCAAAGCAGCCATTGGTGAAACCCACCGACAGCCCGGCCCGGCGCCACGCGGCCACCCGGGCGACCGCGGCTGGGCGATCCAGAATCTTGCGCGCCGGGTCGGTGTGGAAATGCAAGGCTTCCGACAATTCGGACCGCAGCACGGTCGCGGTGCCAAGTTTGCCGACCGCGATGCCGGCCGCGACGTTAGCCAAGGCTGCGGCTTCGGGCAGCGGTGCACCGATCGCGAGCGCCGTTGCCAAGGTCGCAATCATCGTGTCGCCCGCGCCCGAAACGTCGGCGACCGCGCGGGCCCTGGTCGGGACATGGAGCGGCGGCAGGCCGCGCCGCACCAAAGTCATGCCTTTTTCCGACCGTGTCACC
>JANXRN010000462.1 GCA_025352995.1 Acetobacteraceae bacterium
CGAGCAGCACAGCGACGCGTTTCGTGCCATCAACCCCAACGCCAAGCTGCCGGCCATTGTCGATGGTGATGCGACGGTCTTCGATAGCAACGCGATTTTGTTGTACCTGGGCGAAAAGACCGGCAAGTTAATGCCCGCCAACACGCCTAAGGCGCGCGGCGAAATGCTGTCCTGGCTGATGTTTGTGGCATCAGGCATCGGGCCCTATTCCGGCCAGGCGGTGCATTTCAAAAACGTAGCGCCGGAGCCGAAAGAATACGCGCTGAACCGTTACGTGTTCGAGGCGCAACGCCACTGGGGCATTCTGGACGCACACCTTGCCGGCAAGACCTGGATGATGGGCGACGACTATACCGTTCTCGACATGGCAGTGTGGGGTTGGTCGCGGCTGGTGCCATTCGTGCTGGGCGACGCGGCCAAACAATATGCGAACGTGGCGCGCCATGCCGATGCGATCACCGCCCGCCCGGCGGCGGCGCGCGCGATCGCGTTGAAAGATCGCCATGTGTTTAAGGCGGAAATGGACGAAGCCGCGCGGCTCGCGATGTTCCCGCATCTCGGCGCCAAGGTTATCTGATCGCAACACTCGCCAGAAACGCCATCACCGGCGGCAGCACTACGCTGCTGTCGGTGATGGCGGGTAAATGGGCGAGGCCTGGCAGGGGAACGAACTGCGCGCCCGTAATCATCCCGGCACACAGCTTGGCCTGGGAGAAAATTGGATCGGCATCCCCGCAATAAACGCAGCAGGACATGGTCATGGCAGGCAACATGTCCGCCATGGATGCGCTGCTCGGCACGCAGGCGATCAGGACGTTGAGATCGGCACGGGGCCGCTGCCGGTTACTTCATAATGAATGCGCACTCCGACATTTTCGGCATAGGACATGGCGCGTTTCCCGTGATGTTTCCAGCATTACTGCATGAACCAACCGTGGCTGACCACCAGTGACTGGCCGGTCATTGCATTGGTCTTAGCGGCGGCAAAGAACAAGGCGGCTTCGGCAACATCTTCTACAGTGGTGAATTCACCGTCCACGGTTTCTTTCAGCATAACGTTTTTGATCACCTCGGCTTCCGTAATGCCAAGCGTTTTTGCCTGTTCCGGGATTTGTTTTTCGACCAGTGGGGTGCGGACGAAGCCGGGGCAGATTACGTTCGCGCGGACGCCATGGGCGGCACCTTCCTTGGCCACCACTTTGCAGAGGCCGATCAAGCCGTGCTTGGCGGTAACGTAGGGCGCCTTCAGCACCGAGGCTTCTTTGGAATGCACCGATCCCATGTAGATCACGCTGCCGCTACCGGCGGCATACATGTGTTTGAGACAGGCTTTCGTGGTCAGAAAGGCGCCATCGAGATGGATCGCCAGCAACTTCTTCCAGTCAGCGAATGGGAAATCGACCAACGGGTGGACAATCTGGATGCCGGCGTTGCTGACCAGAATGTCGATCCGGCCATATTTCGCCATGACAACAGCAACGCCCGCGTTGACCGCATCTTCATCGGTGACATTCATCGCAACTGCGAGCGCGGTATGGCCAGCGGCGGCGAACTCGGCAACGGTTGCCTCCGCGGCCGGCATCATCAGATCGGCGATGACGACCTTCGCGCCTTCCTGCGCATAGCGCAGCGCGATTTCCTTGCCGATACCGCTGGCGCTGCCCGTGACGATGGCAACCTTGCCGTCAAGTTGGCCCATATCCAGTCTCCTGCTGTGTGAAATGAAAATCAGGCGAGGTAGTCGTGCACGACCTCACCCAGGTTAAGCGTTATATCGGCAATGATGTGAACCGCCGACAGCACTTCAAGCACCGGCAGATCGGCGACCGGGGCAAGCGCGTGCGGATGGAGTTCGAGCGCCGCCGGGCCAGTCCAGGCGCCCTTGATGACGACGTCGCCCAGATTGAAGCGCACCAGTTCGCAGATGCGCGTGTTGCCATCGACATGCGGAATGATTTTAAGCAGGAAGCCGGGCGCCAGCATGCTGGGCAGAACAGCCTCGGCCGACAGCGCCTTGTGTTTGTACCCCATTGTTGCAGTTGCCACCCGCACCTTTCCGTAGTCGAGTGTCCCGACCATGGTATCGTGATCTACCGCCAAGGTCGGCGAGGCGAGCTTTTTTGGGAAACCCCAAAGTTCCCGGCCGCCGGCGATCGGCGGATGGTCATCAAGAAACATGGCGTGAGTATAGCCGCCATCGGCCCCGTTGAAGCGCACCGGGATGACCTGCCCGCTTTCGGTGTAATCACCAAAGCCGGTGCTATCGGGCATGCGGATGAATTCGAACTTCACGATCGCGTCTGGCGCCTCAAGCGGGCCTGGCACCATGCGCGCCAGGGCCGCAGGGTCGGTCCGATAGGTAATGATCATGTATTCGCGGTCTATGAAACGATAGGGCCCTGGTGGGTAGGCCGGGCTGGTGAACGGCATGGCGAAGGCGCGGGCACGTATGTCGGACGGGTCGATCATAGGATGGCTTTCACTACGGCGCTTTAGCTAGCTGATACTTTTGCGGCGTAAAAGCAATTGCCAATTTGTTACAATAAATCAATGCCCAAGGTTGTGACTATTGAATAAGGGATATTGCCGACCCAGCTGAAGGACCAAGAGTAACGGAGAATATTGGCCATGGATCACAGCAATTCCCACACAGCGATGATAGCGCGGCTCGAAATGCTTCGCAGCCGCATCATCGCACTCCACAAGACAATCTCCACCGCTGATGGCCTCAAGAAGGTCGAGGCGCAAACCCAGTTGGCTGATCTCGAACAAAGGCACAAAAAGCTCGAGGGCCAGTTGCACGCACTTGGCGGGGACAGCATGTGGCAAAACGTCAAGGCTGAACTGGAGCTTATGGCCGACGATCTTAGTAGCTCGGTGGATGCGCTGACCACCGGGATGGCGATGCTGCATGAACCAGCGCAGAAGGGCACAGGCAAAGCTAGTTAGCCGAGCCACCCCAACAGCACCGTCAGCGTTACCAATGACAGCGCGGTACTGACGACGACTGTGCTCGCGGATGCCTCCATCAGCGTGCCAAAGCGCCGCGCCAACATGAAGGCATTGGCGCCGGTGGGCAGGCCGGCGGTCAGCACCACCACGGCGAAGGCGACGCCAGTAACGCCAGCTAGATGCGCGAACAGCGCCACCGTCGCGGGCATGGCGACCAGCTTGAACAGGCTGGCGATGGCGACATCTTTCATATCGGTCCAGGAACTTGGCTTGGGCAGGGTCGCGCCGAGGCAGAACAGCGCCAAAGGCGGTCCGGCAGCACCGACCAGGGCCAAGAACCGTGTCGCCGGCGTCACAAAGCCAAGCCCGGTGGCGCGCCAGGCGAAGGCGCACAGAATGGTCATCACCACCGGGTTGCGCAGCAGACCGGGCAAGGTGGCGCGAACCACAGCCCAAGGGCCGCGCCCGTCGGCGGCATCGGCTTCGATCAACACCGTCGCCAACGGCAGCAGCAGGCCGGAATGAAAGGCGACCACGGCGAGCAAATTGGCAACCCCGGTCGGCCCGTAGGCGGCATCGATGATCGGAATGCCCAGCATCACGGTATTGCCGAACACTGAATTGAGCGCGAAGACCGACGCATTGGCCAAACGCACGCCGAACAGCTTGCGCGCGATCAGCACCGCGAGCGCAAAGATCAGCACCGCACCGACAATGAACGATCCCGCGACATCCAACAGGCGCAGTGGCGGCGCATCGGCGACGGAGCGGAACAGCAGGCACGGCATCGCCAGATAGAAGACGAAATCATTCATGCCTTTGATCGCCGGGAGCTCAAGCAATTTGAGCCGCACCGCGACGGCCCCGAGGCCGATCAAGGCGAAAATCGGCGCGATAATGCCGAACAGGGTGATCACGCCAGGCGGGCCGCCAGCAGGAATTCGCGGTTGCCTTCGGGGCCGGTGATCGGACTGGGGGAAATCCCCAGCACAATCCAGCCCGGCCGGCCGGCCCACCAGGCGCCGATGCGGGCACACACCGCATCATGCACCGCCGGATCGCGCACCACGCCCTTGCTGCCAACCTGGCCGGGGCCGGCTTCGAATTGCGGCTTGATCAGCACCGCAGCCCAGGCGCCAGGGGCACACAACGCCAGCGACGCGGGCAGCAGGGTTTGCAGGCCGATGAAGCTTGCATCGCACACCAGGGCGCCGATCGGGTCCGGCACTTGCCCGGTCGTCAAATGGCGCGCGTTGGTCTTCTCCATCACCACCACGCGCGGGTCCGATCGCAGTTTCCAGGCTAGCTGGCCGTGCCCGACATCGACCGCGTAAACCTTGCTGGCGCCATGGGTCAGCAGGACATCGGTGAAACCGCCGGTCGAGGCACCGACATCGAGGCAGATCAGGCCCGCCGGCGACAGGCCAAATTCCACCAACGCGTGGGCGAGCTTGACCCCGCCACGGGAAACCCAGGGATGATCCTGGCCGCGCACTTCGAGCGGGAAGTCATCCGGGACGGATTGGCCCGGCTTGTCGACCCGGCGGGTGGCGGAATAGACCTTGCCGGCAAGCATCAGCGCTTGCGCCCTTGTGCGGTTTTCCACCAGGCCACGATCTACCAGCAATTGATCCACGCGCGCTCGGGCCATAACCGCCTCCCTACTCCCACACGTGAAATCGTGCCATATGCGGCTTCAGGATATGGAGTGGGTTGGCATGTTGAAAGTGGTTCTGGCGCAGCCGCGCGGGTTTTGCGCCGGGGTGGAACGCGCGATTGAGATTGTGGAACGGGCACTGAAGAAGTTCGGCCCGCCGATCTATGTCCGCCACGAAATCGTCCATAATCGCCATGTGGTGGAAGATCTGCGCACCAGGGGCGCGGTGTTTGTGGATGAGCTTGACGAAATTCCGCCCGGCGCGATGACGGTTTTCAGCGCCCATGGCGTGGCCCGCAAGGTGGAAGAAGTCGCGCGCGACCGGGGGTTGCCGGTAATCGACGCGACCTGCCCCTTGGTCGCCAAGGTCCATAATGAAGGCCGCCGCTATGCCGCCGCCGGTCGGGAAATCGTCCTGGTCGGCCATGCCCATCATGCCGAGGTTGAAGGCACGATCGGACAGATCGACGGTGTGGTGCATCTGGTGCAAACGGTGGAAGATGTCGCAACGCTCAATCCCGGCACGCCGGACAAGCTTGCCTACATTACCCAGACCACGCTTTCGGTGGATGATACGCGGCACATTATCGCGGCGTTGAAGGCGCGCTTTCCGGCGATCGTTGGGCCGGATGTCCGCGATATCTGCTATGCGACGCAAAATCGCCAGCAATCGGTGCGCGACCTCGCCGAGGTGGTGGATCTGATTTTGGTGGTCGGCAGCCGCAATTCGTCCAATTCCAACCGGTTGAAGGAAATCGGCGATGAGGTCGGCAAGCCGGCCTATCTGATTGACGATGCCTCGGCATTGCAAGAAAGCTGGTTCAAGGGGATCGCAACGGTGGGGCTGACGGCCGGGGCATCGGCGCCGGAAATGCTGGTGCAGGGCGTGATCGAAGGGCTGCGCGGCTTCGGGCCGGTGGAGGTCACTACGCTGGCAGGGGTGGCGGAAAATGTGCGCTTCCGGTTCCCGGCGGAGTTGGCGGATGCTTGAAGGGCCGATCGACGCCTCGGAATAAGGTATCAGCGCCGCTTGACGCGGCACTGCTTACTGCCGCCGTCCGAGGTGCGACGGTGTGGTTCCAAACGGAACCACACCCTACGGTGGGAAGCGGTGCTCATGCAGTTGGGTGCGAAGCGCGCGGCCGCGGGGCGCGTTCGCCTTGGACTAACTTTCCAAGCCATTCCGTGACGCGTTCGTGCGAGACGACCCGGCCAGAGTGGTGGTCGGCTTCGGCCTCAGCATCGAGGCAGGCTTCTTCCGCGCACCATCTCCGCACTTCGGCATCGACATCTTCCGGCGTCAGGCCGTTGCCTCGGGCTTCTTCCTGCGCGGCCGCCAAGGCCTCTGCCAGGAAATCGCGCGCGTGATTTCCGTTGATCAGATCGGTCAGCACCCTGCCGGCCGCCGCACGCCGGGTGGGGTTTGCTAACGCCGAAGCAATATCGGGTTCGACCGGAATTCTGACATCCACGCGATCATCCATTTGGCCCTCGGCTCGGGTCGTGCTGCATAATTTCTAGCACACCCAGCAAGCAAAAGCATGATATCATAATCAATTGCCCGCCGAGTGTTGCGCACCCCAAACGCGCATGCTAGAGGCCCCGGCGTTGGTGTAACGCCAGCTTTCGGCATCGCGGTCGCTCTGGCGGCCCCAGGAATATGGAACCGCAGCTTTGGCGTCTGGCGGCAGTGGAAATTCGGGCGGCGGCTTGGCGGATCGCTATGCCGCAGCCCTTTATGCGCAAGCGGGTGAGCAGAATCTGCTCGACGCGACCGTCGCGGAAATGGAGCAGCTTGGCCGTCTGATCGATGACAGCGCCGATATGCGCCGTCTGCTCGGCAGCCCGCTGATCAATGTTGCTACCGCCCAGAAAGCGGTGCGTGCAGTGCTGGAAGCCCAGGGCTTCGGCACCCTGGTGATGAATTTCGCTAGCGTGGTCGTGATCAATCGCCGGATGCGCGCGCTGCGCGACATCGTTGTCGCTTTCGCCGCCCTGGTGGCGGAAAAGCGCGGCGTGGTGGTGGCGCAGGTGGAAAGCGCGCACGCACTGTCGGACGCCCAGGAACAAGCCATCCGCGCCCGGCTGATCGAAGCCGGGTTCGGCAATGTCGATATCGTCAAGCGGGTTGACCCCGCTTTGTTGGGTGGGTTGGTCGTGAAAATCGGCGCCCGTCTGTTCGATTCAAGTCTTAAATCCCGGCTGCAACGTTTGCAGTACGCCATGAAGGGAGCTGCCTGATATGGAGATCCGCCCCGCTGAGATCTCGGACATTCTGAAGAAGCAGATTGCGTCTTTTGATACCGAGGCCAACATCGCTGAAACCGGCCAAGTGCTGAGCGTGGGTGACGGCATTGCCCGCATCTTCGGCTTGCAGAACGTGATGGCTGGCGAACTGGTGGAATTCCCGTCCGCCGGCATGACCGGCATGGCGCTGAACCTCGAAACCGACAATGTCGGCGTGGTGATTTTCGGCGATGACCGCCAGATCCGAGAAGGCGACACCGTCGCCCGCACCGGGCGCATCGTGGACGTGCCGATCGGCAAGGGCCTGCTTGGCCGCGTGGTCGATGGCCTCGGCAACCCGATCGATGGCAAAGGCCCGATTATCGGCGAACGTAGCCTCGTCGAAGTCAAAGCCCCCGGCATCATTCCGCGCAAATCGGTGCACGAGCCGATGCAGACCGGGAT
>JANXRN010000470.1 GCA_025352995.1 Acetobacteraceae bacterium
GGCACGGCGAACGGATTGTCCGCCATTGCCGCGCCTCAGACGCGCATGTCGCGGATGAAGGCCTTGATCCGCGGCGCCACATCGGCATTGAAGCGCCGTCCGTTGAACAGCCCGTAATGGCCAACGCCCGGCTGCTCGAAATGCACATGCCGATCAGCGGCCAGGTTCGGGGTAAGCGTGTGCGCCGCCTTGGTCTGGCCGATGCCGGAAATATCGTCGCGCTCACCCTCGATCGTCTGGATCGCGGTTTTGGTGATTGCGCCCGGATCGACCAGTTCGCCGCGTTGGCGAAATAGCCCGCGCGGCAGTGAATGTTCAAGGAACACCGCCTCGATCGTCTGCAAATAATAGTCGGCCGGCATATCCATCACTGACCGATACTCGTCATAAAACGCCCGCTTGGACGCCAGCGGCTCGCCATCGCCATCGACCAGATGCTGATACATTTGCCAATGCGCTTCGACATGCTTGTCCAAATTCATCGCCAGGAACCCCGCCAGCTGCAGGAACCCTGGATAAACCCGCCGCATGAAGCCCGGATTGCCGAACGGCACGGCATGGATAACCTTATGGCGGAACCAGTCGAGATCGTGCGATTTGGCGAACGCGTTGACCGCCGTCGGCCCTTCGCGCGTGTCGATCGGTCCGCCGATCAACGTCATCGACACCGGTGCCGCGTGAATTTCGCCTGCATTCATCAGCGACACCGCCGCCATGACCGGAACCGATGGCTGGCAGACCGCGATAACATGCGTATCGGGTCCGAGAAAGCGGATGAATTCAACCAGATAATCCACATAATCGGCCAGATCGAAGTCCGGTCCCATCAGTGGCATCTGCCGGGCATCGCGCCAATCGGTGATGTAAACGTCGTGATCGGGCAAAAACGCCTCAACCGTGCCACGCAGCAAGGTGGCGAAATGGCCCGACATCGGGGCCACCATCAGCACCTTGCGATCCTTCGGCCGATCGGTCGCGCGGCGGAAATTCAGCAAATCGCACCACGGCTTCACCAGCACGATCTGTTCGTGGACCGCAACCATCTCACCATCGATTTCGGTCTGGCGATGGCCGAAGATCGGTTTGCCGAAAGCGCGTGTCGTATGCTCAAAACTATCCAAGGCAGCAACTGCCGCGCGCCCCATCGGGGTTTCGCGCAGCGGGTTGAACGGCAAATCCAGCACCGACAAGGCATTGGTCGCCAGCAGCCGAAATGGCGCAAGGCTGGCACGCTGCAATTCATACGCCTGATAAAGCATTTCCGACCTTTCTGTCTGGCGCGCCGCCACGAAAGCGGCGCTAAAGCCAGAGCCATTGCCGCGCCCCGAACCGATTCATCCGGCTTGCTGCATTGCACGATGTTCCATAAGAACAAGTGAAGAGCAACCCAACGGGGAAACGGCGATATGGGCACACTGCATAATTTATTCGATCTCTCCGGCCGCGTGGCGCTGATCACCGGCGGATCATCTGGCCTCGGCCTGCAAGCCGCCCAGGCGCTCGGCGAATACGGCGCAACCGTGGTGATCGCCGCCCGCAAGCAGGCCCAGCTTGATGAAGCCGCCGCCGGCCTGGCCGCTGCGGGCATCAAAGTCGTCACCGTCCCCGCTGATTTGCGCGACGCCGCCGCCGCACAAACCCTGTGCGATACCGTCATGGCGCAATGCGGCCGCATCGACATCCTGTTCAATAACGCCGGCGCGACCTGGGGCGCCCCCGCCGAAAAACACACCCAGGACAACTGGCGCCGCGTGCTCGGCCTCAACGTCGATGCGATGTTCTACCTGTCGCAATGCGTCGCCCGCGCCTGGATGATCCCGCAAAAGAAAGGCAGGATCATCAACATCTCCTCGGTCGCCGGCTTCAAGGCCAGCATTTCCGGCCCCGGCACCGTCGCCTACCAAACCTCCAAAACCGCCGTCATCGGGCTGACCCGATCCCTCGGCGCCGAGTGGGGCAAATACGGCATCAACGTCAACGCCATCGCGCCGGGCTGGTTCCCGTCGAAAATGACTGCCCATGTCGATGATGCCGGGGTCGCCGAAATGACCAAGCGCATCCCGATGCATAAGATTGGCTCGGTTGACGATCTGAAGGGCCTTGCGCTCCTGCTGGCGTCGGATGCGGGTGGGCATATTACCGGGCAGACTATCGTGATTGATGGTGGGTCGGCGATCGTTT
>JANXRN010000542.1 GCA_025352995.1 Acetobacteraceae bacterium
CGCCTTCGCCGCACCGTCCCCCGCCCAGGCTTGGTATCGCCATGGCTGGGGGTGGGGTTGGGGACCGCCGGTGGTGATCGTTCCCTACGTGGCGCCCCCGGTTTATTACGCGCCGCCGCCGGTCGCCTATTACAGCCGTCCGGCCGGGCAGGCGTGCTATGCCGGGCCCTATGTATGCCCGTTGGATCAGGGTGGTCCCCTAGGCGCCCAATGCAGCTGCCCGACCAATAATAATAGCCGCGCCTGGGGTCAGGTTCGGTAAACGCGATTACTCGCCCGGCGCCAGCCGTGCCGCGCGTCGCCATCTCGGCCGCCATTGCAGCGCCAGATAAATAATCGGCGTGGTATACAGCGTCAGCACCTGCGACACGATCAGCCCGCCGATGATCGAAATGCCCAGCGGCTGGCGCAATTCCGATCCGGTGCCAAACGACAGCGCCAGCGGCACTGCGCCCAACAAGGCCGCCAGCGTGGTCATGATGATCGGGCGGAACCGTTCCAGGCAGGCGGCATGGATCGCCTCGGCCGGCGATTTGCCGTGCTGGCGTTCCTGCTCCAGCGCAAAATCAATCATCATGATGGCGTTTTTCTTGACGATTCCCATCAGCAGCAGCACCCCGATGATCGCCATCACCGACAAAGTAAGATTAAACGCGCGCAGCGCCAGCAGCGCCCCCAAGCCTGCCGACGGCAAGGTGGACAAAATCGTCAGCGGTTGGGTTAGGCTTTCGTACAGCACCCCCAGCACCAGATAAATGGTCAGCAAGGCCGCCACGATCAGCACCGGCTGGGTCGACAGGCTGTCGCGCATCCATTTCGACCCGCCGGCGAACTCGGCGCGGATGCTGTCGGGCATCCGCATCTCGGCGGCAATGGCTTCGACATCGGCCAGCGCATCGGCCTGCGCCGCCCCTTCGGCCACGTTGAAGCTAATCGTCGCCGCGGGGAATTGCCCCTGATGATGCACCGACAATGGCGCATTGCCCGGCTCGATCTTGACCAGCGCGCCGAGCGGGATTTGCGTGCCGTTGGCGGCGCCCACGAATATCCGGTCCAGCATGGTGGGGTCGGTTTGCAGCTTGGGATCAACCTCCTCAACCACCCGATACTGATTTCGCTGGGTGTAGATGATCGAAATCTGCCGCTGCGCGAAAGCATTGTTGAGCGCATTATCAATCGCTGCCACCGACACGCCCATGCGCACCGCGACTTCGCGATCAATCACGACATTCGCCAAGGGCGCGGTGCGGTCCTGGTCTGAATTGACCTCGGTGATGGACGTTACCGCATAAAGTCTGTCGGTCAGCGCCAAGGTCCATTGCCGCAGCTCGGCAACATCAGGCCCGATCAGAACATATTTCTCGGACGCGCCCCCGCGACCGCCGGACGGCAAATCCTGCGCCGCCCACAAGAAGGTTTGCATCCCGCCAAGGCGCGCCAATTGCGGGCGCAAGCGCGCCATGATCGCCGGTGCCTGTACGCCGCCGCGCTCGGACAGCGGCTTCAGCCCGATGGTCAACTGACCACGGTTCATCGACGAAAACCCGTTCGACGCCCCGATGGTCGACCCGACGGCCGCGATCGCCGGATCACGCAGCAGCACATCGACCACCGCGCGCTGCTTTTCCGCCATCGCCGCAAACGATGTTTCAGGCCCCGCCAAGGTCGAGCCCTGCATCAGGCCAATATCCTGGGTCGGGAACATGCCTTTGGGGATGGTGATATACATCCACACCGTAATGCCGATCACAACGGGCGTGATCAACAAAGTGATCCAGCGAAACCGCACCGCAAACCCGAGGGTCAAAGCGTAAAAATCCCGCGCCGCGTCAAAGCCGCGTTCAATCGTCCGATCCACCCAGCCCCAGAAGCCGCGCGTCGGTGTTGGCGGACGCAGAAACCGACCACACAGCATCGGCGTCAGGCTCAGTGACACCAGCGCCGAAATCGCAATCGCCAAGGTCAAGGTGGTGGTGAATTCATGGAACAGCCGCCCCAGAATCCCGCCCATGAACAAGATCGGGATGAACACCGCCACCAGCGAAATACTGATCGACATCACCGTGAAGCCGATTTGCCTGGCGCCATCGAACGCCGCCTGCAACGGGGTTTTGCCCATTTCGATGTGCCGGGTGATGTTCTCGATCATCACGATCGCATCATCCACCACAAAGCCCACCGAAATGGTCAGCGCCATCAGGCTGAAATTATCCAGCGCGAAACCGAAAAACCACATGCCGACCAAGGTGCCCGCCAGTGACAGCGGCACCGTCACCGCGGCTGCAATGGTCGGCACCGACCGGCGCAGGAACAGCAAGATCACCAGCAGCACCAGCACGATCGAAATCCCGAGGCTGGTCTGCACATCATTAACGCTCGCCCGGATCGTCTGGGTCCGGTCGGACAACACCGTGAGCTCGATCCCCTGCGGCATCCAGGATTGCAGCAGCGGCAGGATCGCGCGCACGTTATCGACGGTTTCGATCACGTTGGCATCAGCGGTCTTGCTGATGAAAATCAGGATCGCCGGCTTCTGCCCGAACCAGGCGGCAAGCCGCGTATTGGCCACCCCATCGATCACGCTCGCCACATCCTGCAAGCGCACCGCCCCGGTCGGCGTGGTCTTGATCACCAGCGGCGCGTAGTCGGACGCTTTGGTCAACTGCCCGTTCAACGCGATGCTGTTGGCGCGGTCCGGCCCCTGCAAGCTGCCGGTCGGGCCCATCACGTTGGATTTGCGGATGGTGTTGTAAATATCCTGCGACGCCAAACCAGCCGCCGCCAACGCGGCCGGGTCCAAACGGACCCGCACCGCCGGTTTTTCCGCCCCGTTCAACTGCACTTGCGCCACGCCATCCAACTGCGCCAGGCGCTGCGCCAGAATGCTGTCGGCCGCATCATAAACCTGGGCCATCGACAGCGTGTCCGACGTCAGAGCCAGCGACATGATCGGTGCCTGACCAGGATTGAATTTGCGCAAATACGGCCGGAACGGCAAATCCGCCGGCAAATCATTGGTCGCCGCGTTGATCGCCGCCTGCACGTCCTTGGCCGCACTGTCGATTTCACGAGTAAGGTCGAAAATCACCACGATCGCGGTTGAGCCAGTCGATGATGTCGAGGTCAATTCGCTGACCCCAGGGATGCTGCCAATATGGCGCTCCAACGGGGCCGCAATCGAATTGGCCATGGTCTCCGGGTCCGCCCCCGGTCGGCCGGCGAACACTACAATCGCCGGGAAATCCACCGCCGGCAGGGGGGCTACGGGCAGGAAATGGTACGCGACGATGCCGGCGATGGCGAGGCCGATCGACAGCAGGAAAGTGGCGACCGGGCGCCGAATGAAGGGGGCGGAGAAGTTCATGCCAATAAGTCACAAGTAAGAATCTTCTTTTTTGTGAACAAAAAAGAAGCAAAAAAAACTTCATCCATTGTTGCCGTTGGCTTGGGTCCCGCCGCAATCGCGCGGCAACCGTACCAAAGTGAGAAAAAGTTGTTTTGGTTCGTTTTGTTCACAAAAAGAACTGCTTTCTTCCTGTCCTTCATTCCGCCACCGCCACCACCGGCGCCCACCGCAGTCGCAGCCGCTCAAACGCCAGATAAATCGCCGGCGTGGTATAAAGCGTCAGGAACTGGCTCAGCAGCAACCCGCCCACAATCGTCACCCCCAGCGGAAACCGCAATTCGGACCCGCTGCCGCCTTCGAACACCAGCGGCAGCGCCCCCAGCAGGGCCGCCATGGTGGTCATCATGATCGGACGGAAGCGCAGCAGGCAGGCTTCCTCGATCGCGGCAGCGGGGGAAATGCCGCGCGTGCGTTCGGCGTCGAGGGCGAAATCGATCATCATGATGGCGTTCTTCTTCACGATGCCCATCAGCAATACCACGCCCACCAGCGCGACGAGCGATAAATCGGCGCCCACCAACATCAGCGCCAGCACCGCGCCAATGCCGGCCGACGGCAAGGTGGAAAGGATGGTGATGGGATGGATGGTGCTTTCATAGAGCACGCCTAGCACGATGTAGATCACGATGACCGCGGCCAGGATCAGCCACGGCTCAGCGGCGAGCGATTTTTGGAACTCCGCCGCGTCACCCGAATAGCTGCCGGAAATCGTCGCCGGCAGGCCGATTTCCTGCTCGGCCGCGGCAATCGCCTCAACCGCGCCGCCGAGCGACCCGCGCGGCGCGAGGTTGAAGCTGACCGTCACTGACGGAAACTGCGCCTCGTGGGTAATGACCAGCGGCGCCGTCATCCGTTCAATACTGGCGATGGTATTGAGCGGCACTTGCGCGCCCCCGATGCCCGGCACCCGCAGCAGCAGCAAGGATGCGGGGTCTGCCTGCCAGTCTGGGGCTGCTTCCAGCACCACGCGGTATTGGTTGGACTGGGCGAAGATCGTCGAAATCTGGCGCTGGCCGAAACTGTCGTACAGCACGTCCTGTACCGTCTGCATGCTGACCCCGAGCCGCATCGCGGCGTCCCGATCGACCTGCACCATCATGCGGAACCCGTCATTTTGCTGGTCAGACGCCACATCGCGCAGATCGGGCAGGGCTTGCAGCTTGGCGACCAGCTTGGGCCCCCATTGCGCCAGCTCGGCCGGGTCGGTGTCGATCAGCGTGTACTGGAACTGGGTGCGGCTGATGCGGGTACCGATCTGAATATCCTGCACCGGTTGCAGGAACACCGTCAGGCCCGGAACCGCAGCCAAGGCGGTGGTCATCCGGTTGGCGATATCCTGGGCGGCGGCACGGCCACTATTGCGCGGCTTCAAGGCGATGGTCAGCCGCCCCGCATTGGGGGTGGCGTTGATCGCGCCGGCGCCAACGAAGGACACCACGCTCGCCACCGCCGGATCGCGGCGGACGATCTCGGCGGCCTGGCTTTGCAGTTCGATCATTTTGGCGATCGAAATTGACTGCTCACCCTCGGTCGCGGCCACAATCACCCCGGTATCCTGCAACGGCAGAAAGCCCTTCGGCACGATCACATAAAGCCAAGCCGTGCCGACCAGAGTAGCGACCGCGATGATCAGCATGAAGCGCTGATGGCGCAACGACCATTCAAGGCTGGACTTATACCCCGCCAGCATCGCGTCAAACCCACGCTCGAACACGCGCGAAATCATGCCCGGTTTGTCTTCGCCATGCGGGCGCAGCAGCCGTCCGCACATCATCGGGGTCAAGGTCAGCGAAATCACCGCCGACACGATCACCGACACCGATAGCGTGACCGCGAATTCGCTGAATAGTCGGCCCACCACCCCAGTCATGAACAGCAACGGGATGAACACCGCGATCAGCGATACAGTCAGCGATATGATGGTGAAGCCGATTTGCGCCGCGCCTTCATAGGCCGCTTGCAACGGCGATTTGCCGTCCTCAATATAGCGCACGACGTTCTCGATCATCACGATTGCGTCGTCGACCACAAATCCGGTGGCAACCGTCAGCGCCATCAGCGACAAATTATCCAATCCATAGCCGAGCAGCGACATCACCCCGAAGGTGCCGATCAGCGACAAGGGCAGGGCGATGGCCGGAATCAGGGTCGCGCGCCAACTGCGCAGGAATAAATAGATCACCCCCACCACCAGCACGATCGACAGCACCAGGGTGTACTGCACGTCACGCACGCTGGCGCGGATCGTTTCGGTCCGGTCGGTCACGATCGCCAGGCGGATTTGCGCTGGCATGGCGCGGCGCAAATTCGGCAATTCGGCCTGCAAGCGCGCAACCGTTTCAACAATGTTGGCGCCGGGTTGGCGCTGGATATCAAGGATAACCGCCTGCCGCGCCGGCCCGCCGGCGGGGTAATACCAGGCGGCGGCACGGTTATTTTCCAACCCGCCAACCACCTCGCCCAAATCGCCCAGCCGCACCGGGGCGGTGTTGCGCCAGGCGATGACCAATGTCTTGTAGGCGTCAGGCGATACGATCTGGTCATTCGCCCCCAGCGCGATCGCCTGCCTCGGCCCATCAAACCCGCCTTTGGCGCCGTTCACGTTAGCCGCCGCAATGGCAAGGCGAACATCTTCCATCGACAGGCCGTAGCCCGCTAACCGGCCGGGATCGATCCGCACCCGCACCGCGGGCTTCATGTTGCCCTGCACCGACACCTTGCCGACGCCATCGATCTCGGACAATTTCGGTTGCAGTAACGTATCGGCCGCGTCCGATACCCGGTCGATGGTGATGGCGTCCGACGTCAGCGCCAGCGACAAGATCGGCGCGTCCGCCGGGTTCACTTTCGAATAAACCGGCGGATAGGGCAGGGTCAGCGGCAAGGTGCCGGCCGCCGCGTTGATCGCCGCCTGCACGTCCTGCGCGGCACTATCGATGTTGCGCGCGAGGGAAAACTGCAAGGTGATCTGGCTGGTGCCTTCTGATGACGTCGATGTCATCGTGGTCAGCCCCTGGATCTGGCCGAACTGGCGTTCCAGGCTCGCGGTAATCAGGTTGGACACAACTTCGGGGCTGGCGCCGGGAAGCTGGGTGGTGATCTGAATGGTCGGGAAATCAACCTGCGGCAGCGCCGAAACAGGCAGCGCGCGATAGCCCAGCATGCCGCTCAGCAGCAGCGCCACCGCCAGCAACGATGTGGCGATCGGGCGAGCAATGAACGGGGCGGAAATATTCATGTCACGGCGTCGCGGCCGGGCGCGCCACGCCAGCCGGCGCGACCGCCACCACTTTGCTGCCATCCGACAACCGCGCCGCGCCGTCGATCACCACTTTTTCCCCGGGCTTGAGCCCGTCGGCGATGACCGCGAGCGCCAGTTCCTCATGCCCGACCGTCACCGGGCGCCGCGATGCCACGCCCGCGTCCGACACGACATACACAAAAATGCCGCGCGGGCCGCGCTGCAAGGCCACCGGCGGCACCACCGTCGCGTTCTGCCACACCCTGCTTTGCAGCCGCACGGTCACGAACGCGCCGGGCCAAAGCTTAAGGTCTTCGTTGGGGAAACTCGCTTTCAGCTTCACCGTGCCGGTCGCCGGATCGACCTGGTTGTCGAGCACGGTCAGGGTCCCTCGGTCGAGCACCGCGCGCTCGGTCGTCGGCGCGTTATTTTGCGGCAGCGCCAGCACCGTGACCGCACCGGCCTGGATCGCGGCATTGATCGCCGGCAGCGCCTGCTGCGGCAGGGTGAACAGCACCGAAATCGGCTTCAAGGTTGCCAGCACCACCAGCCCGTTTGGATCGGCGGCGTGAACAATATTGCCGGCATCGACCAGTCTGATCCCCGCCCGCCCGGAAATCGGCGCGGTGATCGTCGTATAGCTCAGCTGGGTTTTTGCGTTATCGATCTGCGCCTGATCGGCGGCGACCTGCGCGGTCAACTGCGCCACCAGCGCG
>JANXRN010000059.1 GCA_025352995.1 Acetobacteraceae bacterium
ACGCGCGGCGCCAGCCCTGCCGTGGGTTCATCCAGCATCAGCAACTGCGGCGCGGTCATCATCGCCCGCGCGATTGCCAGCGTCTGGCGCTGGCCGCCCGACAGCACCCGCCCCAGCGCCGCACGGCGTTCGGCGAGCACCGGGAAGCGAGCGTACTGGCTGTCACGCCGCGCCTGCAACGCGGCCCGTCCCAGCGTGAAGCCGCCGAGCGCGAGGTTTTCATGGATGGTCATGGTGGTGAACACGTTGCCGGTTTGCGGCACGAACCCGATCCCGGCCCGCACGACATCGTGGGCCGCAAGCCCCGTCAGGTCGCGCCCGACGCTATGGACCGTCCCGCCTTCCCAATTCACCAAGCCCGCAATGGCTTTGAGGAAAGTGGATTTGCCGGCGCCATTCGGCCCGATGATCACCACAATCTCCCCCGGTGCGACATCGAGCGACACGTCATGCACGATCGGCATGCCGCGCACATAGCCGGCGGCGACATTGCGGGCTTCGAGCAGCATGGCGGTCACGCCGCGACCTCCCCCAGATAGGCATCGAGCACGCTTGCGTCGCCACGCAATGTTTCCGGCTCGCCCTGGAAAATCACCTTGCCTTGCGCCAGCACGATCACCGGGCGGCATAGCCGCATGACCATGTCCATATTGTGCTCGACGATCAGGAAGCCGATGCCGCGTGCGTGCAGCGCCGCGATCTTGTCGATGATGTCTTCGAGCAATGCCGGGTTCACCCCGGCGGCGGGTTCGTCGAGCAAGATCAGCTTGGGTTCGATCATCAGCACCCGCGCCAGTTCCAGCAGCTTCTGCTGGCCGCCCGACAGCACGCCGGCAAGATCGCTCGCCTTGGCGGCAAGCCCGGTGAAGCCCAGCACCTCCATCGCCTTGTCACGCGCGGTGCGTTCGGCGCGCGCGACTGCGCCGGCGCTGAACCAGTTCTTCCAGAAATGCTCCCCCGGCTGGCCAAGCGGGGCCAGCATGACATTTTCCAGCACCGTCATGCGCGGGAACGGGCGCGGGATTTGAAACGTGCGGGCCAGCCCGGCGCGGAAAATGCGGTCCGGCGACATGCCGTCAATGCGCTGCCCATCAAAGGTGATTTCACCTGATTGTGGTTTGATGCCGCCGGAAATCAGTTCGAACAGGGTGCTTTTGCCGGCGCCGTTCGGCCCGATCAGGCCGGTGATCGTGCCGGCGGCGACATCGAATGCGACGTTGTCGACGGCCCGCAAGGCACCGAAGCTGCGGACCAGCGCGCGAATTTGCAGGATGGCTTCCGTCATCGCCGCACTACACCATAGCGGCCGCTACCAGTCCATGACCGTGCCGATACCGCGACGAAGCGCTTCCTGCATCGCCAGATCGGCGGCGGCTAGGTCTTCCACGGCGAGGCCAAGCGATTTGAACAAGGTGATTTCCCCATCGTTCGTGCGCCCGGCCGCCCGCCCCAGCAGCACATCGCCAAGCTGGGTAACGGCGTGGTCGGCGGCGATCGCGCCCTCGGCAATCGCCAGATGGAATTCGCCACACTCGATCGCCGCCTGGGCACGGGAATCGACGAAGCAATTTGCCTGCGCCACCAGATCACCCGCGATTTCGCGTGCATCGAGCGCGCTGGCGCCTACCGCGTTGATATGGGCGCCGGGCTTGACCATGGCGGCATCCAGCAACGGGACCCGCGCGCCGGTGGTGGTGCAGATCACGTCGGCATTTTTGACCGTATCGGCAATCGTCCGACACGCGCGCGCGCCCAATGCCTCGGCGCGCTCCGGACGACGGCCCCAGACGCGGATATCTGCCGTTGGGAACAGATGCCGCATGGCCTGAAGATGCGCCCGCGCCTGGGCGCCGGTGCCCAGAATGGCAACCACGGCCGCGTCAGGCCGCGCCAACGCACGTGTCGCGACCAACGATACTGCTGCGGTGCGGATTTCGGTGATCGCGGTCGCATCGATCACCGCCATCACCCGCCCATCCTCGCCATCATGCAGCAGCACCACCCCCTGATGGGTATCAAGCCCGCGCGCGGCATTGCCCGGGTTCACCATCACGCTTTTCAGGCCGAAAATCGGCTGCGCCCCGCCGCGATACGCCGGCATCAGCCCCATGCGCGCGGCCGCCCCTTCGGGCACGAATTGGCGACGTGCCGGCTGGATAAAACGCCCGCCCGCCAACCCGGCCAGCGCGTCGGCCATCGCACCAGCACAGCCCGGAATATCCAGCACCGCCTCGACATCATGGCGGGTAAGTAGCAGCATCACGCCTCACCTTCTCAATCCGATCGGAGCAGCATCTTGGCCCTGGCCCATGCCGTCACGCAAAGGGTGGACACGCCGGCGCAGCGTGCGTTTGATTTTCTGCGTGATCCGCGGGCGCTTGGCCGCTGGTCGCTTGGCTGTTTCGATACGTTTGCGGTGGACGATAGCGGGCTGCATGCCGGTATTTCGCTGTTCGATGGCAGCCAGGGCTGGTTCCGCATTGACGCCGACCCGGCGCGCCTGACGATCGACTATCTGGTCGGCCCGCCCGACGCTTTGCGGCGACGCATTTCCGCGCGGGCGGTGCCCGGACCGGATATTGGTTATGACGCGGGCACCTGCCTGGTAACGCTGACCGCCTGGCGCAGCGCCAGCATGGGTGACGAACGCTGGCAACGGCTTTGTGCGTCGCACGAAGCCGAAATATTTCTCATCAAAAGTCAGATCGAGCAGGTGCGGTAAGCCGGCTTGCGCTCTAGGATTGCGGACTTAATCATTGCCGATCTGATCGCCGTGCTGGTGGCGGTGACGGACGGAAATCCGCATGTGCTGGCGATCTGGGACCGCCACGCGCTGCCGGCCGGCCCCTACGAATCCGGCCATCGTTCGTAGATGTATATCCAGCCAATCGCCGCCGAACAGGGCGTGGCCGGTGGTCGTGACATGTGTATCAGTCAGATAGTCCCTCCTCGTCGCGCGCGCGATGAAGTGCGCTGTTATTCTTGCAGCACCATCGAATTAAATGAGATGTGCGGCCATTCGATCTGCCCGGCGACGCCGTCAGTGCGCGGTAAAAACTTCAGCATGACCTTCTGCACATATTGCAGAATGTTGGTGCCGTCGTTCAGCTCCTGAATCCACATCGCGATCGACATGGATGTTGCGTTGGCGCGAAGGGTGACGAAGGGGATGTTGTTAATTCCGGCAAATTTCACCGCCGTGCTGAGCAAGATGGTCGTCGTGTTTTTGACGCTTGCCGCCGGGACCGCTGCCGCGAGCAGCGATCTCGGGTCGAGCGGATCAAGCAACCCTTGGAACTTGTTGTCGCCGCTGAAATGCAGATACGGTGCAAAATACGGGCTAGGTTTCCCCGCGATCAGCGTCTCGCCTGCCCCAACGGGCAGCGCAGAAAACAAATCGGCGAATTGCTGATCCTTAAAATTTGGTGCGCCCTGCACCGGGCCGCTTGAACTACCGAGCGCCAGCACTGAATCACCATGCGGGATCGACGCCAGCCGCGCCAATGTCGGCCCATCATCGGTCTGATCTTCCATCAGCAGCAGCAGGCCCGGCTCATGATGGATCGTTGCTTTGGTGTTAGGCGGCGCCGGCGGTGGCAAGACGCTGCCTTTTGGAGTGTCATCAGTGTCCAGGGTTGCCGGGACCGCAAGCCCGCCCGCTTGAGTGCTCGCCGCATCAATCGCTGCAATCTGATCGATGGATTGGATATACTGCATCGCCGCAACATGCTGATCTTGTGGCCCGTTGCCGCGGTTCGGCACATGCGCATCGACCGTGGTGAAATCCAAAGTCTCATTGAATTGATTGAGCAAAAGGCGAAAATCGCCGAGTTCCCCCTGCGGGCCGAACGGCAGCGCGATCAGATTCCAGCCATGCCCAGCTAAACTGCCCGAATTGCGCCAGGTACCATGCAACTGATTAAGGACCCCGAAACTAGCATCATCCCCAGGCGTGGCTCTCAGAAAATGGGCGACCATCGCATACCCCCAATTGTAGATTATCAGTTCGGCAGGCTAAACGGGTTCGGGCATTGCGCTCGATACGGTAGAGTTGCACAACCAATACCAAAGCCGCAATGAAATTTATGTTACCGGTGCAATAATCCCCAACCGCCGCGCAACGACAAAAGCCCGGATTTGACCGCGCGGGCGACAAGCCGCAAGACGCAGGCTTTCGGAGCACGGCCATTTCCTTCCCCCACGCCATCAGCGCCGACCTGATCGCCGTCTTGGTCGCGGTGACTGAAGGCAGCCCGCGCGTGCTGACCATCCAGGACCGTGCGGCGCTGCCCGCCGGACCGTTGCAGTCAGGCCATCGTTCGCTGCAGGCCGGCCTGCGCGAGCGCGTCGAACGCCAGACCCACCATCCGCTGGGCTATGTTGAACAGCTTTACACCTTTGCCGACCGCGACCGCACTGCGCGCGCCGGACAGCATGTGATTTCGATCAGCTATCTCGGCCTGACCCGGGAAGCGCCGGCGGATAATGTCGAAGGCGCCTGGTGCGATTGGTATGGCTATTTGCCGTGGGAAGATCATCGGCGCGGTGCCCCGCCGATCATCACCACCACGATCGCGCCGAAATTGCTCGCCTGGTCCCGCCGCGATGCCCAGCTTTGGGCGCGCTGCGCGTTGAATTTTGGTCTCGACGGCCAGGACTGGAATGAAGACCTGGTGCTGCAGCGCTACGAGCTGCTGTTCGAAGCAGGTTTATTGCCCGAAGCAGGTGCCGCCGCCCCGGTCGCCGGGCAGGCCATGCTGTTCGACCATCGGCGTATTCTGGCCACCGCGATCGCCCGGCTGCGGGCGAAAATCAAATACCGACCGGTGGTGTTCGAACTGATGCCGCCCGCTTTCACCCTGTTGCAACTGCAACGCTGCGTCGAAGCAATTGCGGGGCGCCTGCTGCACAAGCCGAATTTCCGCCGGCTGATGGAACAGCAGGAACTTGTTGAAGAAACCGGCGAAACCAGCACCGAAACCGGCGGCCGCCCGGCCAAGCTGTTCCGCTTCCGCCGCCAGGTTCTGGCCGAACGCGCGGTTGCCGGCACCAAACTGCCGCTGACCCGCGCTTGACATCCAATATACTCGTGCCAAGTATAATTCCATAAATGCTCAAGGAGAGTATATTATGGGTCTCAACGCAGAAGCGATCAATCGCACCGCCCTGCTCTACGAAAAAGTTCGCCACATCATCCCACCGATGGAATGGCCGGGCTTTGCCGAGGATATCGACGCAATCCTGGACCTGAAGCGACGGCGGAACGCGGTTATCCTGGCGCACAACTATCAGACGCCGGAGATTTTCAACTGCGTCGCCGATGTGGTGGGCGACAGCCTCGCGCTCGCCCGCAAGGCGATGGAGGTTGATGCCGACGTCATCGTGCTCGCCGGCGTCCATTTCATGGCCGAAACCGCCAAGCTGCTGAACCCGGACCGCACCGTGCTGATCCCCGACATGCGCGCCGGCTGTTCGCTGGCGGACTCGATCACCGCCGCCGACGTGCGCTTGCTGCGCGCCCGCTACCCCGGCGTGCCGGTGGTGACGTACGTGAACACATCCGCCGCGGTGAAAGCCGAAAGCGATATTTGCTGCACGTCGGGCAACGCCCGCGCGGTGGTGGAATCGCTCGGCGTGAAGCGGGTGATCATGCTGCCCGACGAATATCTCGCGCAGAACGTGGCCCGCGAAACCGAGGTCGAGATCATCGCCTGGTCCGGCCATTGCGAAGTGCATGAACGCTTCACCCAAGCCGATATTCGCCAGGTGCGCGAAGATTATCCCGGCGTCATCGTCCTCGCCCACCCGGAATGCCCACCGGACGTGGTAATGGCGGCGGATTTCGCCGGGTCCACCGCCGCAATGTCGGACTATGTCACCCGCAACGCGCCGCCCCGCGTGCTGCTGCTGACCGAATGTTCGATGAGCGACAACGTCGCCATTCAGCACCCTAAGGTCAATTTCGTCCGGCCGTGCAATTTATGCCCGCACATGAAGCGCATCACGCTGGGCAATATCCGAACCGCGCTCGAAACCATGCAGCACGAGGTCACCATCGACCCAGACATCGCCGTCCGCGCCCGACGCGCTGTCGAACGCATGTTGGAGGTCCGGTGATGCACGCCATCCCGCTGCCGAGGGTGATGCTGGAACCGTTGGTGCGCGCGGCCTTGCTCGAAGATCTCGGGCGCGCTGGCGATATCACCACCGATGCCATCGTGCCGCCGGGCGCCAAGCTGACGGCCGCTTTGGTCGCCCGTCAGCCAGGGGTGGTCGCCGGCCTTGATCTCGCGAGCCTGGCCTTCACCTTGCTCGATCCCGCGATCAGCATCGCCATCGAACGGCCCGACGGCAGTGCGCTGGCGCCAGGCGACGTGATCGCCACGATCAGCGGCCCTGCCCGTGGAGTGCTGACCGGGGAGCGTACGGCGCTCAATTTCCTCGGCCATCTGAGTGGCGTCGCCAGCGGCACGGCCGCTTTGGTTGCGGCCGCCCGCCCCCACCGGGCGCAGATCGTCTGCACCCGCAAAACCATGCCGGGCTTGCGGGCGGTGCAGAAATACGCGGTCCGCGCCGGCGGCGGGGCCAATCATCGCTTCGGCCTCGATGACGCCGTGCTGATCAAGGACAACCACGTCGCCATTGCCGGCGGCGTGCGCCAGGCGATCGCGCGTGTGCGCGCCCATGCCGGCCATATGGTCAAGCTGGAGGTCGAGGTCGATACGCTCGACCAGCTCGATGAGGTGCTGATGATCGGGGTTGACGCGATCCTGCTCGATAATATGGGGCCGGATATGCTGGCCGAGGCGGTGCGCCGGGTTGCCGGGCGCGCGGTGACCGAGGCATCGGGGCGTATTTCCCCCGCCACGGTTGCGGCAATTGCCGCGAGCAATGTCGATCTGATCTCGGTCGGGTGGCTCACCCACAGCGCCGCAGTGCTCGATATCGGGCTGGATTTTCGGGCGTAAGTTCAGCCGGCGCCTTGCCCTCCGCAGTCCGCTCCCGGATAGTCGCGCCAACAGGCAAGGGAATGGACATATGAGACTGAAAAACAAAGTCGCGGTCATTACCGGCGGCGCGCACGGCATGGGCGAAGCCGAGGCGCGGTTGTTCGCCAAGGAAGGCGCGGCGGTCGTCATCGCTGACCTGCTTGAAGCCGAAGGCAACGCCGTGGCCGCCGATATTTGCGCCAATCAGGGCCGGGCGATTTTCGTCAAAACCGATGTCACCTCCGAAATCGCGTGGAACCATTTGATCGCGACCGCCATCGCCACCTACGGCAGGCTCGATATTCTGGTGAACAATGCCGGTATCAGCGGCAGTTCAGTTGGTGACGAGTTGGCCCTGGCGGGTTGGGAAAAACTGATGGCGGTCAATGCCACCAGCGTGTTCCTCGGCACCACAAGGGCGGCCGCCGAAATGGCAAAGACCGGCGGTGGCTCGGTGGTCAATATTTCGTCGATCATGGGCTTCATCGGTGGCGCCGACAGCCACCCCGGCTACAGCGCGTCCAAGGGCGCGGTGCGCATCTTCACCAAGACCGCCGCCGTGCGGTTCGGGCCGACCGGGGTGCGAGTGAACTCCGTTCATCCCGGCTTCCTGCCGCCGATGCTGAACAACACCAATGCCGCCGGCCGAAATTCCAAAGCCGCCGTTACCCCGCTGCGCCGACTGGGCGAGGTGCTGGACGTGGCCTACGGCGTGCTGTTTCTGGCGTCGGATGAGGCGTCGTTCATCACCGGGACGGAACTGGTGATCGATGGCGGGTATATCGCGCAGTAGGGTAGCGGCCGAGCCAAACGCGCGCGGCCCGACCCAAGAATACTATCGTCAAGGCCTTCCACTTCGATGATAAGGATGCCCGCCAGCGATCGCCTGGGCGCGGTAAAGCTGTTCCACCAGCATCACCCGCACCAGCATATGCGGCCAGGTCAGACAGCCGAGTGACATTGTGGTGTCCGCGCGGGCCAGGACGCTTGCGTCGAGGCCCTCGGCGCCACCGATCAGGAAAGCCAGCGCCCGGCCAGTATCGCGCCACATCGCCAGTTGCTGCACCAGCCCGTCCGTGTCCGGCGCGGTGCCGCCAAGATCAAGGGCGATCGCAAAGCCGCGCGCGGGCAGGGCCCCGAGCAGACCCACGGCCTCGCGGCGCTTGATTTCGCCCGCGCTACCGTTGCCGTCCGGAATTTCGATTACGCGCAGCGCCGGGCGCAGACGCTTGAGGTAGCGATCCACCAGGGCCGCTTCCGGCGTGTTCCCGGCGCGGCCGACCGCGATCAGGAGGTTTTCAGCCAGCTGTGTCGTCCAGCTCGGCACTCCACATTTTTTCGAGACCGTACAATTCCCGCGCTTCGGCTTTGAACAGATGGATCACGATGTCGCCGGCGTCGATCAGCACCCAGTCCGAGCCGGTGGCGCCTTCGATCAGCACCCGCTTCAGCCCGGCTTCTTCGAGCTTGTCTTCCAGATGGGTCGCCATGGCGCTGATCTGGCGATCGGCGATACCGG
The DNA here is from genome assembly GCA_025352995.1 of Acetobacteraceae bacterium. Classification (GTDB taxonomy): domain Bacteria; phylum Pseudomonadota; class Alphaproteobacteria; order Acetobacterales; family Acetobacteraceae; genus CAITOL01. Next base: position 8,509 of record JANXRN010000059.1, read on the forward strand.
TGGCGATGACCATGCGATCGGCGAAAGCGGCGCGGCCTTCGAGGTCAATGGCGACGATGTTCTCGGCCTTGTCCTCATCGAGGCTGGTCATGATGATGGCTTGCAGCGCGTCAAGCCGGGATGGCTCGGTTTTGGATGTGCGTTTGGCGCGGGCGGGCGTGGCTTTGACTTTCGGCCCGGCGGCGGCGGCTTTTTTGCGTGGGGTGCCAGGGCTGGCGGGCAAAGCGAGCTTGCCCGCGGCGAGCACGGGTTTGCGCTTGCGCGGGGCGATGCCAGTGGGGCCAGGCGGGGTCGTCGGTTTGCGGGCGATGGTGGCGTACTCCGGGATCAGGAAATTTGGGCGGCGAGGCGGATCTGGGTGGCGGACGCGGCGTGTTGGCGGGTCGGCAGAAAAATCCAACCTGGTGCGGTTACCCGAGCGAGGATGGCGGCGTGGCGCGCCGACCGGCGGGCGGGGCGCAAGCGCCGGGCGGCGAGCCCGGCAAGCGCGCGGTGATTGTAGGTCGGGCGCGGCAGCACCGCAAACGGCATGGTGGCGACAATCCGCCGCCAGTGCCGCCAGCGCGGCAATTGCACCAGATTATCGGCGCCCATCAGCCAGATGAACCGCGCGTTCGGGAAGCGGATGCGCAGTTTCTTCAGCGTATCGGCGGTGTAGCTTGTGCCGAGCCGGCCTTCGATATCGGTCGCCACCACCCGCCGGCCATCGGCGATGGCGCCGGCACTTTTCAGCCGGGCGGCCGCTGGCGCCATGCCAGCGGCGGGCTTCAAAGGATTGCCGGGTGAGACCATCAGCCACACCTGATCCAACCGCAGCACCCGCCGGGCGCGTTTGGCCACGTGTAAATGCCCCGCATGCGCTGGATTGAACGAGCCGCCGAGCAGCCCGATCCGCATCCGCCGGCGATCGCCGAAAGTGGGTATGCTGGTCAGGGCCGGATCTGCCCGCTGCCGATGATGATGGTGCGATAGCTGGTCAACTCTTCCAACCCGACCGGTCCGCGCGCGTGCATGCGGCCAGTGGCGATGCCGATTTCGGCGCCGAAGCCAAATTCCCCACCGTCACAGAACTGGGTGGACGCATTCCACAAGGCAACCGCCGAATCGATGCTGCGGAGGAATTTTGCTGCAACTTCCGCGTCTTCAGTGATAATCGCGTCGGTGTGTTCGCTGCCGTGATGGGCGATGTGGCGCAGCGCCTGGTCAATTCCATCCACCACCGCGACGGACAGCACGCTGTCGAGCCATTCAGTGTCAAACGTGCCAGGACCGGCAGGTTCCATGGTCGGCACGATGGCGCGGGCGCGGGGCCCGGCGCGGAAATTGCACCCTAAGGCAGCAAGGTCGGCGGCGATCAGCGGCAGCAAGGTCGGCGCGATGGCAGCGTCGATCAGCAAGGTTTCGGTTGCCCCGCATACGCCGGTGCGCCGCATTTTGGCGTTGGCCACGATCGCGCGCGCCATGTCAGGGTCAGCGGCAGCGTGGACATAGGTGTGACAAAGCCCTTCGGCGTGGGCCAACACCGGGACTCGGGCTTCGGACTGAACCCTGGTCACCAGCGATTTGCCGCCGCGCGGGATGATCAAATCGATTTGCCCGGCGGCGGCCAACATGGCGCCAACATAGGCGCGGTCGGTCGAAGGCGGGATTTGCACCGCGGCGAGCGGTAGGCCGGCATCCGCCAGGCCGGCGATCATGGCGTCATGGATTGCGCGGGCGGAGTGGAAGCTGTCCGAGCCACCGCGCAAAATCACCGCGTTGCCGGATTTGAGGCACAGTCCGGCGGCGTCTGCCCCGACATTGGGGCGGCTTTCATAAATCATCCCGATCACCCCGATCGGGGATGCGATGCGCTGGAAATGCAGGCCGTTGGGCCGGGTCCAGTCGGCCAGGGTGCGGGCAAGCGGATCGGGAAGGCCCGCGATATCGTCCAGCCCTTGCGCCATGGCCTCGACGCGCTGCGGGTTCAGCGCCAGTCGGTCACGAAAAGCTGGGGTGCCAGGGCTTCCATCGAAATTCTGTAAATCCAGGGCGTTGGCGGCGATAATTACATCGGCTCGGGCGCGCAATTGCGTGGCCGCGGCGCGCAGCCCGGCGTTGCGTGCGTCAGCCGATGACTGCGCCAGCAGCGACGATGCCGCCCGCGCCGCCTTGGCCGCATCGCGCACCCAGTCGCCGATGATATCTTGCGTCATATCCATGGTCTCGCTCCCTATCCGGAACTCTGCCCGGTTCCCTAGCCCAACACCAGATCATCGCGATGGATCAGCACATCGCGTCCGCGCCAGCCAAGGATCGCTTCGATCTCGCCAGATTTGTGCCCGATGATGCGCTCGGCGTCGCTGCTCGCGTAGGCGGTGACGCCGCGCCCGAGTCGCGTGCCATCCGGCCCCAGCACTTCCACCACGTCGCCGCGCTCGAATGGCCCGGCTAGCGCCCTTACCCCGGCGGGCAGCAGTGACCGCCCAGCGGTAAGCGCGCGCGCGGCACCCGCGTCGATGGTGACGCTGCCGGCCGCGCCGAGGGTGCCAAGGATGAAGCGCTGCCAGGCGGACCGGCCTTCCGGCGCTGGCAGGAACCAGCTGCAGCGCTGGCCGTCCGCCAAAGCGCGCAACGGATTGGGCAGATCACCGCGCGCGATCGCCATGGCGCAGCCGGCAGCCGTTGCAATGCCGGCAGCGGCGAGCTTGGTGCGCATCCCGCCGCTGGAATAGCCAGGGGGCGGATCGCCGCCCATCGCCTCGATTTCAGGGGTCATCGCCGCGATCACCGGAATATGGGCGGCATTCGGGTCGCGCTTGGGATCGGCGGTATAAAGCCCGTCAATGTCGGACAGCAGCACCAGCTGATCGGCTTGCACCATGGCGGCGACCCGCGCGGCGAGCCGGTCATTATCGCCAAAGCGGATTTCGGCGGTCGCCACGCTGTCATTCTCGTTGATCACCGGCACGCAATTGAGGTCGAGCAAAGTGGTCAGGGTCGCGCGGGCGTTGAGGTAGCGGCGGCGATCTTCGCTGTCATCAAGCGTTAGCAATAGCTGCGCAGCAGTTAGCTTGTGTTCGGACAGCACATCGGTCCAGGCCTGGGCCAGGCGGATTTGTCCGACCGCTGCTGCTGCCTGTTTTTCTTCTAAACGCAATATCTTACGGGTTAATTTTAACGAACGCCGTGCGAGCGCGATGGCGCCGGACGATACCACTAACACCTCCGTCCCGCTTGCCCGCAGCGCCGCGATGTCGGCGGCCACCCCGCGCAGCCAGTCCATCCGGGGGGCGGCCAGCGTCGGGTCGACCACCAGCGCGCTGCCGATCTTGACCACCAGCCGCTTGGCATCGCGCAAAGACGGGGTCATTTTTGCCGATGCGCCATGATGGCGTCCCAGATCACCCGTTGCAGTTCAACCATGCCGGTGCCGGCGACGCCCGAAATCACATGCACCTGTTGGCCCGACGCTTTGGCCAGCGCGGCCCGGCGCGACGAAATTTCCCGTGGCGTCATCGCGTCACACTTGTTCAGCACCAAAATTTCCGCCTTGTCGGCCAGGCCGCCGCCATACTCGGCGAGTTCATTGCGGATTGTCCGCCACGCCCGGACCACATTGCCGGCAGCGCCATCGACCAGATGCAGCAGCACCGCACAGCGTTCGACATGGCCGAGGAAGCGGTCACCGAGTCCCGCGCCTTCATGCGCGCCTTCGATCAGGCCGGGGATGTCGGCGATGACAAATTCCTGGGTATGGGACAGCCGCACCACCCCAAGCTGGGGGTGCAAGGTGGTGAACGGGTAGTCGGCGATTTTCGGCCGGGCGGCCGACACGATCGACAGCAAGGTGGATTTGCCGGCGTTCGGCAGCCCGACCAGGCCAACATCGGCGATCAGCTTCAGCCGCAGCCACACCCAGCGTTCTTCCCCCGGCCAGCCTTTGTCCGCGCGACGCGGGGCGCGGTTGGTCGAGGTTTTGAAATGCGCGTTGCCAAAGCCGCCGTCGCCGCCCTTGAGCAGCATGACCCGCGCGCCCGGCTGATCGAGATCGGCGAGCATGGTTTCCTGATCGTCATCGAAAATCTGGGTGCCGATCGGCACCTTGATGACAACATCGGGCGCGCCGGCGCCGGTCATGTCGGCACCCGCGCCGTTGCCGCCCTTTTTGGCGCGGAAATGCTGAGTGTAGCGAAAATCGATCAGGGTATTGAGGTTGGGCTGGGCTTCAAAAATAATATGCCCGCCGCGCCCACCCATGCCGCCATCAGGGCCGCCGAACTCGATAAAACGCTCGCGCCGGAAGGCAATGACGCCATCGCCGCCGTCGCCGGAACGTAAATAGATTTTGGCCTGGTCGAGAAACTTCATGGCGATTTCAGACAAAAAAGGGGGCCGGCTTGCGCCGACCCCCGGAAACTTGATGGAAGGGGATGGGCGCGTTTACTCGGCGGCCATCGGCAGTGGCGCCACTGACACGTGCACCCGATCATCGGCCCGGCGCTTGAATTCCACCGTGCCGTCGATCAGGGCGAAAATCGTGTGGTCCTTGCCGAGGCCGACATTGCTGCCCGGCTTCACCTTGGTGCCGCGCTGGCGGATGATGATGTTGCCGGCAACGACCGCCTGGCCGCCCGACTTCTTCACCCCGAGGCGTCGGCCTTCGGTATCGCGACCGTTGCGGGACGAGCCGCCTGCTTTCTTATGTGCCATCGTGCCGGCCCCTTAAGCTGCGATGATGTCGGAAACGCGGAGCACGGTCACGCACTGGCGATGCCCGTTCTTGCGACGGCTGTTCTGCCGGCGGCGCTTCTTGAAGATGATGATCTTTTCCAGCCGGTCCTGGGCGATGACGGTCGCGGTGACCGAAGCGCCGGCGACATTGGGGGTGCCGAGCGTCATGCCCGCGTCCGAGCCCACGGCGAGCACGTCGGTGAAGGTGAAGCTGCTGCCGGCCTCGGCATCAAGCTTTTCCACTTTCAGGATCATGTCCTGGGTCACGCGATACTGTTTTCCGCCGGTGCGGATGACTGCGAACATCGTCTATTGGTCCTGCTATCTGAACCGCCCCAACGCAGCATCTGCCACACGGGGACGGACGGCCGGATGATCCTGGCCGCCGGGAAGCGGGGGTTATAGCGACGGGGTGCGCGCTGTCAATTGGTTTGCGCGGCGCTTGGGCTGTTGCAGCCGGGCGATGGGAAGAATATAAGACGCCTCCGCTCGGACAGGAGAGGTGCCAGAGTGGTCGATCGGGACGGTCTCGAAAACCGTTGTACCTTCACCGGTACCGTGGGTTCGAATCCCACCCTCTCCGCCAACGACTAACTTATTGATATAATTATATTTTATCTCTTGGGCTGTGTCCTCTAACCTACGGGAGTGAGGCCCTCATTGCGCCGGTGGAAACTATTGTTGGTCGGCAGAGACGGTCTTGGTTCGCTCTTATCCCGATGCAAAGGTTGAATA
>JANXRN010000115.1 GCA_025352995.1 Acetobacteraceae bacterium
GCCCCCGTCTTCACTACGACTTCGCTTCCCTAGGATAGGGGTCCGGGGCCCGGCCCCGGTGGGGGTCGAGGGGGCAAAGCCCCTCGCCTTACTTTCTACCCCAAAACCCCCACCCCGGCTTCGTCCCGCGTGAGGGTCAAATGGCGATCATGCAAGGGCGCGAGGGCTTGGCGGTGGGCGATGGAGACGATGGTGGTGGTGGGGAGGCGGGATTTGAGGAGGGCGTAGAGTTGGATTTCGGCTTCGGGGTCGAGGCTGGAGGTTGCTTCATCGAGGAACAGCCACGCGGGTTTGGCGAGGAGTGCGCGGGCGATGGCGAGGCGTTGTTGTTCGCCGCCGGAGAGGCGTTGGGACCAGCTATCTTCGACATCGAGGCGGGGCAGGAGGTGTGCGAGGCCTACTTCGGTGAGGGTGGTGCGAAGGGTTTCGTCTTGGATGGTGGTTGGGAGTTCGGGGTAGGTGGCGGCGGCGCGGAGGGTTCCAAGCGGGAGATAGGGGCGTTGGGGGAGGAACATTCGGGTGCCGGGCGGGGCGGCGATGGTGCCGTCGCCGTAGGGCCAGATGCCGGCGAGTGCCCGGAAGATGGTGGATTTGCCGAGGCCGGAGCGGCCGGCGATGAGGACGGACTGGCCGGGTTGGAGGGTGAGGTCGGCGTCGTGCAGAAGTTTGCGACCGTCGGGCAAAGCGAGGGTCAGGTTTGACACATGCCAGGCGGGATCGGGGGATTGGGTGGCGAGAAGGTTGCTGGCGCGGTCGCGGCTGACGGCGTCGATGGCGGATTGGAAGCTGGTGAGACGATCGACGGTGGCCCGCCAATTGGCGAGGTCTTGGTAGGCGTGGACGAAGAAGGACAGCGAGTCTTCAACCTGGCGGAAGCTTGAAGCGGTTTGCATCATCGCACCAAGGGCGATCTGGCCGGAGAAATAGCGCGGGGCGGCGATGACGAGGGGGAAGATCACTGCGGTCTGGTCATAGACGGCGGTAACCGAGGTGAGTTGTTTGGTTTTGCGCATGATCTGGTACCAGTTATCGATCAATGCGGTGAAGCGGGTGCGCAGGCCGGCGGTTTCCTGGGCTTCTCCGCGATAGAGTGCGATGCCCTCGACATTTTCACGCAGGCGGGCGAGGGCAAAGCGGAAATCGGCTTCGACTTTTTGTTCGCGGAAGCGGAGGCCGACGAGGGGTTTGCCGACCAGATGGGCAAGCCAGGTGCCGATGATCGAATAGAGCAGCGCGATCCACACCATGTAGCCGGGAATTTGGATGCCCATGATTTCCAGCATGCCGGACAGACCCCATAGGATGGTGACGAAGCTCGCCAGGGTGACCACGGCGGAAATCAGCCCGAGGGTGAGGGAGAGGGTGCTTTCGATGAAGCCTTTGACGTCTTCGGCGATGCGCTGGTCGGGGTTGTCGGTCGGGTTCACGTCGGTGACGCCGGCGGAGGCACGCAGGCTGAGATGCCAGTAGGCGCGATCGCTGAGCCAGGCGGTTTGGAGCCGACCGGTCATCCAGCGGCGCCATTTGATGGTGAGAAGCTGGGTAAACCAGGTGCGGTAGATGGCGATGAGCACGAAGCAGGCGGCGAGGCCGCAAAAGCCGGGGATGAAACCCTGGTCATTCCATTTGTAGAACAGCAGCAGGTTGACGAAACTGTCCCAGTCTTTGTCTTGCAGCGCGTTGTAGAAAGCGCGGTTCCAGAAGCTGAGCTCGACGTTGATGCCGACGATCAACAACCGCAACCCGATGATTAGCGCCAGCAGCCCGCGTGCCGGCCAGCGTTCCTCGGAATTGAAATAAGGGCGGGCGAGTTTGAAAGCATCGAGCAGGAATGGGCCTAGGGCGCGCATCGCGGAACTCCGGCGGGGGCTGCAATGGAAAAGCAGGTGGTCGGTTCCGGCCGTCCCGTCAATCCATCGGCCCTGATATGCCTGGATGGGCATGGCTGGAAATTTGTGAAGGATTGTAGCGGTAGTCAGCTATTATAATCGTGAGCCCATGCCATCCTGGGCATGTTCATGGTGTTTCGCATGGTTGAACCCACCCGCCGTCCGGTGATCGTGCTTGAAGATGATGCGATCTTGCAGGCCGAACTGGTCGCCTGGATTGGCGGCTGGGGTTGGCGTGCCTTGCCGCTCGACCCGACACTGGGGCTGCCGCAGTCAGGTGATCATCTTTATGCGGCCGCAGTGGTGGCCGATTTTGATCTGGGTCTGACGGTGCCTGGCATGCCGCCGCGCACCGGGTTGGACATTGCGCTGAGCATTGCGCGGCGGATGGGCAAGTCGGTGCCGACGGTGGTTTTGTCGGGGAGTTACGGGCGGCTGGAATTGGCCGCGTGCAGCCGACATCAGATTCCGGTGCTGTTCAAGCCGGTGCAGCCGAACGAATTGCACCATTGGCTGATGCAGGCGGTGCCTTTGCTTCGGGCCTGATGGGGTGCAGTCTGGCGGGCAAATGCCAGGAGGTCTTCGCGATGCAGCCCATGAAAATCCAATTTTCCGACGCCGATCTAGCGCGGATCAACGCCAAAGTAGCGGCCTATGAGTGGCATGAAATGCCGGACGTCGCGCCTGGTGGGGATCGTTGGGCTTACGGCACCGATATGGGATATTTGCGCGCGTTGTGTGCCTATTGGCTGGGCGGCTATGACTGGCGGCGCTGCGAGGCGCGATTGAACGGCCTGGCCAACTTTACTGCCGAAATCGATGGGCAGTCGATCCATTTCATCCATGTGCGGTGCAAGACACCGGGTGCGCCGGCGCTGTTACTGACCCATGGCTGGCCGGGGTCGGTGCTGGAGTTTCTCGATACGATCCCGATCTTGTCGCAAAGCTGCGACCTGATCATTCCGTCACTGCCGGGCTATGGGTTTTCCGGCAAGCCTAAGGCGCCGATCGGGCCACGGCGGACGGCCGCACTGTGGGACCGGCTGATGCGGGAGGTGTTGGGCTATCAGACTTACATCGCCCAAGGTGGGGACTGGGGATCGGTGGTCACCGGGTGGTTGGCGGCGCGGCATAGCGTGGCCAAGGGCGGTGGCTGCGTGGCGGCGCATCTCAACATGTTCGGGGTGCGGGGGGCGGTGAAGCCGGAAGGTGCGGCGGAAACCGAGTGGGCGGCAGCATCGCTCGCCATGCGTGACCGCGAAGGCGCCTATCTGCGCCTGCAGATGACCAAGCCGCAGAGTCTGTCTTACGCGATGATGGACAGCCCGGTGGGGGTGGCGGCCTGGATTGTCGAGAAATTCCACCGCTGGTCGGACCGGCGTGGCGCGGACGGCAGCGATCGAATTGAAAATGCGCATGGGATGGACGCGCTGCTGGACAATATCATGATCTATTTGCTGACCAAAAGTTTCAATACCGCGACCTGGTTTTATCGCGGCGCGATGGAGGAAGGCACCGGCCTGGCGCCCGGCGAGCGGATTACGGTGCCGACCGGAATTGCGGTCTACCCGGCTGAATTGTTCAAGTTCCCACCACGCAGTTTCGTCGAGAAAAGCTATGATGTGGTGCGGTGGACCGAGTTCGAGCGCGGCGGGCATTTTGCCGCGATGGAAAACCCGGAGGAGTTCGCGGCCGAAGTGGCGGCCTTTGCGGCACAGGTCGGCAGGACAAGCTGATGGGGCTTGTTCTGTCGCTGTCGAACATTGCCGATCCGGATGCCGAGGCTATCATTGGCGATGGGCTGAATGCCTATAACGACGCGATCGTCGGCTATGCCGATCGGACGCCGTTGAACGTGCTGGTGTGTGATGGGACGGACGGCCCCGTGATTGGCGGGATCAGCGGGCGGACGTCGCTGGGGTTGCTGTTCATCGATCTGGTTTATTTGCCCGATGCAGCGCGCGGCCAGGATATCGGCACGTGGATGATGGCGATGGTGGAGGATGAAGCGCGGCGGCGCGGCTGTCGGTCGGGCGTGCTTTACACGATCAGTTTCCAGGCTCCGGGTTTTTATCAGCGTTTGGGCTGGACCGTGTTTGGCGAAGTTCCGTGCGATCCGCCGGGGACCAGCCGGGTGTTTTTGCGCAAGGATTTTGCCGGTCCGGCGTCCGGCGTGGACATGGGAAATATCGTGCCGTGACCTTGCGCTTTTTTCCGGGCCGGGCATTCTGATCGCAGATAGCGGCCAAAGATGCCGCCGACCTGGGAGGGTGGAATGGGCCAACATGCGGGACTGACGGTGAAACGCCGGGGATTGCTGGCCGGTGCTGCGGCGCTGGGGGCGGCAGGGTCGGCCCGCGCGCAAAAGCGTGATCCGCGGGAGCTTCGGTTCATCACCGCCGTTGGCCTGACCGCGCTGGACCCGGTGTGGACGGCGGCACTCGCCACGCTCAATCACGCGTACCATGTTTATGACACGCTTTATGGCATCGCGCAGGATTTTTCGCCTCGGCCGCAAATGGTTGAAGGCCATACCGTATCGGACGATGGGCTGGTCTGGCAGTTCAAACTGCGCGACGGCTTGTGGTTCCATGATGGCACTCCGGTGCTGGGGCGCGACGCGGTGGCATCGATGCAGCGCTGGTGGAAGCGCGATTCGTTCGGGCAACTGATTGCGGCGGCTGCTGACACGCTCGACGCGCCCGATGATCGTACCATCCGATTGAAACTGAAACGACCCTTCCCGCATGTTCTGTCGGCACTGTCGCGGGTTGGTGCGCTGCCGTGTTTCATCATGCCGGAACGGATCGCCAAGACCGATCCTTATACCCAGATCAAGGAAACCGTCGGCAGTGGGCCCTATCGAATGCTCACCGATGAATTCAATGCCGGCAGCCGCAGCGTCTATGCGAAATTTGATAAATACGTGCCGCGTCAGGAAAAGGCCGAGCGCACGGCCGGCGGCAAGGTCGCCCATTTCGATCGCGTCGTCTGGTACACGATGCCCGATTCCGCCACCGGCGTTGCCGCGATGCAAAAGGGCGATATGGATTGGATGGAGCATGTCCCGCATGATCTGATGGAGTTGATCAGCAAGGGCCGAAACTTGGCGCTGCATCCGAAGGATCCGTACAATTGGTACGGCATCGCGCGGTTCAACCATCTGCAAGCGCCGTTCAATAATATCAAGCTGCGGCGCGCGGTATTGGCGGCGGTTCGTCAGGATGACTTCATGGGGGCGGCCTACGGGGACAGTCCGCAGGTCTGGCGGGCATGCAAGGCGATGATGCCGTGCGGTGCGCCCGATATCAGCGAAAACGGCCAGGCCGACATGCCCGAACTATCGGACGCGGCGGCCAAGCAGGCAGTGGCCGCATCGGGCTATAACGGCGAACGCACGGTGGTGATGGCGCCGATGGATTATCCGCAACTCGGAACGTTCGGCCAGGTCGCGGCCGACATGCTCAAGCGGATCGGGATGAATGTGGATTTCCAGCCGATGGATTCCGCGACCATGGGACAGCGCTATACCAGCCGAGAGCCGGTGGAAAAAGGCGGCTGGAGCATGTTCATGACGTCAGGATCGATGCCGTCAATGCTCAATCCGGCGCTCAATAGTTATATTCGCGGCCAAGGTCCCAAGGGCTGGATTGGCTGGTACGAAAAGCCGGAGATTGAGGTGATCGCTCAGCAATGGCTGGACGAGTCGGCGGGGGAATCGCCGCGCGAATTGTTCGACCGGTTGCAGCGCATTCTTTTTGCAGACCCGCCATTCTTGCCGCTGGGGCAATACGGCGTTTATGCGGCGCGGGGCCGCGATATTACCGGGATTCTGGATGGCTCGGGGTCTTACCCATGGAATGTAAGGCGGGTTTAAAAACGCTAGAATGGGCTTGCGCTTTTTGCGGATGGCGGCATTCTAGCCAGTGAATGCGGCCGAAACTGCCGCCGACCTTGGGGGGCAGAATGACGCAGAATATCAGGCGCCGTGGATTGATTGCGGGTGCAGCATCGATGGGGGTGGCGAAATCCGCCCTGGCGCAAAAGCGCGATCCGCGCGAACTGCGCTTCATCACCGCCGTCGGTCTCACTGTGCTTGACCCGATCTGGACGGCGTCGCTGGTCACGATCAACCACGCCTATGGGGTGTATGACTCGCTCTATGGCGTGGCACAGGATTTGTCGCCACGGCCGCAGATGGCGGCCGGGCATATCGTGTCCGATGATGAGCTGACCTGGCAGATTAAGCTGCGCGACGGGTTGTGGTTCCATGACGGCACCCCGGTGCTGGCGCGCGATGCGGTGGCATCAATGAAGCGCTGGTGGCGGCGCGATGCGTTCGGGCAACTGTTGGCTGATGCAACCGACACGCTCGATGCGCCCGACGACAAAACCATTCGGCTGAAGCTGAAACGCAAATTCCCGCATGTGCTGGTCGGGCTGTCGCGGGTCGGCTCGCTGACCTGCTTCATCATGCCGGAACGCATCGCGCTGACCGATCCCTACACCCAGATAAAGGAAGCCATTGGCAGCGGGCCGTATCGGTTTCTGGCTGATGAATTCAACGCCGGCAGCCGCAGTTCTTACGCCAAGTTCGATCGCTATGTACCGCGTCAGGAAAAGGCCGAGCGCACCGCCGGCGGTAAAATTGCGCATTTCGAGCGGGTGACCTGGTACACCATGCCGGATGCGGCAACCGCGGTGGCGGCGATGCAAACCGGGGAAATGGACTGGCTCGAACAGGTGCCGAACGATCTGATGGAGCTGGTGGGCAAATCCAAGGTGATGACGTTGCAGCCCAAGGATCCGTATAACTGGTATGGCATTGCGCGCTGGAACTTGCAGCAGGCGCCGTTCAACAATGTGAAGCTGCGGCGTGCGGTTCTGGCCGCGGTGCACCAGGACGACTACATGCGCGCCGGCTTCGGCGATGATCAGAAAACCTGGCGTGAATGCAAGGCGATGATGCCGTGCGGCATTGCCGATGTGACCGAACTCGGCGCGGACGCAATGCCGGCTTTGTCCGAAGCGGCGGCCAAGGCAGCCGTTGCGGCATCGGGCTATAACGGCGAGCGCACCGTGGTGATGGCGCCGATGGATTACCCGCAGCTTGGCGCATTCGGGCAGGTGACGGCCGATCTGCTCAAACGGATTGGCATGAATGTCGATTTCCAGCCGATGGATTGGGGCACCATGATCCAGCGCAGCGCCAATCGCGAAGCGGTGGAAAAAGGCGGCTGGAGCATGTTCCACACTTCGGGCTCGATGCCATCGATGCTCAACCCCGCGCTCAACATGTATATTCGCGGGCAAGGATCGAAGGGCTGGACGGGCTGGTACGAAAATGCCGAGATCGAGGCGGCATCGCTCGAATGGCTCGCAAGCCCCGAAGGCGTGTCGCAGCGGCCGCTGTTCGATCGCATGCAGCGCGCTTTGTTCAACGATCCGCCGTTCCTGCCGTTGGGGCAATACGGGGTCTATGCGGCGCGGCGGAATGATATTACTGGAATCCTGGACGGTTCGGGTTCATATCCATGGAACGTGCGACGGGTTTAGAGCATCATCCGATAGGCTTATCCTTTCGATCGGAAAAAGATGATCGTGAAAACAAGACTCTGGCGCGTGTCTACTGTTTCAACATGAACGGATAGCGCGCTAGGTCGCCAGGCCGGGGTGGCTGATGTGATGTCGGATTTCCTGCTTGGCCATGAACCCATGGTACGGTTCGGTGCGTTTCTGGGCATTCTGGTGGCGATGGCGCTGTGGGAGGCGCTGGCGCCGCGTCGTCCGCGCGCCTATTCGCGCTGGGTGCGTTGGCCGAGCAATCTGGGTCTGGTTTTGCTCAATACGGCGGTCTTGCGCCTCTCCATTCCAGTCGCGGCGGTTGGTGCGGCGGTTCTGTGCGAACAGCAAGGCTGCGGCGTGCTCAGGCTGGTCGCATTGCCTGGCTGGCTCCAGATCGCGGTTGCGTTCCTGCTGCTCGATCTGGCGGTCTATCTTCAGCACGCTGTGTTCCATGCCGTGCCGGCCTTGTGGCGCCTGCATCGCATGCACCATGCCGATCTCGATTTTGATGTTACGACCGGCGTGCGGTTCCATCCGATTGAAATCCTGCTGTCGATGGGGATCAAACTTATTGTTGTAGCCGTCCTTGGCGCGCCGCCGATTGCTGTATTGGGGTTCGAGATCGTGCTGAACGCCACGGCGATGTTCAACCATGGCAATGTTGGGCTACCGGCATGGTTTGAACCCTTGCTGCGCTTGATCGTGGTGACGCCCGATATGCACCGCATCCATCATTCGGTGGTGCCGGGGGAAACCAACAGCAATTTCGGCTTCAATCTGCCATGGTGGGACCGGATATTTGGCACCTACTGCGCCGAACCGGTTGCCGGGCAGGACGGCATAACGATCGGTCTCGCATTGTTTCGGGATCCGGGCCAACTCCGCCTTGATCGGATGCTCGTTCAGCCGCTTGTTGGTTCCGCCGGAACATCGCCGATCAACCGGCGCGATAGGCCTGGGCCGGGTTGATTTCAGCATGAACGGATAATGCGCTAGAAAACCGGACCGTGTGAGCGCATATTCTTGAAACCGGAGGCCGGTACAACCAGGAACAACCAGGTGGGGCCATGTCCGACAGTTTCGATCCCGAAAGCGGCGTACGTGATGGCTTCACCGAGGTAACCACCCAAAGCTGGTGGGACCGGATCATGGGCGGCTTCGTCGCTGCCCTGATCGGGCTGGTTCTGGTGCCGGTCGCGGTGTTCGTTTTGTACTGGAACGAAGGCCGTGCGGTCGACGCGATCCGCGCCCTCGGGCGTGGCGCTGCATCGGTGCTGGAAGTGTCGTCGGCAGCCATCGACCCAGCCGGGGAAGCCAGGCTGGTGCATCTGACCGGCCTGCTCAAGCCCGGCACGCCGGCGAAGGACCCGGTGTTCGGCGTGTCTGCCGACGGGTTGCTGCGCCTGGAACGGCGGGTGGAAATGTTCCAGTGGAAGGAAGAAACCTCCACCACCAGCCAGTCCAATGTCGGCGGGTCGAAAACCACTGAGAAAACCTATAACTACAAGAAAGCCTGGTCGGAAACCGCGATCAATTCGGCCAATTTCAACGCCCGTAACGGCCATCAGAATCCATCTATGCCGGTGGGATCGCAGATATTCAGCGGCGGCGATATCAAGCTGGGCGCATACCGACTGGCGCCGGCGCTGCTGGAACGCCTGTCCGGCTTCACCGCTTTGCCGCCGACCGGCGCCGCGCCCGGCGGATATCAGCCAGGCGATGGTGGCTTCTATCGTGGGCAGAGCCCGGCCGATCCGGCGGTCGGCGATATCAGGGTGCGCTTTGCCGCCGTCGCCGCACAGACCGTATCGGTCGCCGCTGCCCAGGCTGCCGGCACGTTGGTGCCGTTCGTCGATGCCAACGGCTACAGCATTGCCTTGATCGAGCCGGGGGATGCACCGGCGGCGAAACTATTCCGTGACGAGGCGAGATCCGAAGGCGTGCTGACCTGGATTTTGCGTGGCGTCGGGTTCCTGGCGATGCTGATCGGATTTATCTGCATGACGCGGCCATTGGCCATGCTGGCGGCGGTGCTGCCGTTCCTGGAAACCATTGTCGGCGTCGGAGGATTTCTGGTGGCGCTGACTTTGTCGGTGCCGATCACCTTGCTGACGATTTCCCTTGCCTGGATTGTGCATCGCCCGCTGATCGGGGTGGGATTTCTGCTGGCGGCAATTTTGTCGCTGGTCGCACTGCGCTATCTGGCGCCCAAGCGACCAGGTCGCGCAATGGGATGAAACTGAGCCATTAACAGCAAGCTTGCGCTGGCCCATAGTCGGTCTTCGGGCGAACGGAGATCGGGAATGAACATGCGCTGGATGAAAATGCTGCCGCTGGTCCTGGGGCTGTCGATGTCAGCCGCATCGGCGCAGACCCTGCGCATCGGCATTGCCAGTGACCCTGACATTCTGGACCCGACTTTGTCGCGCAGCGTCGCCGGCCGCCAAGTCTTCGCGGCGATGTGCGACAAGCTGGTGGATATCGATGCCAAGCTGAACTTCGTCCCGCAGCTTGCCAGCGCCTGGCGCTGGAGTGATGACGGCCGCAGCCTGACCTTGACCTTGCGGCCCGGCGTTACGTTCCATGATGGCAGTGCCATGGACGGGGCGGCGGTCCAGGCCAGCCTTGAACGCCATCTGCGCATGCCGGGTTCGACCCGCAAGCCCGAAATGGGGCCGGTTGCCTCCATCGAGGCCACTGGCCCGCTTGAAGTGCGGATCAACATGACATCGGTTTTTGCCCCTTTGGTGGCCGCCCTGTCGGACCGTGCCGGGATGATGATGTCCGCCCGTGCCGCGACCCAAACCGGTGAGGCGTTTGCTGCCGCCCCGGGCTGCGCTGGCCCTTATAAATTCGTTCGCCGCATCGCCCAGGACCGCATAGAGCTCGACCAGTTCAAGGAATACTGGGATGCCAGCCGATTTCATTTTGCCAAAGTGACGTATCTGCCGATCACCGATAGCACCATCCGCGCCGCCAATTTGCGCGCTGGCAGCCTGGAGATTATCGAGGCAGTCAACCCGACCGACGTCGCGGCCCTGACCGACGATAAGCGGGTGACCTTGTTCATTGGCCCCGGATTAGTGTCCGGCTACCTCGCCATCAATGTCGGCAATGGCAAACGTGCCGAAGGCCCGATCGGGCGCAACAGACTGGTGCGGGAAGCGCTGGATGCGGCGATTGATCGGCAAATCCTCAATCAGGTCGCTTTCAACGGCGCCTATATTCCCGGCAACCAGTCGGTGCAGCCGGCCAGTCCGTTCTACAGCGCGAACGTTCCGGTGCCGCCGCGTGACCTTGCCCGTGCCAAGGCGCTGCTCAAGCAGGCCGGGCTGGAACGGGTGAAGATGCAGATGTGGGTGCCCAACACGACCGAATTCCGTCAGGCCGCCGAAGTGGTCCAGGCGATGGCGGGCGAGGCCGGGATTGATATTGAGCTGACGGTGATCGAAGTCGCCACGCTGTTGAAACAATGGACCGATGGCGATTTCGAATCATTGATCATCTTGTGGAGCGGGCGCACCGACATTGATGCGAACCTCTACAATTTCAACGCCTGCGGCATGGCGTTGAATGGCGGACGTTACTGCAACCCGGAAACTGACCGGCTGCTGAATGAAGGCCGTGGAACAACAGATTTTTCCAAGCGCAAGGTCGCGTATGACGCTGCGGCAAAAATCTACCTCGATGATCGGCCCTACATCTATTTGTGGAATGGAAGGCTGATCGCCGGAACTTCCGCACGGCTGGACGGTCTGACGATGGTGCCGGATGGGCTGCTGCGGCTGCGTGATCTGCGGTTGCGCGACCACTAACTCGGCGGGATGAAACCCTGCTTGATCTCATCAAACGCCGGCATGGCTTCGCAATGCGCGGCGGCCTTCGCCAGCGCCGGCCAACGGGCAGCGTCCACCACGCCGGGATGGGCTTCGGCCGCGAAACGCCACGCGCAGGCAAAAGCGATGTCGGCGTGGGAGATGTCCGGCCCGAACCAGAACGGCGCGTTGCGCGCGGCGCGCGAAACCTCCAGCGCATCGAGCACCGCTTCCACCTGACCGCGGCAGCGCGCGAGCCACCTATCCGACATTTGCGTGTGCAGGACCCGTTCATAGACCAACGCCACTGCCTTGTCGGCGAGGCCGGTTGCCAGCGCGCAGACTTTCAACGCCGCGCGCCGGGCCGGACCGAATTCGGGCAGCAGGGCACGCGATGGCCCGACTTCCTCATCGAGGAAATCCAGGATCGCGGCGCTGTCGATCAGCACTTCGCCATCGAACAGCACCAAGGTCGGCACCCGGCGCAGCGGATTGAAGGGCGCGATCTTGTCGCCCTCGCCAAAACTGGACCATGGCCGGTGCTCGAATTCCATTTCGTACAGCCGCAAAGCCACCCCAACCCGGCGGACGAATGGGCTGTCATACTGGCCGATCAAGATCATGGCGCGAATTGCAGGAATGGGTTCTGCTTACGCTCCTCGCCAAAGCTCGATGCCGGGCCGTGGCCGCAAATGAAGCCGATATCATCGCCCAGCGGCAGCAATTTGCGCCGGATGGACCGCACCAGGCCGGCCGCGTCGCCATACTCGAAATCGCTGCGCCCGACCGATCGGCAAAACAGCACGTCGCCGACAAAAGCAAAGCGCAAATTCTTATCGACATAAACCAGACTGCCCGGCGAATGGCCGGGGCAATGGTAAATATCGAAATGGAACATCCCGAGATCAACCGTGTCGCCCTCTTCCAGCCACTGATCGGGAATGCAATTCGCCATCCCGGTCATGCCCATCCGCTCGGCGGAAATCGACACCTCATCCATCAGAAACTTGTCGCGAATATCCGGGCCCTTGATCGGCACCGCGCCGCCCAGCATGTCCTTCAACGCCATCGCGCCGCCGACATGGTCGAGATGGCCGTGGGTAAGCAGGATGAGCTCAACCTTCAGACCCAGCTTTTCGATGTTGGCAAAAATCTCATCCGCGTCGCCGCCGGGATCGACGACCATGGCGCGCATGGACTCTTCTTCCCAGAGCAGGGTGCAGTTCTGGTCGAATTGGGTGACGGGGAGGATGGCTAGTTTGAAGTCAGGCATTGAGGGCGTTCCTGAAAAAGGATTCAAGGAAGGCGTTCTTTTTGTGAACAAAAAGAACCAAAAAAACTTTTTCTCACTTTGTTGCCGTTGGCTCGGGACCCCGGTGAGTGGGTACGCCAACGGCCAGAAATGGATAAAGTTTTTTTGCTTCTTTTTGTTCACAAAAAGAAGACCTTCCTTCCCCAAAACCTTTGTCGGTTTTGCCCTCTAGGTCAACGCCAGCAGATTTTCGGCACCGAGCCGACTGCAAAAATCCCCAAACCCTTCCTGCGGGTTACGGTCGCGCGCAAACGCAGCGACCACCGGGGCGAGGGTTGCCTCCAGCGCCTCTTCCTTCACCCGCTCATGCAGCTTGAACGACAGGCGGGTGCCAGCGAAGTCGCCGCCGACATAGATGGCGTAGGACCCGGGCACGCGGCCGACCAGACCGATATCGCCGGTGTAGGTGCGGGCGCAGCCGTTGGGGCAGCCAGTGATGCGCAGGCTGATCCGTTCATCTGCTAGCCCGTGGCTGGCGAACAGGGTTTCGAAGCGGGCGATGAGCGGCGCGCGGACTCGTTCAGCCTCGGTCAGTGCCAGGCCGCAGGTCGGCAATGCGGGGCAGGCGAGCGCCCAGCGGGATAGCGGGGTGAGGTCTTCGCTGAGTTCGACCTTGTAAGCGCGCAGCAGGTTTTCGATGGCGAGCCGGTCGCGCGGGCGGATATTGGTCAGCAGGACGTCCTGCTGCGGCGTCATCACCGGATCGGTGCTGAAGCGTTCGACGATTTCACGCAGGGCGCTGCGCAGATGGCTGGTTTCGGTGTCCTCGATGCGGCCCGACGGCAGCGGCACGCCGAGCCATAGCAGCCCGTCACCCTG
>JANXRN010000138.1 GCA_025352995.1 Acetobacteraceae bacterium
GGACCCGACTGATCCGACCTGGGCCAACGATAAAGGCATGAACGAATGGCGCGCGTTCATGAAGCAGTATATCCCCGACGGCGACACCGCCGATGGTGGCTACGTTGCCGCCTATGGGTCGGTGCACACGATGTGGCAGACGTTGCAACAATGCGGCCAGGATTTCTCCCGCGAGAACATCATGCGCCAGGCAACGAACATCAAGAACCAGGCGATCGCGACCCTGCTGCCGGGGATTGTGGTCAATACCAGCCCGACCGATTACCATCCGATCAAGCAGATGCAATTGTCGAAATGGTCAGGCAAGACGTGGGAATTGTTTGGCGAGGTCATCAACGGCGCTGGCTAGGGCTAATTGTTGCGCTGCTGCCGTCACTGGCGGCGGCGCAACATCTGCCCGGGTTGGGGACCGACGATCCACGGGTGGCGATCAATACGGGCCGCCCACCGTGGAATTCGGTCGTTCGATTGCAAATCCCTGGCGTGGCAGTCTGCACCGCTTTCATGACGTCCCCCACACGGGCGCTGACCGCGGCGCATTGCCTCTATAGCGCGCGACTTGGGCACTTCGCGCCGGCGGCGTCGATCCATGTGTTGAGCGGTTACAGTGACGGGGCCTTTTCGCAGCATGTTCTCGCGCAGGCCTATATTGTGGCGCCGGGTTACGATCCGCGGGCGCCAGACCATACACGCGGCGCGGATGCGGCGATGATCACTCTGGCGACCCCGGTTCCAGGCGGGGTCGGGTTGGAACTTGCGCGTACAGTGCCGTCCGAAGGCACCATGTTGATGTTGGCGGGCTACAGTCAGGATCGCGCCCAGCGCCTGCAAATCGATCCCAAATGCCGGTCGCTGGGTATTGTGGCCGATGCAGGCGGCCAGCCATTGCTTCGCCATTCTTGCGCAGGCACGCGTGGCACAAGCGGCGGGCCGCTGCTGATGCAATCTGCCGACGGAAGCTGGCTAGTTGCAGGGTTACAATCCGGTGCCAATCCGACGCAAATTGGCGGCGTGGCAGTCACGAGTGAAACACTTGCCGCCCTGTTGAAGTCGCAATAACGCCTATCCGATCCCGCTGAGACTTAACTCAGCCGCATGGTGACAACTCACCCAGCGCCCCGGCTGGATTTCGGTCAGCGCCGGCTCCACCGTGCGGCATGCCTCGGTTGCGTAACGACAGCGCGGATGAAAGGCACAGCCTGGTGGTGGATTGGCGGGGTCGGCGATTTCGCGTTCCAGAACGATCCGGCTGCTAACCACGCCGGGCCGGGGCGTCGGGGCAGCGGACAGCAAGGCCTCGGAATAAGGATGCAACGGTTTGTTGTAGAGCGCCTCGGTTTCGGCAAGTTCGACGATGCGGCCGACATACATCACCGCGACGCGGTCGCTGACATGCTTCACCACCGACAGGTCATGGGCGACAAACAAGTAGGTCAGACCAAGCCGATCCTGGAGATCGAGCATAAGGTTCAGAATTTGAGCCTGCACCGAAACGTCAAGCGCGGATACTGGCTCATCGGCAACAATCAGCGCCGGGTTCAACGCCAATGCCCGGGCGATGCCGATGCGCTGGCGCTGGCCGCCGCTGAAGGCATGCGGATAGCGATTGAAATAGGCAACTGGCAACTGCACCAGTTCCATCAACTCCGCCACCCGGGCGCGGCGTTCGGCGCGATCGGTCATACCGGCGATCAGCAATGGCTCCCCGATGATTTCGCCGACTACCATGCGCGGGTTGAGTGATGAATACGGGTCCTGGAACACCATCTGGATGTGGCGCCGCAATTTCCGCAAGGCGCTGCGCGGAAGTTTGGCGAGATCGGATGTCTGACCATCGACCGTGAACTTGACGCTGCCGGCACTCGGCGCCATGGCGCGCAAAATGCAGCGGGCAGCGGTGGTTTTGCCGCAGCCGCTTTCCCCAACGAGGGCGAGGGTTTCGCCGCGGCGAATGCTGAAGCTGACGCCATCAACCGCTTTGACCTGGCCGACCACCTTTCGCAGCAGCCCACGCCGGATCGGGAAATGCTTTTTGAGGCCGACGACTTCGAGGATCGTTTCGCTCACGGCCGGCCCCCATGCAGGAAGCAGCGAACTTGCCGGGCGCCGGTATTGGTGGGCGGTGGCTCGGCAACGTCGCAGACGCCGCCGATGATGTCGGCACAGCGCGGGTTGAAGGCACAGCCCGCCGGCCGGTCAAATGGATGCGGAATCGACCCGACAATCGTCGGCAACCGGGTGCGCGGCTTGGCCATGACCGTCGGGATCGAGCGCAACAGCGCGGTGGTATAAGGGTGCTGCGGCCGATCGAAAATATCTGCGACGCTGCCGGTTTCGACGGCGCGGCCGAGATACATCACCGAAACATCATGCGCCATTTCGGCAATCACCCCCATGTCATGGGTGATCAAAATGATCGCCAGGCCGCGTTCGGCCTGCAATTGCCGCAGCAGATCGAGGATTTGTGCCTGGGTGGTAACATCCAACGCCGTGGTCGGTTCATCGGCAATCAGCACCCGTGGATCGCAGGCCAGCGCCATCGCAATCATGACCCGCTGGCGCAAGCCGCCCGATAATTGGAACGGATATTCATCGACCCGGCGGCTGGGCTGCGGCACGCCAACCATGTCAAGCAGCTCAATAGCCCGCTTACGTGCCGCGTGCTTGTCGAGGCGCATATGGAGCTGAACACCCTCCATGATCTGGTTGCCGATCGTGTAGTGCTGGCTGAAACTCGCCATCGGCTCCTGGAACACCAACGCAATTTCCGGCCCGCGAATGGCCCGCATGCCGTCTTCGGTAAGGCCCGCGAGATCGACCGTACTCCCATCGGCTTTGCGCAACATCACCGACCCACCAACCACCCGGCCCGGGCGATCGACAATGCGTAAGATGCTCCGCGCGGTCACGGATTTTCCGCAGCCGCTTTCCCCAACCACCCCAAGGGTGCGGCCTTCGAACACGTCGAAATCCACCCCGTCAACCGCGCGCACCACGCCTTCCGGGCCGAAGAACTGGGTGCGCAAATCGCGCACGGACAGAATGGGTTCAACCATAGGGGTCGGCCGCGTCACGCAAGCCATCACCCAGAAAATTGAACGCCAGAATTACCAGAACGACCGGAACCGCCGACAACAGCAGCCACGGCGCGAGCGCCAAGGTCTGGATATTCTGCGCATCCTGCAACAAAATTCCCCACGATATTGCCGGTGGCCGTAACCCGAGGCCCAGGAAGCTCAACGATGTTTCGCTGATGATCATCGCCGGCAACGCCAGGCTGACGGCGGCAATGATGTGGCTGGTAAAGCTCGGCAGCAGATGATGGAATACGATGCGCAGTTGCGAAGCGCCAGCAAGTTCGGCGGCGAGGATGAAGTCTTCCTCCCGCAGCGCCAAAAACTTGCCGCGCACCACCCGCGCGAGGTCCGTCCACGTCAGCAGCGAAATGATGATGGTAATAGCAAAATAAACCTGCGTCACGCTCCAATCATTTGGCAGTGCCGCCGACAGGCCGAGCCACAGCGGAATGGCCGGCAGCGACCTGATTACCTCAATCGCGCGCTGAATGAAAATATCGATCCATCCGCCATATACCGCCGACAACCCGCCGAGCAGCACGCCGAGGAACAG
>JANXRN010000412.1 GCA_025352995.1 Acetobacteraceae bacterium
TCAGGAACACAACCGTCTCGGCGAATGCCGCCCTGTCCGCCACCGCGCCATCCATCGCCATCCCCCTCAACCGATCCGACGGATGTCATAGATTCAGCACTTCGCCGGTTTGTCACGAACTCCTTCACCCGATTGCCCTGGGCATATTTGGCTCTGGGTTTGCGCGACTGCCCCGACCTGGTGCAGACTTAATCCATGATCACCGTCAAAGCAGTTCCCATCCTGTCCGATAACTACGCTTGGTTGCTGCGTTGCAGCGAAACTGGCACCACCGCAATAGTGGATCCTGCCGAGACGGTGCCAGTCGCCGCGGCTATCGATGCTGCCGGCGGGCGTTTGGACCTAGTCCTGTTAACCCATCACCATGGTGACCACATCGAGGGAACGGATGATATTCGTGCCCGCTACGGCGCGAAGGTAGTTGGTGCCAGCGCCGATGCGCATCGCTTGCCGAAACTAGACCAGGCGGTCGCGGCTCGCGACAGTTTCAAGGTCGGTGCTGCAACTGCGCAAGTGATGGAGTCGCCGGGCCACACACGCGGCCATATCAGTTTCTATTTTGCTGACGGCGGCGTGTTGTTGCCGGGCGACACCTTGTTCAGCCTCGGCTGTGGGCGTCTGCTGGAAGGCAGTGCAGCGGAAATGTTTGGGTCCCTCGCCCAGTTCGCCACTTTGCCTGGGGACACGCTGGTGTGTTGTGGCCATGAATATACCGAGGCGAATGCCCGTTTTGCCGTTCATGCTGATCCCGACAACGGGTCGCTTGCAACATATGCCGCAAAAGTAAAAGCGTTGCGAAGCGATGGGAAGGCAACCATCCCGAGTTATCTGTTCGACGAACTAGCCTGCAATCCTTTCCTGCGTGCCAAAACCGTTGCCGAACTTGCTGATCTGCGTGGGCGAAAAGATAAATTCTAAGCCCACCTCAAGCCTGAATGGGAAACGCTACAGTGAAGTTATTCTACGCCGCCACCAGCCCGTATGTCCGCAAAGTTATGGCCTGCGCTATTGCCCGTGGTATTGACGGACGCATCGAACGGCTGACCAGTGCCGCGGCCGATTATCAGCCCCAGTTACTCTCGGCCAACCCGCTATCGAAAGTCCCTTGCCTCATTACAGATGATGGCCTGTCATTGTTCGATAGCCCGGTGATCTGTGAATATCTCGATTCGGTTGGCGACGCCCAACCGATGTTTCCGTCCTCAGGTGGCGCGCGCTGGCGGGCGCTGAAGCACCAGGCGATGGGTGATGGCATGATGGACGCCTGCCTGATCCGCCGAGGCGAAGTCGGCAAGCCGATGGATGCCGGCCGCGAGGACCTGCACGCCAAGCAGGCGGCAAAGGTCGCACGAAGCCTCGATGCACTCGAAGCCTCCGCCCCACATAAGGTGATCGATATCGGCAGCATCACCATTACCGCCGCACTTGGTTACCTGGATTTTCGATTTGCGGTTGAACCCTGGCGCCCCGGGCATCCAGTTATTACTGCATGGTATGCAGAAATGATGAAAACTCTTTGCCTGGCCCAAACCGCCCCGCCGCCAGCCTGAAAGCCGCCGGCGGGGAACGAAGGATCACTCTACCAGCTTCCAGGCGCCGTCCTTGATGGTGATTAGGACCAGTGATCGTCCGTCGGTGCCATTATGGTTGGTCGGCGTCATATTGTAGATACCAGCGGCGCCGAATACATTTGTTTCGTGTTCCATTGCATCCCGAATAGCAGTGCGGAACGCGGCAGTTCCGGGTGCGCCTGCCTTAAGGGCGTCAGGGACTGCACGAGCGAACAGCAAATACGCGTCCCACGCTGTTGCCCCGAACAGGGTCCGCGTATTGGGGCCGAACTTGCCTTCGTATGCTTTAACGAATTCCATCGCAGGTGCCTTCGCCGGATGGTTCGTCGGCAGTTGCTCGGCCACTGTCACGGGCGTTGATGCCAGGATGACACCATCGGCGGACTTTCCAGCTACGCGGAGGAAGTCGGGGCTCGCAATGCCTTGATTGGCAACAATGATGCCGGCGTAATTGCGGTTACGCAGCTCGATCACCGGGAGCGCGCCAGGTGTACCGGAATTGGCTAGGAAAATCGCATCCGGTTTGCCGGCCATCACTTTCAAAGTCTGCGGCGTAACAGACGTATCGGTGAGGTTATAGGTCTCGACCCCCGTAAAGCTAATCCCTCGCTTGGCCGACTCCGGCTTCAATGCCGCGATGAACGCATCGCCGAAGGCTGTAGCGAAGGCAATGCTGCCGATGGTCTTGGCGCCATGCGCCTTCAGATAATCCAGCGGCGCGGCAAGCATGGACGTTTCGGGCGACGCCAGCTTGAACGCCCAACGTCGATTGCCTTCGGGTGGTTGAATAACTGCTTCCGACCCAGCGAGGCTCACCATTGGAGTTCCAGACGCGCCTGCCGGCTCCAAGACCGCGAGTGAGGTTGGCGTCACTGACGGCCCGATAACGAAGTCGACCTTTTCCTCACTTACCAGCTTCTGAAACGCCTGTACTGCTTTGGTGCTGTCGGTGGCATCGTCCAGAATCACATAGCGGATTTTCTGACCGGCAATTTCCTTCGGAAGCATGTCGATGACATTGCGTTCTGGGATGCCGAGTGACGCGCCGCCGCCGGTTAGCGAGAGCACGGCGCCGATGGTAATCTGGGCGTGAGCGAGGGCAGGGACGGCCATCATTGAGGCGGCCAGCAGCAGGTTGCGGAACATGGTGGATTTTTCCTCCTGGGACAAAGCAATTGGGCAGCCTAATCTGTGGCGCGCGATCCACCAAGGATAAACCGGGAAGGACCCGCTGGTGCAAGTCCTCGGTACTTCCTATGTAGGGTCCGGTTCCAAAGAGGTTTTTGTATGCGCCACTTAACCTGCGCTGTTTTTATTTTGGGTGTTTGTGGGGTCAACCCGCTGCGGGCGACCGAACTTGCCGCCCATCGTGCCCATTATGATTTGACCCTTGAGCGTGGGCGTGGCGACGTGATCGCCGCATCCGGCAGCATGGACTACGATGTTGCCGATGCCTGCGACGCGTGGGCTGTGCGTCAGCGTTTGCATATGGTGCTGACCGGACGCGATGGCAGCGAAACCGAAATGCTATCCGATTACACAACGATCGAGACCAAAGACGGTTCCAGCCTGCGTTTTCGGTTGCGTCAGAGCAACGCCGGTGAGCCGCCGTCTGAAATAGCCGGCAACGCAATAATCGGTAAGGATGGGGGGGAGGCGAACTATACCGCTCCCGAAGCGGCGACCAAAAAGCTTCCGTCCGGAACTTTGTTGCCAATGATGCATACCGAGGCCTTGATTATGGCCGCTAAGGCCGGCAAGAAATTCATCGCCATCCCGGTGTTTGATGGCACCGGGGCGGAGGGGGCACAGAATAGCACCGTTGCGATCGTCAACTGGGAGCCTCCGCGTCGGGGGACTTGGCCTGGGCTTGCCGATTTGTCCAGCGGACGCATGCGGATCGCCTTTTTTGACCGTCAATCGTCTAGCCAACAGGCAGAATATGAGGTCAGCATGCGCTATTATGAAAACGGAGTTGCCGATGACATGTCGATGGATTTCGGCGAGTTCGTTATGGCGGCAAAGTTGAAGGACTTGGTGGTGCCCAAGCCTGGATGCTGAACGAGCGCGGATTGTTTCGCCTGATCGGAGCCCTCTATGGATGTCATCAGAGCGATACATGAACGTCGGTCAGTTCGGTCTTATGACCCGAGGCATGTGGAACGTGATCTGATCGAAGCGACTATTCTCGATGCGGCCCAGGCTCCTCCGCCATTTCGCGGCCAAGTTCCGTGGGTGTTCAACGTAATTGAGGGGCGTGAGCGTATTGCCGCCCTCGGTGCAAGGGCGATGAATTACGCCATGGAAAGGCACAGCTCCTCGAAACCTGGTTGGGGCTGGCTCGGGCAACCTGATTTCGAGATATTCTGGGATGCGCCTGCCTTTGTTGTTATTTCCGGACCATTGGCGGATTGCTGCCGGGCAGGGCAGACCCTGATGCTTTCCGCCCATGCCAGGGGATTGGGGACATGTTGGGTCGGGTCACCTCTTCCATGGCTGATAGTGGAAGAGGTAAAAATCGAACTGCGCATTCCGGCGAACCTCACACCAACGGCAGTCCTGTGCCTGGGCTACCCAGGTTTGGAAGCGCAAGCGACGCCAAAGCTGCCACCTCCGATCATCTGGGTCGATTAGTGTTGGTTTGGCTCAAGTCGTATTTGTTCATTTTTTGTTCTTGACGGCCATCTGTGTGAAAGGCACAGTGCTCGAGAACATAGAGGGAACGCGCTTATGGATGATCTGGGCCATCATCTCACATCCTACCAAGATGATCACTTCGCGCGAGAGATCGATCCGCAGGAACTTGAGGCTTTCGAACGTGCCGGTATGATGGAATCTCGCCAGCCCATGACGCGCGTTCGCCAAGGGCTCGGCATTCCGCAGCCACCAGCGCCAATGCGGCCGGTAGGTCCATCACCGCGCAAAGGCCGTGGGGCGACAATCAACCCGCCAAACCGATTCGATACCCAAGTCCCGGTCAGCTTCGATGATGGCTGGAGTACGGTAGAAGAAGAGTTGCCGCCGCTGCAAACCACTTTGACCCGCGATGCCGCGCGCAGCGTGATCAGTTGGAATCAAAGCCCGGATATCGGGTTCGATCGTGCAGTGAACCCATATCGCGGCTGCGAGCACGGCTGCGTTTATTGCTTCGCGCGACCGTCCCATGCCTATCTCGGTTATTCGCCAGGCCTGGATTTCGAAACCAAGCTCACTTTCAAGCCAGATGTCGCCGAAATTCTCGAGCGCGAGCTGCGTAAGCCGGGCTATATCGCAAAACCGATCGCCCTCGGTACCAATACCGACCCGTATCAGCCCGTTGATCGCACGCTCAAGCTAACCCGTTTGATCCTGGGGGTGTTGGATCGGTTCAACCACCCGGTTACCATCGTCACAAAGTCTGCTCTCGTGCTGCGCGATCTGGATATCCTGGTGCCGATGGCCCAGCGAAATCTGGTGAAGGTGTGCCTTTCGGTGACCACCTTGGATCCGGTGTTGGCGCGACGGATGGAGCCGCGCGCCGCAAGTGCTGCTAGGCGGCTCCAGGCGATTTCCGATTTGTCGAAAGCCGGTGTGCCAGCGGGCGTGATGGCGGCCCCGATGATCCCTGGGTTGAACGATGCAGAGCTCGAAAAAATTCTGCAATCCGCAGCTAACGCTGGCGCGCGCTGGGCGGGCTATGTGCTGCTGCGACTGCCGCACGAGATCAAACAGATTTTCGAGGACTGGTTGCACCAGCACTATCCAGATCGTGCCCGACACGTGCTCGATCTGGTGCGTGAAACCCGTTCGGGCGCTCTTTACGATGCCAAGTTTGGCCAGCGCTTTAATGGCGTTGGTGTCTATGCCGATTTACTGGCTAACCGTTTCAGCAGGGCGGCGCGGCAATATGGTCTGGATGGGCGTGATAAGCTGGATTGTTCGGAGTTTTCAGTGCCATCGGATATGCGGACGGGAATGGCGGAAGCTCAAATGTCGCTGTTCTGATTTAACGGTCAGATGGACATGAGGTACAGCCTTTCTTGTAGTACCGAACTGAGATGGTCGGGCGTGGGTTAGCGTCGGATTAACAGATGAGATACGCGGTTCACAGCGCTGCACAGACACCCAACTTGTGGGACGTAGTTTGTCGAACAAGTTGAGCGATCTCCAGATCATATGATCTGGAGATCGAAGCCATATGGCTGAACAAATATAGTTCGTTGGGGGGGGGGCGATGCCTCGACTATTGGACGGCGTGTTCTTCGCAATTTTGCCAGACGCGGCTCACGCTGCGCTTATCAAGCAGCAGACTAGGCATTTGTGTAGAGAACTAGGGCTGACCGGCGAACCGCTGACGGTAAGGCATCCACATGTTTCGCTGTACAACCTTGGGAGCTACGAATGTGTGCCGCGCGGGATCGTCGCTGCGGCGGCCGAGGCCGGGGATGCTGTCCAGATGCGGCAGTTTGATGTGGGGTTCGATAAAGTGATGAGCTTCACGGGCCGGCAGGGTAATTTGCCATTGGTTCTGCGGGGAGATGATGGAATCGCAGGATTGATGATGCTTCATCAGTATCTCGGCCTCGCGATGCGGAATGCTGGGCTGGGGCCCTGGGCGAAGGGGAGCTATACGCCGCACCTGACCTTGCGCTATGGCGCGGACCAGGTTGGAGAGCATGCTATCGAAACTATCCGTTGGACGGTGCGTGAGTTCGTTCTTGTGAACAGCCTACGAGATCGACACCAGTATGTTTTGCTCGGTCGGTGGCCGCTGTGCGGCTGACCCCCTTTTGGTATCGTAGAGGTCGCGCTTGATTTTTCTGTTTGGAGGCGCTGGCCCATCTAGGTCATCAAATTTTGAGATGCCGGGCTGGGACCTTTATCCTAGCCCAACCCTATATCAAGAAAGGCCGAAGCGTGGAGCGCTCCGGCCTCTTCTCAACTAAATAGCGTGGTTTTCGTGATGGTTAGTACCCCATCGCTTTTCCTTCGGCCACAACCCACTTGCCGCCCTTGACCTGAACCATATAGGACTCGTTTGAGCCTTGACGGATTTTCGGGCCATAGGTGAATGGCGGCGATCCGAAGATATCTTTGTATCCCTTGATCGCTTCCATGCCGTTGATGAAGCTGTCGAGATCGAGGTTCTTGCCAGCGTTTTTCATTCCCTCGATCAGCAGATAAGCCGCTGAATAGCCAATCTGGGCTGGGAAGTTGGGTTCACGGCCGAACTTAGCCTTGTAGTTTTTCACAAAGGCCTGGACTTCGGGTTTCGGATCGGCAGGGTCCAGCAGCAGCACCGAGGTCATCGTGTAATAACCTTCGGTTACGCCGCCGGGAACCTCGGCAACGGTGTTCTCATAAGTGGCAATATTACCCAGCGTTTCGACATCCCAACCCGACTTGCGGATGGCGGAAATGATCTGAATGGTGTCGCGAACGATGCCACCAATCGCCACCAGGTCACACTTGGCCGCCTTCATACGGGCGACCGCCGCACTGAAATCGGTATCGGTCGGCTTGTGCAGGGTTTCGCCAGCTAAGGGCTGGTTCATCGCCTTCAACTGATCCTTAACGCCGTCCGATACATCACGGCCGAAATCAGTGTCCTGCGACATTAGGCATATCGCCTTCTTACCGCGCTTTTCGACGAAGAACTTTACCCCAGACCGCATCTGATCGTAGTACGATGCCACCAAGCCAAACTTCAGCCGATGAAATGGCTCATACATTGACCGAGCGCTGGTCAGCGGAAACATGTTCGGCACGCCTTTTTCGAGCTGTTCTGGCATGGTCGCGTTGTTCATCGGCGTGCCGCCATTGGCGATCATCAGAAATACATGGTCGCTGTTGATCAGCTTGTTTGCTGCCTGGATCGACCGTGGAACTTGATACTGGTTGTCTTCCACGATGTAACGGATCATGCGGCCGTTGATGCCGCCTTTGGCGTTGACTTCATCGAAAGCCATACGGATGGCATTGGAGTTATTGACGCCCCACGACACGGTAACGCCAGAAAGATCGGTGTAAGTGCCGATCAAGATTTCCTTTTCGGTCACTCCAGCGGCTGAGGCCGTCAACACCGCGCCAATCACGGCGGTGATTGCCAGAACGCTCGCAAGCAAAAGCTTCTTCATACTGTCCTCCCTTTCTTGTTTCCAGTTCGGATTGTCCCAACTGGCGCTTGGTTCCAACTATGCCACAGAATTCGGTAGGTCACGATATTTCTCAATTACAAAGCCTCTCCGCAGCATCATCATCGACGTGAGTTCGGGGTCCCCAGGTTCAAGGCGTCGATCGATCACGGTAAATGCGCCTATTTTGACTGGCGACGAGGCATTTACACGATTGACTTCGCCTTGCAGTAAATCCCGCACCGCACGAGACTCCACCAGGGCGGAGAAATTACCCGGCGGTAAATCCTGGCTCTGCGCCCAATCATCCAGCGCGTCCTGATCGACCATGACCACGCAGGCCAGTGCTGAAGTTCCATCTTGGTGAACCAAGGCATCGGCGATGAATCGACTGACCCGCAATTCCGTTTCAATCATTGCCGGCATCACGATTGCACCCGAGGCGAGCGTAAACTGTTCGCGTACCCTTCCACTGACCCGAAGTTTACCGTTCTCAATCTGTCCGATATCGCCGGTCGCGAACCAGCCTTCGGGCCCGTAAAAGGGGCCGGCGTCTTGGTATCCTTGCGCGACATGTGGTCCGCGCAGCTGGATTTCCCCAATATCACTGATCCTGACGTCAAACCCGCCCATCGGAATGTCGATGCTTGCGAGGCCACCGGTCTCGGTCAGACCATAGAATTCGACGAGCGTAATCCCGAGCGAGGCGAACTCACTCAACAAGGCCGAGGCGACGGGTGCGCCACC
>JANXRN010000185.1 GCA_025352995.1 Acetobacteraceae bacterium
CCCGACGGTGCTTTTTGCCCCTGGGAGCGTCGGAAATTTGCCAGGATGTCCCGCATCCTGGCGGCATTTCCTCCTTCCCAGGGCCAAAAATCCCTCGCCGGCCCTCCGCCGGCAGACTTTCCGGACAGACACTGAGGCATCGCTGGGTTGATTGGGGTCGCTATCGCTCGCCGCCCAATAGCGGCAGCAGCGCCGGCTTTAGCAGTCGACACGCCCGACCAGTCGGTCGGGCGTGTCGATTGCGATCAGACCGGTGCGCCTTCCAGCAGATCACCGAAGATCTGGAAAGTGGTGCCGTTCCAGCGGGTCAGCTGCATTTTCCGGATCGGGCGGAAATTTGTCGGGCTGGTGTTGATCATGATGCCGGGGAACAGCACCTTGACGTCCAGGTTCCGGATATTGGTGGCCTGGCGCATGATGTTTTCACGCGACAGGTCTTCGCCGCATTGCAGCAGCACCTGGTGGGTGGTCAGCGCGTAGCCGTAGCCGACGACGGCACTCGAATCCGCAAGATCGGCGCTGGGGTTGTATTTGGCCATGAAGGCCTTGAATTCGATCATCCCCGGATCTTTGTCCCAGGCCGGATCGGTCGCGTCCTTGATGTAGGCCGATGAAATGATTCCGATGCCTTTTTCTGCGCCGGCCGGCTTCATCACCGTGCCGACCGATGCCGACACATTGGCCATGCAGTGCAACGGCTTCCAGTTGATATCAAAGGCGCGGCGGATCAATTGCGCAGAGAATTTCGGCGTGCAGGCGCTGACCAGCGCGTCCGCGCCGCTTTCCTTCAAGGTTGCGACCTGGCTGTCGATGGTCGGGTCGGTCACCTCGTAGGAAACCTGCTTGACCACGTGCTTGTCGTATTCCTTGCCGAAAACGTCGACCAGCCCGGCGACATAATCCTTGCCGAGATCATCATTCTGATAAATTACCGCGATCTTGGCGTTCGGCTTTTGGCTGGTGATGTATTTGGCATAGATCTGGCCTTCGGTGCGGTAGGACGGTGCCCAGCCGATCGTCCATGGGAAGTTCTTGGGATCGGCGAACTTGTCGGCGCCCGACGCCAGGAATAGCTGCGGCACCTTTTTCTGGTTGAGATATTTCTGGATCGCCGAATTGGGCGCGGTGCCGAGCGGGGAGGCGATGAAGGCGACCTCATCCTGCTCCACCAGACGGCGAACGACCTCCACGGTTTTCGACGGCACGTAGCCATCATCGAGCGACAGGACGGTGATCTTGCGGCCGTTGATGCCGCCTTGGTCATTGACCCAGTTGAAATAGGCGGCATAGGTTTTGGCGCCGGTGCTGTAGGCGGATGCTGGGCCGCTATAGGCGGTGGTGTTGCCGATCTTGATTTCGGTTTTGGTGACGCCGACGGTTTCGGCGAATGCGCGGCTGGCGGCGGCGGTCATCGCGACAGCGCCTGCGCCCGCGACCATAGTTCTGCGTGTAAATCCGGCCATTTGTGCCTCCCTTGCAAGGTTACCCTTGTCGTTGAAAATTTCCCAAGATGGAGCCTAGGCGTAGGGCAGGAGGGGAAGCAAGCTGTTCTTTATGTGAACAATTTGTGGCCGCATGCGTGTCTCCCTCCGCAGTCCCAAGCCAACGGCCACAAATGGAGGAAGTTTTTTTGCTTCTTTTTGTTCACAAAAAAAAGACCTTCCTTACTTCATTCGAGCGAAAAACCCTTCCACCAAAGCATTAAACACCGAAGGCCGCTCAAAATACCCTGAATGCCCAGCCTGCGGGATTTGCGCGAAGGTTGCCCCCGCATTCATTGCCGCGACTGCTTCGAGCGCGACCGGCGGGATCACCATGTCTTCGGCGTTGGCGATGAACAAGATCGGGCAGGAAATAGCGGCCAGATCGGACGGCGCGCGCACCCGGCCGGCCATGAGTTTCAGGCGCAGCGCATTCTTGTCGAGCGAGGCATTTTGGTCGTCGATATGTTTGTAAAGCAAATGAACTTCAGGCTGTTCGGTGGCCATGCGGCGTCCGCCGGCGGGATGGATGCCGGCGGCCATATAGTCGGCCATGGCCGCGTTGCTGTCGGTTTCCCAGGCGGCGAGGCGGGGCAGGAAATCAGCGCGGATTTGCTTTGGATCAATGCTGCCGGTGGTGGCGGCGAGCACCATGGCGCGCAGGCCAGCGGGCTGGGTGAGGGCGTGTTCGACGCTGGTCCAGCCCCCCATCGATTGCGCCACCAGGCGATAATCGCTGAGGCCAAGATGGGCGATGAGTGCCGCCAGGTCATCGGCATATTTGGCCGGGTCCGGGCCTTCGGGCGGCAGGCTGGACGGGTAAAAGCCGCGATGGGCGAAGGTGATGCAGGTATAGTTGGGGGCGAAATGCGCGACCTGCTGGTACCACGACATATGGTTGCCACCGAGGCCGTGGGCGAAAATGATCGCCGGGCCGCTACCGGTGATTTCATAGGCGATGGTGCAGTCGGGGCGAATGAGGGTGCCGAGGCGGCGGGATGGCGGGTTGGTCATGCGGATGGTTCCTATTGATCCAGCCAGGCGAGCCATGCCTGGGCGGCTTTGTTGCCGCTGGCAGCAGCGGCTTGAAACAATTTCTTCGCGGCCGGGATATCCTGCTTGGCGCCCCAGCCCCGGTACAGCATGGCGGCGAGGTTGTTTTGCGCGCTCGCCAGGCCATGATCGGCAGCGACCCGCAAATGGCGTAGCGCTTCGGCGTCGGCGGCCGGATCGCCGCTGCCGGGCTTCTGGCGGGCGGCCATGATCAGATCGTACCAGGCGATGGCGCGTTCGATGACGACGTCGCCATCCTGCTGGGCGCCAAGCTGGAACCAGTGCAACGCGGCCTCGAAATCCGCCTGGGCGCCGCGCCCGTCATGGATCAGCGCGCCCAATTGCCAGGCAGCGCCGGGCACGCGCTGTTCGGCGGCGCGCATCAGCAGCGGAATGGCAACCTCGTCATCTTGCGCCACCCCGTCGCCGCGCAGGAACAGCAGCGCCAGGCGGTATTGCGCGATGCCGACACCTTGGTCGGCGGCGCGCAAGAACCATTTTGCGGCTTCGGCCATATCGCGTTCGGCGCCGCGCCAGCCGGCCTCGATCAAAGCGGCAAGCCGCACCTGGGCTTCGACATCGCCCCGTTCGGCGGCGCGGCGATACCAAAGCCGGCCGGCCTCATCATCGGACGGGGTGCCAATGCCGCGTTCGAGCATCTGGCCGAGGCGGCGCTGCGCATCCGGCATGCCGGCTTCGGCGGCGCGACGGGTCCAGGCGAGGGCCGCGACCGGGTCGGCAGGTCCGCCGCGCCCGGTGAGCAGATAATTGCCGAGCGCGGACATCGCC
>JANXRN010000241.1 GCA_025352995.1 Acetobacteraceae bacterium
TGCATAACCTGCCCGCCGGGTCCAAACTACCTGCATGAACACCCGCGCCAATCGCATCTCCGCCGCCTTGAGGGCCGCTTTCGCCCCGGACCTGGTGGAGGTGCGCGACGACAGCCATTTGCATGCCGGCCATTCCGGCGCGCGGGAAGGTGGGGAGACCCATTATGGCGTGTTGATGGTGGCCGCCAGTTTAGAGGGCAAGTCCCGGGTCGATCGGTCGCGCGCGGTGCATGCGGTGCTGGCTGACGAACTTGCGTCCGGCCTGCATGCGCTGGCGTTGACCTTGCGCACGCCGGCTGAACACCAAGCGCGCTAGAGCTTGATGCGTTCGCGTTCGCTCACTTATCAAGCTCTAGCTCTTTGCTTGAGCGCGCGATTCACGCTTTTGACGAAGCCGTCAAAAACGATCGCGCGCTAGCGCATCGCGTGATCGAGATCGCCATAAAGATCGTCCACGGTTTCACTGCCCACCGACAGTCGCAGCAGGTCGGGCGGGCAGGGCGATCCGGCGCCTTCGATGGAGGCGCGGTGCTCGATCAGGCTTTCGACCCCGCCGAGGGAGGTTGCGCGTTTCCATAGCTTGACCTCGGCCGCTGCCTTGATCGCGGCTGCTTCGCCGCCGCGCAGGCGGATCGACAGCATGCCGCCGAAGCCGCCTTGCATCTGGCGTTTGGCGATGGCGTGTTCGGGATGGCTTTCGAGGCCGGGGTATAGCACCTCGGCGACCGCGGCGTGGTTGGAAAAGCGGAGCGCGAGTTCCATCGCGCCGGCGCAGGCGGCGGCCACCCGCAGGGGCAGGGTGCGCATGCCGCGGATCAGCAAATAGGCTTCGAGCGGGCCGAGGATTTGGCCGAAATTGCGCCGCACCCGTTCGATGCGGCCCCAGAAATCGTCCAGCCGTGCGGTAGCCAGCGCGCCGGCAATGACGTCGGAATGGCCGTTGAGATATTTGGTCGCCGAATGCATCACGATATCGGCGCCGAGCGCCAAAGGCTGGGTCAGCAAGGGGGTGGCGCAGGTCGAATCGACCGCAAGCCTGGCCCCTGCCGCGTGGGCAATGACCGCGATTGCGGCAATGTCTGAGACCGTCCACATTGGGTTGGAGGGCGTTTCGAGCCAGATCAGTTTGGTTTCGCCCGGCCGGATCGCTGCCTGCAAGGCTGCGAGGTCGGTGGTATCGACCAGCTCGATTTTCAGGCCCCATTCCACCGCATCATTGATCAGCCAGTTGCGCAGGCCCCAATACATCACTGTGGGGATGATCGCGTGATCGCCCGGCCGCAGCGCCATGAACACGGCCAGCGCCGCCGACATGCCCGAGCCGAGCACCATCGCGCCTGCTGCGCCTTCGAGCATGGCAATGATCGCCTCGGCTTCCCGGACGGTCGCGTTGTCGGGGCGGCCATAGATGAAGCCGCTGCGATATTGATTGTCGGGGTCGCGGATGTAAGTCGTCGCCAGATGGATCGGCGGAACCAGCGCACCGTTGATGGGATCGACATGGCCAAGCGCCTGGGCGACCAGGGTCTGACGGGTGAAGCCTGGATTTTCGCTCATTGTGCGGGCGAGTATGCGGTGGGGAGCAGCAAGGTGGAGGTCATTTCGGCGAGGTAGTGCCCGTTCGCCGCCAGGAAGGCCTGCCATTCCGGGTCTTTCGCGCAAGCGCCGCGGGCGGCAAAGCGCGCGTTCACGTCGGCGTAGTTCCACATATGAATGACTTCGTTCGGTTGTGGCGCCTCGCCAGTCCAGATGCCGACGTTTTTCGAGTATTTTTCCCGCACCGGCATGATGGCGCGGAACGCTTTTGACCAGGGGGCGGCGCCGCCGACCACGGTGCGATACATCCGTAATTCGTACACGCCCCCGGTCTGGGCGGGCGGGGTGAAGCCATAAACCGGGTTCAGCAGCCTGATGTCCTGGCGCGCCAGCAAAGGGCGGACGGCGGCGACATACTCATTGGTCCAGCGCGGATTTTTCGCCAGTTCGCCGCGCAGGCGGGCGCGCTCATCCAGGCTGTCATAGCTCCATAAATGCCAGACCTGGTTGAGCGTGCCGAACTCAGCCGTCCAATAGCCGTGGCAGATGCCGTAATCATTGCCGCGCACCGGCCGGCCGATCTCGGCGCCGAGCTTGAGGTAGGTGGGCATCTTGCCCTGGTGGAAGCTGTAGGTGCGCAGTTCGTAAATCATGGTTATTTCCCGGTCGAATCAATTTTCTGGCTAGCCAAGCGCTCCCGCTATCCGCGGGAAGTACGCCAACGGCCAGGAATGGATAAAGTTTTTTTGGTTCTTTTTGTTCACAAAAAGAACAACTTGCCTTCCCTTACATCCCCCCCGGATAAACCGGCCCCCCGCCGCCCTCCGGCGTGACCCAGTTGATGTTCTGGGTTGGGTCCTTGATATCGCAGGTTTTGCAGTGGACGCAGTTTTGCGCGTTGATTTGCAGTTTGGGATCGCCGTCTTCCTCGCCGACGATTTCGTAGACGCCGGCCGGGCAGTAGCGGGTTTCCGGGCTGCGATAGGTGGTCCAGTTCACGTCAATGGCGACGGATGGGTTTTTCAGCCGCAGATGGGCGGGCTGGTTTTCTTCGTGGTTGGTGTTACTGATGAAGACGGATGAATTGCGATCGAAGCTGACTATGCCGTCGGGCTTGGGATAGGTGATTTTCGGCGCGGCGTCGGCTTCCATCAGGGTGGTGTGGTCGGGGTGCGGAATATGCAGCGTCCACGGCGCCTTGCCGCGCAGGATGTAGGTATCGAGGGCAGCGTTCACCAGGCCGCCGAGCAGGCCCCATTTGGCGAAGGCGGGGCGGATGTTGCGGACTTTGGATAATTCGTCGCAGAGCCAGCTTTCCCGGAACAGGGTTTCGTAGGCGACCGGTTCGGCATCGCGCGCGCCGGCGAGTTGTTCGGCGACCGCTTCAGCGGCGAGCATGCCGGACTTCATCGCGGTGTGGGTGCCCTTGATTTTCGGCACGTTGAGGAAGCCGGCGGTGTCACCCACCAGGCAGCCGCCGGGGAAGGTCAATTTGGGGATCGATTGCAGCCCGCCTTCGGAAATCGCCCGCGCGCCATAGGCGATGCGACGGCCGCCTTCGAAATGCTTACGCATATCGGGGTGGGTTTTGAGGCGCTGCATTTCCTCGAACGGGGACAGCCACGGGTTCTGGTAGTCGAGCCCGACGACGTAGCCGTAGGACACCAGGTTCTTGCCCCAGTGATAGAGGAACGATCCGCCATAAACGTCGCTGGCGACCGGCCAGCCGATGGTATGGATGACCAGGCCGGGCTTGTGGTTTTCGGCGGGGATTTCCCAGAGTTCTTTGATGCCAATGCCGTAGCTTTGGGCGTCGCAATTGGCGCGGAGATTGTAACGGGTGAATAATTGCTTGGTCAGCGAGCCGCGGCAGCCTTCGGCAAAGATCGTGTAAGTGGCGCGCAATTCCATGCCGGCGGCGTAGTTCGGGCCGTGGCTGCCATCCTTGATGATGCCCATGTCGCCGGTGGCGATGCCGACGATGCGGCCATCTTCTTCCAGCAGTTCGGAGGCAGCAAAGCCCGGGTAGATTTCGACCCCGAGCGCTTCGGCCTGCTCGGCGAGCCAGCGGCAGACATTGCCGAGGGACGAGATGTAATTGCCGTGGTTCATCATCGTCGGCGGGGTTGGCAACTGGATCGAGCTATGGCTGGTCAGATAGAGGAATTTGTCGGTCACCGGTTCGGTGGTCAGCGGTGCGCCGCGTTCGCGCCAGTCGGGCAGCAATTCATCCAGCGCGCGCGGTTCGATGATGGCACCCGACAGGATATGGGCGCCGACTTCGCTGCCTTTTTCGACGACGCAGACCGTGGCGTCCGGCGCGAGTTGCTTCATGCGGATGGCGGCCGCCAGGCCGGACGGTCCGGCGCCGACGATCACAACGTCGAATTCCATCTGCTCGCGGGCGCTGTCAGACATGTTCCCTCCTGGTGGTGCCGCTTTTGCGCGGAAAGTTGCAATCTATGGGAGGTTTGTCGGTTGCGCAAAAACAAAACCCGGCGGACAAAGATGGCATGGATGCGCTGACGGCATTGCGGCTGCAAATTGAGTGGGGCGCGGATGAGGCGCTGGCGGATTTGCCAGTGGATCGGCTTGCCGGTGCGGCCCCGGTGGCGCGGCCGG
>JANXRN010000242.1 GCA_025352995.1 Acetobacteraceae bacterium
CCCTTCCTTCAATGCGCTTCCGACCAGTTCTTGCCTTTACCGGTCTCCACCACCAAAGGCACCGAAAGCGTGGCGGCATTTTCCATAACGGACTTGACCAATGCGGCCAACGCATCGGCGGCAGCCTCAGGCACTTCGAACAGCAATTCATCATGCACCTGCAGCAGCATCCGCGCGCCAAGATTGGACGTGCCCAAGGCTGCCGGCAGCTTGACCATGGCGCGCTTGATGATATCGGCAGCACCGCCTTGCAGCGGCGCGTTGATCGCCTGGCGTTCGGCATAGCCGCGGCGGGCGCCGTTCTTGTCGGCGATGCCGGCGATCCAGACGCGGCGGCCAAACGGGGTCAGCACGAAGCCATGTTCGCGGGCTTCGTCGCGGACCCGTTCCATGTAGGTGCGAATGCCGGGGTAGCGGGCGAAATAGGCATCGATGTAACGGCGCGCCTCGCCAGGGTCGATCTGCAACTGGCGGGCGAGACCGTAGGCGGAAATGCCATAGATCCTGCCGAAATTGATCGCCTTGGCGCGGCGGCGTGTGGCGCTGTCCATGCCTTCCATTGGCACGCCGAACACTTCGGATGCGGTGCGGGCGTGGATGTCCTCGCCGGCGGCAAAGCTATCTTTCAGCGCCGGCAGGTCGGCAGCGTGGGCCAGCAAGCGGAGTTCGATTTGCGAATAGTCAGCGCTGACCAGGACGTTGCCAGGTTCGGCAATGAAGGCGCGGCGGATGCGGCCGCCTTCTTCGGTGCGGATCGGGATGTTCTGCAAGTTCGGGTCGGTGGATGACAGTCGGCCGGTGGCGGCGATCGCCATGGCGAAACTGGTGTGGACCCGCCTGGTTTCCGGATTGATCTGGGCCACCAACGCATCGGTATAGGTCGATTTCAGCTTGGCAAGCTGGCGCCATTCAAGGATACGGGCGGGCAATTGGTGGCCTTGTTCGGCGAGGCCGTTCAGCACCGAGGCATCGGTGCCCCAGGCGCCGGTTTTCATCCGCTTGCCACCCGGCAGGCTCATCTTATCGAACAGGATTTCGCCGAGCTGCTTGGCCGAGCCAAGATTGAAAGCCTCCCCGGCCAGCGCATGGATATCGGTTTCCATCACCGCCATCCGGGTTTCAAAGTCTTTCGACAGTGCGCGCAGTTCGGCTTCATCCACCTTGATGCCGGCGCGTTCCATGGCGAGCAGCACCGGGATCAGCCGGCGTTCGAGCTGTTCGTACATCGCGAGCGATTTGTTGACGCGCAGGCGCGGGTGCAGCGCCTGCCAAAGCCGCAAGGTGACGTCAGCATCTTCCGCAGCGTAGGCGGTGGCGCGGTCGAGCGGCACTTCCCCGAACGGCAGCCGCCCCTTGCCGGTGCCGGTGACGCTGTCGAAGGAAATCGGGGTATGCCCGAGATGCAAGGTCGAAAGCTCATCCATGCCATGCCCGTGGGCGCCGGCATCCTGGGCGAAAGATATCACCATCGTGTCATCGAGCGGGGTTGCGTCCGGCGCGCCGGCGCGACCGAGGATCAGCAGATCAAACTTGGCGTTCTGGAAAATCTTCAGCACCGACGGATCGACCAGCAGCGGCGCCAGCGCGGCGATGGCCTCGGCTTCGGTGAGCTGCTGCGGGATCAGCGCTTCGAGGGTGGCGATATGGCGAACCGGGATGTAACAGGCACGGCCTGGCGCGGTGGCGAGCGAAATCCCGACCAGATTGGCGCGCAGCGCATCCAGCCCATCGGTTTCGGTATCGACAGCAACAATGCCGGACAAACGGGCGGCATTGATCCAGCTTTGCAGTGCCTCAATCGTGGTGACGGTTTCGTAGGGGCCAAACGCCTGGGCATCACTTGGCGCAGCCGGTGCTTCGGGCGCGGGGGCTTCGGGCGTCGCGGCCGTAACATGCTTGTCGAGACCGAGCCGGCCAATGGTGCTGCGGAAACCTTGTTGCAGCAGGAAGGCGATCAGCTTGGCTGGGTCGGTATCGCGGGCCACCAGCGCGTCAATCGGCAGCGGCAACGGCGCGTCATCGCGCAAGGTGACCAGGATGCGGGAAATGCGAGCCTTGTCGGCATGTTCGATCAACAGATCGCGGCGCTTGGACGGCTTCATCGCCGGCGCGGCGGCAAGAATAGCCTCGAGATCGCCATGTTCGTTGATCAGTTGCGCCGCCCCTTTGGGGCCGATGCCGGGAACGCCGGGGACGTTATCGACGCTGTCGCCGATCAGCGCCTGGGCGTCGATGAGCTTTTCCGGGCCGACGCCGAATTTTTCCATCACCTCGGCCAAGCCGATCGGCTTGTTCTTCATCGGGTCCTGCATCGCCACGCCCGGCCGGATCAACTGCATCAGATCCTTGTCCGACGACACGATGATGGCGCTGCCGCCAGCGTC
This sequence comes from Acetobacteraceae bacterium, assembly GCA_025352995.1. Classification (GTDB taxonomy): domain Bacteria; phylum Pseudomonadota; class Alphaproteobacteria; order Acetobacterales; family Acetobacteraceae; genus CAITOL01. Next base: position 2,385 of record JANXRN010000242.1, read on the forward strand.
GGTTGCGGCGCGGGCGTAGGACGCGATCAGATCATCAGCCTCCCAATCCGCCAATTCGATCGCCGGGACGCCGAACGCTTCGGTCGCTTCCTTCACCAGGGCGAATTGCGGACCGAGTTCCGGTGGGGTTTCCGGGCGTTGGGCTTTGTAGGCCTCATAAAGCCGGTTGCGAAACGTGGTGCGGCCCGCGTCAAAAATCACCGCGAAATGGGTGCCGACATGGTCTTTCAGCAGCCTGGCCAGCATGTTGGTGAAGCCGAAAACGGCGTTGACCGGGGTGCCATCGGGCCGCGACATTGGCGGCAGGGCGTGGAAAGCGCGGAAGATGAAGCCCGACCCGTCAATCAGCACCAGATGCGGGGGGGCTGCCATATTAGTGATCCGCGCCGTGGCCGGCGCCTTCGTTCAGCACGTAAAGCCGGGAGCAGTACGGGCACAGCACCTGGGTTTCGGCGATGCGCAAGAACACGCGCGGGTGGCCAAGCGCGCCGTCCCCACCGTCGCAGGCGATCGTGCGGTCATCGACATGGATGATTTCGGTCGGGGTCGGCGCAAAATCTGGCATGGGGCGTCCTCGCGGCGGGTCGTAAAAGGGTCAGCCCTAGATAGTCTGCGACCGTCCGGCATGATAGCCATGGGCGCGATGGTTTCAACCTTATCCCGCCGCGCGGTCTTGCTTGGGGTGACCGCGCTTGCGGCCTGCGTGGCGCCTTTGCCAGCAGTTCCGGTGAAAGGGCCTGCCGATTTGGATGCCAATGCCTTCATCATGGCCGACGGTGCCCGCCTGCCCTATCGCGCCTGGCTACCCGATAGCAGGCCGCACGCGGTGGTGCTGGCGCTGCACGGCTTCAATGACAGTCGCGATGCCTGGGACCTGCCGGCGCCGGTGATGGCGGAAGCAGGCATTGCGGTTTACGCGTACGACCAGCGCGGCTTTGGTGCGGCGCCCATGCGCGGGCGCTGGGCTGGCCAGGACGCGATGGTAACCGATGCCGCCGAGATCGCCGAACTGCTGCGGCATCGGCATCCGGGGTCAGACCTGATCGTGATGGGCGAAAGCATGGGCGGCGCGGTGGCGATGTGCCTCGCGGTTTCGGATCAGGCACCCGCCAGCGCGCGCTACGTGCTGCTGGCGCCGGCGGTCTGGGGGCGGGCGCGGATGAACATCTTTCTGCGCATCAGCCTGTGGCTCGCCGCGACCTTCGCGCCATCGGTTTCCCCGACCCGGCCGCCGCCTGGCGTGCGCATCGTTCCGACCGACAATATGGAGGCGTGGATCGCCCATTCGCGCAATCCGCTCACCCTGCGCGGATCGCGGTTCGACACGGTGCGCGGGCTGGTTGATCTAATGGACGCCGCCCTTGCCGCAGCCCCGGGCTTTCCGGCACAGGCGCTGTTTTTATATGGCGGGGAGGACATGCTGATCCCGAAGGTAGCAACCCGCACCATCTGGCGCGCCCTGCCGAAAGCCACCACACGCCTGGGCTACTACCCGACCGGCCACCATCTGCTGCCGCGCGACCTCGGGCGGGCAGTGCCGATCGGGGACATTGTCGGGTGGATTTTGAACCCAGAACGCAGCGCGGCATCCGAAGCCGCGGCCCAAGCCTGGCTGGCTAAACCGGAATAGTCATGCACTGCCTTGGGCCACCATGTCGGTATCTTGCGACACGCGCAGCACGGCCGCGAACAGCCGCAGCGCGTCCGGCCCGCCACGATCGGCCAGACTGCCAGTTTCCATTTCCAGCGCCAGGAACTCCGCCTGGCCGGCCACGGTCTGCACCGCCTGAACCAGGGCGGCGCGGGTTAGGGTAAGTTGAGTCTCATCAGATAGCATGTGCCAATCGCGCGGCGGCACGGTCGGCGTGGCAAGCGAACGGAGCATTTTGGAAAATCCTGCTCTCGCCCTTTTGGCGTCAGGGAGCCGCGGAGACGTCGATACGCGCGGTCGAGGGGAAGATGCCAGGAAGTGGTTAAGGGAAGGTAAGGTCTTCTTTGTTTGAAAACAAAGAAGCAAAAAACTTTTCCACTTTGGTTCCGAGCGCTTCGCTGTTGCGGGGGGCGCACGCCAACGGCAAGGAATGGATAAAAAGTTTTTTTGGTTCTTTTTGTTCACAAAAAGAACATTCTTCACTTAACCCTTACCCCCGCCACCACCGCCACCCCTTCGGCATCCAAAATCGTCACCCGATAAAATCCGGGCCCCGCGGGAAGCCACGCTGCCTCCCGCCGCGCCGGATCGGCGGCGATGGGTGTGCCATCGACCATGAAGGCGATCGGCCGCCGCCCGCCCATCGCCTTGATGGTCACCGGGCCATCGGCGGTGATCACCGCTTCGGGCGGTGGAAACAGCAGGCGCAAGCCATCCGCGCTGTCGGGCCGCCAGCTTTGGTGATTGGCGGCGACGAAACTGCGCGGGATCGTACGTGGCGCGGCAGGCAGCAGGTCGAACACGCGGCCGAACAAGGGCAGTGCCAGCCCGCGGCCGGTGGCGCCGGGCAGCGGCGTGCCGTCGGGGCGGCCGACCCACACGCCGACGACATGGATGCCATCGAACCCCATCGCCCAGGCATCGCGCCCGCCCCAGCTTGTGCCGGTTTTCCAGGCAATGCCGGCCCGGCCACCATCGGGCAAATTTTGGGTCAGCACTTCGGCGACGTCGGCCGCGGCGCGGGCAGACATGAAGGGTTGCGGCGCAGGGCGCGGTTCGGCCGTCAGATGCAACGGCACCACGCTGCCATCGGTGGCGAGCGCGGCGTAGAGCGACGCCAGATGGCGCAGATCGATGCCGGCCCCGCCCAACGCCAGCGGCAATGACGGATCGGCACCCGCCGGCAACCGCAACGGTACCCCGGCCGCGCGCAGCGATACCGCGAAACGCAACGGGCCAATCCGGTCGAGCAAGGCTACCGCCGGCAGGTTGAGCGACCGTTGCAGCGCCTCGGCCGCAGTGACCGATCCGGCAAAGGCGCGGTCGAAATTCTCCGGCGCATAGCCGCCAAAGCGGCGCGGCAGGTCGGCGACCACCCGGTTGGGGGCGGCCACACCATCTTCAAACGCCATCGCATAAATGAAGGGTTTAAGCGCGGAGCCAGGGGATCGCAGCGCACGGGTCAGGTCGAGCGCCCCGGCCCGGCCTTCCCCCAAGCCGGCACCGCCCGACACGATGGCGCGGATTTCGCGGCTGGCGGCGTCGGCAACCACGATCGCCAGCGATGCGTTGGCGGGCAGATCGGCCAGACGTTCATCGGCCAGCCGCTGCAACGCGATTTGCAGCGGGCGCGACAGGGTGGTGTGCAGGGTCACCCCCGGGCCGGGTCGCCCGACTTCCAGCCGGGCGATGCGCGGCATCGCCGATCGCTGCGCCGGAACGGGCTGATCGGTCACGGCCGCCAGCACCCGGTCGCGGGTCATTTGCGCGCGGGCCAGATGACGGTCGGGGCGCAAAGCTTCCGGCCGGCGCGGAATGGCGACCAGCAACGCCGCCTGTTCGGCCTCGAGGTTTTGCGCCGGCACCCCGAACCAGGCGAGCGCCCCGGCGCGCACCCCTTCGAGATTGCCGCCCATCGGCGCCAACGTCATCCAGATGCCAAGGATTTCGCGCTTGCTGAAGCGCAGTTCAAGCTGCACGGCGCGCGCGATCTCGATTAACTTGGACCCGATTGTGCGCGGGCGCAGTTCGAGCAGCCGCGCGGCCTGCATGGTGATTGTCGAACCGCCTGAGACAATCCGGCCGGCCCGCAAATCCTGCAAAGCCGCCCGTGCCAGCGCCAGCGGGTTGACGCCAGGATGGCGCCAGAAATGCCGATCCTCAATCCGGATCAAGGTATCGAGGAAAATCGGCGAGACATCTTCCGTGGCGGTGGCAAAGCGCCACACCCCATTCGGTGCGGGCATCAACGACAGCACCCGGTCATCGCGATCGAGCACGATTGTCCCGGTTTGCGCCAGCCGCGACAAATCGGGCGGCAAGGCGCGGTCGAGCGCAAACAGCCCGATCACGACGCAGACCGCCGCGATCGCGCGTTTCTTCACGGGGCGATGACAACCACCCGGTCGGACGCAAGCCGCGCGCCAAGCGTCGGGCGATACATGTTGCTGACCGACGCGCCGGGCATTTCGTAGCTGCCTGGGAACACTGCGCGCAGCTTCACCGCGACGCGGAAATCTCGCCGTTCACCCTTCATCTGGCCAACCGCGGCGAAGCGATCTTCGCGCGCGGGCTGGCTGTCGGTTGCCGATAATTCGCCGAGCCAGGGCAGAATTTCTATCGCGCCTTCCCCAAAGCGTCCGACGATTTCCCAGCCCGCCGGCAAGCCCTGGGTGAGGGCGATCTGGCTCGGCTGATCATCCACCGGGCCGCGGGCTTCGAGCAGCATGACGAAGCTGGTGTTCTGGCGAATGCGGTGCGGATCGAGCGGCTTGCCGTCGGCATCGAAGAATTTGCGACGGACATCCATCTGGTTGGCCACGGCCGGCGGTGCGGCGATTGGCACGCCTGCGACTGACACGCTTTGCCACAGCGGCGTGGTGCCGGTGTTGCGCAGCACCGCCGGGGCCAGCAATGCTGATGTCACCGACGGCGCGGACGCCAGTGCCACCCCATCCAGGCTCGCCGATACCGGCGGCAAGCCACGCCCGAGCACGGCGCTCGCCGCCGCGAGCCAGGCCTGTTCCTGAGTACTGGCGGCTTCCAGTTTCAGTTCGGCGCCCGGCAAGGTGCCCACCAAAGTCGCCAGACGCTGCGGCAGCAGCCCGCTTTCGCCCAGCAGCACCGCGATGGCGGCACGGTCGCGCAGCGCGCTGCCGTAATCAGCGTACCAGTAATTTCGCGCCAGGCTATCAAGTGCTGCCACGAACATCGGTTCCGCCCTGGCCTTGTCCCCGGCCAACGCCAGCGCCGCACCGATCTGGGCGCGGGCCAAGGGGGTCGGCAGTTGGTTCGGTGCTTCGGCGAGAATGCGCGCCGCGCCCGGCCGGCCCTGGCCAGCGAGCGCGAGCACGTACAGCCGATAGGCCTGGGCCGACATGTCTTCCGGCGCGGTGCGATATTGATTGGCGGCTTCCTCCGCCAGATTTTTCAGCGCCTCGGCAAGCGGCACGTCCGGCACGGTGGCGCCAGCCTTGCGCGCCCGCAGCAAAAAATCCGTGGCGTAGGATGTCAGCCACGGCTCGGCATCGCCGCCGGCGCGCCATAATGCGAAGGCGCCGTCATAGCGCTGGCGATCAAGCACCTGATCAACCGCCAATTGCAACCGCGCAGCGCGATCCGGCCCCGCCATGGCACCATCCGGCAACAACGCCAGCGGCAAGCCACGGCTGGTCGCCTGTTCGAGGCAGGAAAACGCATACGCATCCAACGCCGCCACCAGGGACGCGGTGCCGTAGCGTACTCGACCACCGACGGTAACGCTCGCCGAGAAGGTGCCGGGCATGAAGCGCGCCGGTTCCGGGGCAAGGCGGCGTTCGGCCCCTGCGGCAAGCTCGGCGCCGGCGATTTCGATCACCCGATCGCGTGCCGGGGCGACATACACCTTGCCGGTATGGACGACCTTGAAGTTGTTCGGGCCGGTGACCGTCAGCGTCACCACCCCACTGCCCGCGCCGGTGGCTTTCAGGATGGTGTTGGGCAGCGCCTGGGCGCCAACCGCCAGATTCTGGCTAAAGCGGGCGGTGCCGGCGATGCTGACCGCACCTTCGGTCGCAAGTTCAGCCGTCACCATGCCGGCCGGCAGATCGAGATTATGCAACAGCACCGTCAGCCGCGCTTCGTCACCCGGCGCGAGGTGGCTTGGCAGCAGCACATCGGCCACTAGCGGGTCCCGCACCGTCATCGCTGCATTGGCCGCACCGATGCGCTTGCCTTGCCACGCCACCGCCATGAAGCGGACTTCGCCGGCGAAGTCGCCGATGTCGAGCGGGAAGCGCGCGCGGCCTTCGGCGTCGGCCTGCACCGGCGGGAAGAATTTGGTCACGGTGCGATCCGGGTCGTTGCGCGGCATCACCCCATTTTCGTCGCCGCCCTGGCGCAGCACCGCGGCCAAACCATCGGGCGGGGCGATCAGCCGGCCCCAATCATCGCGGATATCAATCCCGATCCGGCGTCTTCCGAGGAAATGCGGCGTGGGATCGGGCGAGGCAAAGCGGGTGAGGCGCAAAATCCCCTCATCCACTGCCGCCAAACTGACCCAGGCGCCCGGCGCAGTGCGCACCGCGACATCGACCCGGCCACGCGGCAGGCTGGATTTCGGGGCCTCAATCGCGGCATCGAGCTTGCGGGCGCTGGCGTCCGTGCCAACCCAGGCGAGGCCGATTGCCCGCACTGGCCGCGCGCCCGACCCCGCCCGGAAAACATGCACGGCAACATAGGCACCGGGGCCCCAGGCGTCGGTCACCGGCACATCAATATCAGTGCCGCCGGCGGCGACCTTGATGGTCGTCAGCGACAAAACCCGATCGGACAGGACCAGCACCGTCGCCTCCCCCGCGAAGGGCGGCGCGATATGCAGTTTTGCCGTGCCGCCGATCGCGATGGCGCGTTTGTCGGTCGAAACATCGACCCGGTCGGGGATATCCGGGCTGTCGGCCCCCGCCCAGCCGGCGCGGAAGCGGTAGGACGTCGCCGCCATGCCGCCGGCCTCGGACACTTCCAGCCGGTAGCGGCCGAAATCCAGCTTGCTGGCAAAGCGGAATGCGCCGCTCGCCGGGATTTCGACATCTTTGGTTTCGAGCGGTTCGTCCTTCCAGACGGTCGCGTAGCTCGCCTGCCCGTTGCGGCTGATCAGGCGCCAATCGGGGCGTTCGCGTACCAGGCGGATGCGGGTCCGCAGCGCAGTGCGCGCGCCGGACGGGGCAAAAGCCGCGATGTCAAAGGCGGCTTCGGCGCCGGCATCGATTGCATCATCTGCAAAAGCCGGCCTCACCCCGATCAGGGTGTTTGCCGGCCGCACCGGGATTTCAAAGCGGGCATGGGCGCCGCGCCCGGCCGGGTCGTTGATCGCCACGTCGAACGCGGCCTTCAGCGGCATGGTGGTATCGGGCAGGCGGCCAAGGTCAAATTTCAGTTCGGTGCGGCCGTCGGCATCGGTATCGCCGAGGGCGATTTTGCGGACTTCGGGGGCATAAGCTTCCCCCGCGAGGCCAACTTTCCAGCCGACCAGGGCCGGGAATGCCGCCGCATCAGGCAGCAGATGAAAATTTGCCGCAGCCGTCATATTGGCTGCCGGCGCGCCGTAGAGGAACCGCGCGGTAATCGCCAACGGCTTGGTCTCCGGCCCGATTTGCGCCGGCAAGGCGCCGGGTTCTACCGCCAGCCGATCCGGCACAAACGCATCGACCTTGAATTCCACCCGCCCGATCGGCGGGCTGGTCGGGTCGGTGCGCAGTTCGGCCGACCAGGTGCCGGCGGGCGCGCTGGAGGTCAGCGTGATCGGCAGATGCAATGCGGCATCAGGGCCACGCGGCGGCACCGCTTCCATGAAGACCTGCCCGTTCGGCCGCCGCACCGTGATCCGGGTTGGCAGATCGAGCGGCGCGCCTGACGCATCGCGGATCAGCGCCATCACATGAATGGTTTCGCCGGCGCGATAAATCCCGCGGTCGGTCCAGACATAGCTATCCACCGCGCCGGGATGCGGCTGGCCATCGACCCCGCGATCGGACAGGTCAAAGGCCGCCGTGGTCAGATCGAGCGCGGTGAAATCATCATCTTTGCCAAAGGCATGCAGCACCGATGGCGCCAATGGGCCCTGGCCGCGCAGCAAGGGTGCGGCGAAACGGGCCACGCCATCGGCGCCGGTGGTGGCCTCGGCCAGGATATCGTTGTTGCGCGCCAGCAGCACCAGCCGCACCCCGGGCTGCACCGTCGCATCGGCGTAGGAGCGCAACTGCACCGTCAAACCATCACTGCCGCGCCAGACGGTGGGGGCAATGTCGGTGTTGAGGATCAACTGCACCGAGGCCGCATCGCCGTGGACGCCATCGCCGGGCGAGGCAATCAGCGCGTAAAGACCAGGGCCGGATTTACGCATTTCGTCGGGCATTGGCAGCGCGGTGCGGATGACCCGATTGGCTTCCCAGCCGGGGATTTCAGCGCGGCCGGACCAGACTTCTCGCCCGGTATTTTCGGCAACTTCCCGCGCGGTCCAGCTCGCAACTGCCTGACCGAGCTTGGTGTTTTGCAAAAAGATCGGAATGTTGCGCTCGGTCAGCCGCACCAGGCTGAGGCTGACGGCGGAGACATTGACCGTGGACAGCGTGCTCGCCGGCATCTGGCCGCGCGGCAGGACGAACATCCGCGTGTCAAAATCAATCCGCGCCAGGCGCTTGGGCATCGCGACATTGACGATTTCGTCGGCTTTGAGCGCGACTGGGGCGGTGCCTTCCCCCGGCAGGCCGGCATGCAAGGTGAGCTTGGTGATCGCAGCGGACGGAAGGCCGGACACGCAAAGCTGGCTGTCTTCGCGGGTGACCGCGGCCGACGGGATCGCTGGCGCCAACGTCACCCAATCCTGCGGCTGGAAATCGCCGCGCTTGGTCAGCGGGATGGTGAATTCGATGCAGGCGCGCGGCGGGTCGGATTCCCCTTCGCGCCGCACCCGCAACACCCGCATGCCGACGCTTTGGCGCAGTTCGGCCAGCCGGTGGGCAACGTCCTGATCGGTCGGCGCAGCTTCTACCGCCGCCAGCATCACCGGAATTGCCTGCACATCGCGCTTCAGCCCTTGCAACGCATCGGCAATCGCCAGCAGCGGCGCCAGCCTGTCCTGCGGCTGTTCGGCCAGCAACAGGGCACGGGCGGCGTGGGCGGTGCGTCGACCTCGAGCTCATCCACGACCAGCGGCTCGATCTCGGTCGTCGCCTCCTCGGGTGTGACGGGGACGAGCAGCTCGACCTCCGGCGTGACGGGGACGAGCAGCTCGACCGGCGCG
>JANXRN010000260.1 GCA_025352995.1 Acetobacteraceae bacterium
CCGGCCGCGACGCAGGCGCGCGCTTATGGTGTGGATAGCATGTTGCGCGGCGAAAAGCCGGAATTCGCGGCATCGAGCCGCGATATGCATGCCGAAGCCGGCCGAATTCTGGCCCAGGCGACAGTCGGCGGCGATCTCTCAGGGAGCGACCGCGCCTATCTGGCCGACACCATCGCCACAAGAACGGGCGTAACCCCGGTGGACGCGCAAAAGCGGGTCGATGATGTAATTGCGCGGGAAAAGGCTGCCGTCGCCAGCGCCCGAAACGCCGCTGATGCGGCGCGCAAATATACCGCCACTGCGGCGATCTTCACCGGCCTTTCGATGTTGATCGGCGCTTTTATCGCCTGCATCGCCGCAGCTTACGGCGGTAGCTGGCGCGACGAACAAGTCTGACGAACCCCCGCCGCGTGGCACCCAAGCCGCGCGGTGGTAGCTTTTTGTCTCGTGGGGTCCGCCGTCGCAGAAGGAGGCGGGCAATATCAGATATGCCGGCCAGGGATGTCGCGATCTTGCTGACAGGTTCACCCGATGCGCCTGCCCTCGACCGCACCGCCAATGCCCCACTGGAAATACCCTGGAAGGTTGGCGGCGGCGATCAGCAGGTTAGATTTTCTCTATGACCCAACCTTCGATCCAGTATTGGTGGAACAGCGAGTGCAGCCTTTGTACCCCCCCCTCCGTCTTCAACCTCATTGACGCACAGGCAATCGATCCGGCGAGCCGCCGAGACCGATAGGTCGCGGCGGCGCGTTCGTCGCCGACCATATCGCGCAGCGTTGATGATATTGTAGCGGGTGCTACTGTCCGGAATTCGATCGTTGGTTCGGCGGACCGAGCATATGCCCGAACGGCGCCAGGCGCGGAATACGGTCGCAGATGATCTTGATCGTCGCCAGCAGCGGCACCGACAGCAGCGCGCCAGGAATGCCCCACAGCCAATGCCAGAAAAACAGTGACAGCACGACGATCACCGGGCTCAGGGTAAATTGCCGTGACAGCAGCAGCGGCGTTACGAATTGCCCTTCCACGACATGGACACCGAGATAAATCGCCGCTGGCAACACGGCAGGCCCTGCATGCCCGAAGGTCAGCAGGCCAACGACATAAATAATACCGATACCGATCAGTGGCCCGACAATCGGGATGTAATTCAGCAGAAATGCCGCGGTACCCCCAGAGCACCGGATCGGCAATGCCACAGGCATAAACCGCAAGCCCCGTCAGCACCCCGACGGACGCGTTGATCGCAGTGATCGTCCCGAGATAGCGCGACACGTTACGCTCAATCTCGGTCATGATGTAGACAACGTGCTTCTTTTCTTCGAAGCCCGGCGTGGCCTCAACCAGTTTACGCAACATGCTGTCGCCAGCGGCCAAAAGGAAGAACAAGGTCAGCGCAAGCACAAAAAATCGACCGAAAAACTGCTGGGTGGTGACCAGCACGCTCATGCCAACGCTGCCGAGCGCGATCGCCGGGGGCGCTGGTGCGCCGGCGACCGCGGGCGCGTCGCCGGCGGGTGCGGCCAGATGTTCGGCGCGCTGCACCAGCCGCTGGACGGCCTCGATCGGGTCGCGCAACAGGCTGAGCTGGTCTTCAAGGGTCTGCAATCCCTGGGGCGCCTTGGCAATCCAGCCCGACGCCGGCACCGCGACCGTGGCGCCGATGCCGCCGATCAGGCCGAGCAATCCCAGGATCAGCACGAAAGCCGCCACCCCCATCGGCAGTTTCAGCCGCCCGCGCAGAAAGCGCATGACCGGCTGCAACATCAGCTTCAACATCATCGCAAGCAGCAACGGCACGACAAGTTCGGACGCCACCGACAATGCGTAGAACACTGCCAGAATGGCCAAAATCGCCAGCGCAATGGTTTGCGCATTCAGCCGGGTGCTGTCGGGGGGTGAAATGGCAAGGTCGGCTTGCGTATCGGCGGGATCATCCATGACCAATTTTAGCGGGCCGGATCGCCGAGCCGGCAGCCACGGAAACTACTCAGACCGCTACGGCAAGCGGGCGAGGCGGTCGGTCAGCAAATCATAAAACCCCTGCGCATCAACATCGCGGACATAGAACACGTTGCGGGGGCGTTTGGTGATCTGCCAATAATCGGCAACCGTCATGCCCAAGGTCAATTCGCTGGCCAGTTCCACCGTCACGTTGATTTGCCGCCCGGTATAAAGTTCGGGCTTCAGCAAATAGGCAATCACGTTCGGGTCATGCACCGGGGCACCACCCCAGCCATATTTGGCGAGGTCGAAGCGTTCGGAAAAATTCAGCATGGCGCTCACCGCATTGCCGGACCGGTTGCCGATCGCGGCAATGGCGTCCAGGCGCGGCTTGGTCGCAAGCGCACGATGGGTGACATCGAGCGGGATCATGGTGATTTTGACCCCGGAATTCAGCACCACATCGGCGGCTTCCGGATCGACATAAATGTTGAACTCGGCCGCCGGGGTAATATTGCCGACATCGAAATAAGCCCCGCCCATCAGCACAATTTCGGCAATCCGCGGGGCGATGTCGGGCGCCTTGACCAGCGCCATCGCAATGTTGGTGAGCGGGCCGAGCGGGCACAGAGTGATCGTGCCGGCAGGCGCCGCCCGCAGCGTATCGATCAGATAATCAACGCCGTGCTGGGATTGTTCGGCCATCGTCGGCGCCGGCAGGTCGGGGCCATCCAGGCCGGTTTTACCGTGCACATGCTCCGCCGTGACCAGCTTGCGGCGCATCGGCCGATCGCAGCCGACATAAACCGGAATATCGGTCCGGCCGGCGAGCTCCAGCACCTTGCGCGCGTTCACCCGCGTGTAAGACAGCGGCACATTGCCGGCGACGACCGTCAACGCCCGCACCTCAAGCTCGGGCGACGCGGCGGCGAGCAGGATGGCGACCGCATCATCCTGGCCGGGGTCGGTGTCGATGATGATTTTTCGGGTCATTGGGACGTTCCTAAGATTTTGTCAGGGAAGTCAGAAGGCAAGCAGTTCTTTTTGTTCACAAAAAGAACATTCTTCACTGATCAACCCGCCGAATGATCAACGCGTCGAGCACGCGCACGCCATCGGGCAAGATCGACACCGGATTGAGATCAATGGCCGCTATAACATCACCGTAGCTGCGCCCGATTTCCCCGAGGCTGCGGACCAGAGCCACGAAGGCAACCCGGTCACCCGGCGGGGCGCCGCGGAACCCGGCAAGCAACGGCGCCAGTTTGGTGGCATCGATCAACGCGTCGGCGTCGGGCGGCAGCAGGTCCAGCGCGTGGCCGCCAAGCAAATCGACCAACACGCCGCCCGGGCCGAGCGTCAGCGCCAGGCCGAACGGGGCATGATGTGACAAGCCGACCAGGGCTTCAGTGCCACCCGAGACCATTTCCTGCACCAGCACCCCGGCGATGGTGGCGCGGGGGGCATAGGCGCGCCCGTTGGCGATTATTTCGGCGAAAGCGGATCGTGCGGCGGCTTCATCGCTTATGCCAAGGCGCACGCCGCCGGTTTCGGTCTTGTGCAAAATGTCCGGCGACTCGATTTTTAGCACGACCGGAAAGCCGATTCGGGCGGCAATTATCGCGGCTTCGTCGGCGCTGGTGGCAAGGGCTTCTTCGGTCACCGCAATGCCATGGGCGTGCAGGAAGCGCTTGGCCTCCCGTTCAGTCAGCGCCGGGCCGGACGACAGCCGCGCGCGCCACGCCGGATCGGGTTGGGTGATCGGGGCGTCCGCCGGGGCGGCCTGGGTTGGCGCCAAGGCCCGCGCGAGGGCCACAGTGCCGGACGTGCCACCTTGCAGCACAGGAATTTCCGCCAGGATTTCGGCCACCATCGGATGCAGGCCGGTGCCGAGCAGGCTCAGCACCGCGATCGGCTTACTTCCGCCGCGTGCATACTCCGCGATCGCACCGGCAATGCCGATATATTCTTCCGCCCCTGCATCATCCAGCCCGACCGGCACGTCCTGCAACGCAACGATCTGCCCAACGGCCGGGTCGGCGGCCAGCGCGTGCAGTGCCGCGAGGTAGCGCTGCGGTTCACCGAACACGATGCCGGTAAGGTCAAGCGGCATGTTGGGGCGGACATAGCTGGGCAGGATGTCGCCGAGCGCGGCCCGCGTCGTATCGGAAATATCGGCCCAGCCAAGGCCGGCCTGCGCGGCAAGGTCGGCCAATTGCGCCAGGCCGCCGCCGCTGACCCCAAGGGCTGCGAGGCCCGCGCCGCTCGGGCGCGGCTGCTTGGCTGACAGCAACGCACAGGTTTGCAACAGCGTGTCCATGTCAGGCGCTTCGATCACGCCATGGCGGCGGAAGAAAGCAGCGAAGGCTTCGTTGGACCCAGCCAGCGCGCCAGTGTGGGACGCCGTGGCCGCCGCCCCGCGCTCGGACCGGCCGGATCGCAGCGCCACCACTGGCAGACCAGCCGCATGAGCCTTTGCCATGGCGGCGGCGAAGGCGGCCGGATCGGCGATCTGTTCTAGCAGCAGCGCCACAATTTTGGTCGCGCCAGTTTCGGCAAAATAGCCGATAAAGTCGGGGATATCGGTCACCGCGGCGTTGCCCGCGGACACGATATGGCTGACGCCAATTTGCCCGGAATTGGCAAGCGTGATCGCGCCCGCGCCGGAATGGGACACCACCGCGACATCGCCCCGCCGCATCGTCGGCGACAGGCTGGAACTGAACAAAGCCAGCCCGTTGCGGAGGTTATAAAGCCCCAGGCAGTTCGGCCCGCACAGCACCATCCCTTCGGCCGCCCCAACCAGCGCCGCTTGCCGCGCAGCACCGTCGGCATCGGTTTCGGCAAATCCGCTCGCCAGCACGACCGCTGCCTTGATGCCGATCGACGCCGCATCACCCACCGCGCCAGCCGCCATCGCGGCCGGGATCGCGATCACCACCGCATCGGGTGCCGCATCGAGGTCCGCGAGGCGCGGCACCGCCGTCCGCCCGAAAACCATCCCACCGCGTGGATTAATCGGTAGGATTTCACCCGCAAAGCCACAAGCCAGTAAATTCTTCATCACGAAACTTGACGACGCGTCAGGCCGTTCGGAAGCGCCGACAACGGCCACCGATCGCGCCTCCATCAGCGCCTTCATCTAGTCGAGGCCTACGAACGGTCCATCACGGAAGGCGAGATATTCTTTGAGCGACATGTTCGCCAAATTCTTCATCCAGTCACGGCCGGCCTTGGTGGAATGCAACGCCGCTATGGCTTCGATATTATATTGAAACGACGTCAGCAGGCCGGCCACCATTTGCTGATTATTGAGCGACGCCTTGGTGTATTTCAACGCCGGCACCGGCATGCGGGCCATTTTGCGGGCGAGCTTGTCGGTGGCGTCGGCCAGCTCGGCTTCCGGCACGACTTTATTGATCAGCCGCATTTCCCGCGCCGTTGCGGCATCGACCAGATCGCCGGTGAACATCAGCCAGCGCGTGTCACGGCTGTTGAGCAACCACGGCATCATCAGCGATGGCGGGCCGGAATTATGCCGCACTTCCGGTTCGCCGAACTTCGCCGTGTCCGCCGCAATCGCCAGATCGCAGCACATCATCAATTCCAGCCCGCCGGCCAGCGCATAGCCATGCACCGACGCAATCACCGGGATCGGCGCGCGCCAGATATTGAGCAGCACGGCCGCGTTCTCCGCCATGTCTTCGCGCCAGAAATCGACATCGACATCAAAATCCCCGCCCTGCATGTCATAGCCGGCGGTGAAGGCACGGCCAGCGCCTTTGATGACGAGCGCGTTGACGTCGGGATCCGCCACTGCCGCCGCAACCGCCGCATCCATTTCGCGGATCACGGTCTTGTTCATCGCGTTGAGCTTGTCGGGGCGATTGATGGTCAGGGTGGCGAATTTATCGGTCGCGTCCTTTTCCAGCAGGATGGTTTCATAAGCCATGGGTGCGGTTCCTTTCGGCGAGGGCGACGGCGATTTTGGCGGCCAGGACTGCGTTGTTGCGCACCAGCGCGATATTGGCGGCGAGGCTCTCGCCGTGGGACAGATCATTGATGCGGGCGAGCAGAAACGGCGTCAGCGCCTTGCCGATGATGCCTTGGCGCGCCGCATCTGCGATCGCGGCGGCAATAATCGGTTCGATTTCGACGGCATTTTCCAACGGGATCGGGTTGGCGATCAGCAGCCCGGAACCGATGCCGAGACCGCGATGGCGGCGGATGATTTCGGCGATTGCCTCGGGCGTATCGCAGCGATGCTCGGCTTTCTGGCCGCTCTGGCGCGAATAAAAGGCGGGAAATTCATCGCTGCCATAGGTCAGCACCGGGACGCGTTGGGTTTCGAGGAATTCCAGGGTCTTCGGGATATCGAGGATGGATTTCACCCCGGCGCAGATCACCGCCGTTTGGGTGCGGCCAAGCTCCACCAGATCGGCGGAAATATCGAAGCTGGCCTCCGCCCCGCGATGCACCCCGCCTACCCCGCCGGTGGCGAAAACCGCAATGCCGGCGCGTTCGGCGATCACCATGGTGGCCGATACGGTGGTGCCGGCGCTGCCGCCGCGCGCCATTGCCACCGCAAGGTCGCGGCTGGCGGCTTTCACCACGCCCTTGTCGCGGCCAAGCCGTTCCAGCGCCGCGTCATCAAGGCCCGCCCGCAATGCGCCATCGATCACCGCGATAGTGGCCGGCACGGCGCCACCGGCGCGGATTTCGGCTTCGATCAGGCGCGCGGTTTCAGCGTTCTGCGGCCAGGGCATGCCGTGGGAAATGATCGTCGATTCGAGCGCCACCACCGGGCGCCCTTCCGCGACGGCTGCGGCAACTTCCGCTGACAAACTGATCATTGGGTTTCCTTTCTGGCCCGGGGGGCGCGATCGAGCAGGTCCGCCGACAAAGTCGGCAGCACGGTTGCCTCACTCGCCACCGTCAGCGCGGCCAGGCGGACGCCAATCCGGGCGGCAATGGCGAGCTTTTCGCCCGCCAGCAGGCGGTACAAAGTGCCCGCGATCAGCGCGTCACCGGCGCCAGTGACATCGCGGGCGACAATGCGCGGCGGCAGCACCCGCGTGATGCCGGACGCCTCGGCGACCACACAGCCAGCGCGCCCCAAGGTCAGCACAATTTTCGCCGCCCCCCGCTCGCGCAGTGCCAAGGCCGCCGCTTCGGGGTCCATGGGGCAGCCAAGCATGCCTTCAGCCTCATCACGATTGGTGAACAAGATGTCCACCCCGGTCAGATCATGCGGCAGGCGGGCGGATTTGGGGGTGGATGTAGTATCGACCGCGACCGTGCAATTGGCGCTGCGGGCGCGGGTGATGAGGGCTGCGAGAATCTCGGCCGGCAGGTTGCAGTCAGCAAAGACAATCGCGGCCGACGCCAGATGCGGCCAGGCGCGCTCAAACTGCGCCATGCTGAACTGGTCAAACACCCCCATATTGGCAATGCCGAGGGCAAGATCATTGTTGGGATCAAGCACCGCAACATATTCCGCCGTCGGATCGGCCGCGCTTGTGGCGATCAGCCCGGTATCAACCCCAAGGTCGCGCAGTTGGCGCAGGATTTCGCGGCCAGCTTCATCGTCCCCGATGATGGTGACCAGGCTGGTGGCAACGCCAAGGCGGGCGAGGTTTTCGATCACGTTGCGCGCCACGCCGCCGAAACTGCGCGATCCGCGGGCCGGGTTGGACGTGCCGGCGACCAAAGCAGCCGCCGCATGGTATTTGCGATCGACCGCCGCCGCCCCAAGGGCGACGATGCGCTGGGCAACCGGCAGCATGTAGCCGCGCCCTAACAAATGCCCCTTGCGCACCAGCGCCATGATATGGGCGGCAATGGTCGGGCGGGCGACGCCGAGCGATGCGGCAAGTTCCGCCTGGCTCGCGAACGGGTTCGCCGCCACCAGATTATAAACCGTGCGCTCTTGTGGGCTGAGTTCGTCCATGACCGATCCGCTGCCGTGCAGGCACACAAAATAAACTAAAGACGTTCTTGTCAACATCTGTTTGCGGCGCTAGCGTCATGTCACCGTCACCGATACTGGCCGCCATGCATGACCGATAACGCCATCCCGATTATCGATATCGCCCCGTTCCGCCACGATGGCCGTGCGTCCGTGGTCGCCGACATCAGCGCGGCGGCGCAGCAGACCGGCTTTTTCGTGGTGACCGGGCATGGTGTCAGCGCGGACGCAACGGACAAGCTTTACAGTGCCGCACGCGCGTTTTTCGATCTGCCCGATCCGGAAAAGCGGGCTTTGGTCGGCGCGCCTGCCATGCTGGGCGGGCTGGGTTTTGCCCCCATGGGGGCCGAGGCGCTGGCCGCAACCAAAGGCGTGGCGACCCAAGGCGACATCAAGGAAAGCCTGAATTTCGGCCCGCGGTTAGCGGGCAGCGCCTGGCCGTCGGCGGCGTTGCGCGCGGCCTTCGCGGCGTATTTCGCCGAAATGGAGCAATTGGCCCAGGTGCTGCGGCGGATTTTTTGTGCCGCGATCGGGCTGAAGCAGGATTATTTCGAAGCCGATTTCGTCGATCATCTATCCGCGCTGCGTGTGATCAACTATCCGGCGCAGACCGAACGGCCCGCGCCCGGCCAGCTACGCGCCGGCGCCCATACTGATTATGGCTTCATGACGATTTTACGCTCCGAAGCCATGCAAGGCGGCTTGCAGGTGCAGCGGCGCGATGGGGTCTGGCTCGATGCGCCAGCGATTGCCGGCGGCTACGTCATCAACATCGCCGATGCCTTCATGCGCTGGACCAATGATGCCTGGGTTTCCACCCCGCATCGCGTGGCCAACCCGCCGGAAGCGGCGCGGGGCACCGCACGGCGGCAATCGATCCCCTATTTCGTCAACCCATCCGGCACGGCGATGATCGAATGCCTGGCGCCGTTCGTGTCCGCCGATCAGACGGCGAAATATCCGCCGATCAGCTTTGGTGACTACATCGCCCTGAAAACCGCCCAAGCCTTCACCTGATTTTTGGAGTAACGCCCATGAAACGACGCCAATTGCTCATCGGGGCCGCAGCCCTCGCTGCCCCCGCCATTCATTCCGCCCACGCCCAAGGCAAGACCCTGATCGTGCCGACGCTGGGCGGGGTGTGGGAGCAGTTCTGGCGCAAGGAAATCGCCCCGCGCTTTACCGCCGCGACTGGCGCGGCGGTTACCCTCGATGTCGGCAATGGCCGGGTGTTCGGGGCCAATTTGCGCGCCGCCGGCGTCGCCAAGCCGCCTTATTCGATCGTGATGACCAACGAAGTTTTCGCGTCCGGCCTGCGCAAGGAAGGGTTTTTCGAAAAGCTCGACCAGAGCAAGCTGCCGAACTACGCCGATCTTTATCCGATGGCGCGCGCGTCGGACGGCTGGGGCGCCATCGGTGCGGTATCGCCGATCGGAATTGGCTACCGGACCGATCTGGTGAAGACCAAGCCGAAAGCCTGGAAAGACCTTTGGAACAATCCCGAATTCAAGGGCAAGATCGGGCTCTATAATTTTGCCAACAGCGCCGGCAAGATGGAATTGCTGCTGGCATCAAAGATTTTCGGCAAAGATCAGTATGATGTCGATGCCGGGTTCGGCGCACTGGCAAAACTCGGCAAGGTAATCCAGGTCGATTTCAACCTGTCCACCGCGCTGGCCGCCGGCGAAATTACCGTGGCCCCGTACGATTTCGGGGAGATTTCGCGCCTGCGCAAACAAGGCCTGCCGGTCGATTGCATCATTCCGGAAGAAGGCATGGTGATGTTCGATCAGACCATCAACATTCTCGCCAATGGGCCGGAAAAGGCGCTCGCCTACCAATATGCCAATTTCCTGATGTCGCCGGAAATCCAGGGTCTGCTGATGCGGGAATTCTTCGTGTCGCCGACCAATCAGAAAGTGGTGGTACCGGCCGATTTGCGCGCCGACGTGCCGGTGTCTGGCGCCGATATGGCAAAAATCCTCACCTGGGATTGGGATTTCGTCAACCAGAACCAGGGCGCGCTGGCGGAACGCTGGGCCAAGACTTTCAGCTAACCGCATGGCCCAGGTAACATTACGCGGCCTGACCAAGCGTTTCGGCCAGGCCGCGGCGGTTGATCGGATCTCCCTCGATATCGCGCACGGCGAATTCGTTTCGCTGCTCGGCCCGTCGGGCTGCGGCAAAACCACCACCCTGAAGCTGATCGCCGGCTTCGAAGCCGCGGACGAAGGCGCCATCCTGTTTGATGGCGATGACGTGGTGCTTGTGCCGGCCGAACAGCGCGATATCGGCATGGTGTTCCAGTCCTACGCGCTGTTTCCGCATCTGACGGTGGCCGGCAATGTCGGGTTCGGGCTGGAAATGCGCAAGCGGCCCAAGGCGGAAATCGCCCGGCGT
>JANXRN010000331.1 GCA_025352995.1 Acetobacteraceae bacterium
CCCTGATTGGCCAACCACGCCACATGCGTGTCCAACATGCCAATATCAACCTGCTGGCCAATCCCGGTCGCTTCCCGATGCCGCAACGCCGCCAACACGCCAATGCAGCCATATAATCCGGCAAAAACATCGGCCACCGGAATGCCAACCTTCTGCGGCAAACCCTCTGGCTCCCCAGTCAAGGACATCACGCCGCCCATCGCCTGGATCAAACTGTCATAGCCCGGCCGCGCCGCATACGGACCCGTCTGGCCAAACCCAGTAATCGAACAGTAAATCAGCCCCGGAAAATCCCGATGCAACTGATCATACCCCAGACCATACTTGGCCAAAGCCCCAACCTTGAAATTCTCCACCAGAATATCACTGTCCGCGATCAGCCGACGCACCAACGCCTGGCCCTCGGCCGACGCAATGTCCAACGTCACCGACCGCTTGTTCCGGTTCACCCCAACAAAATAAGCACTCTCCCCCGTTCCCGGCATCACCGGCGGCGCAAACCCGCGCGTGTCATCCCCCGCCCCAGGACGCTCAATCTTAATCACCTCCGCACCCATGTCCCCCAACATCTGAGTGCAGGTCGGCCCCGCCAAAACCCGCGTCAAATCAAGTACGCGAACCCCGCGCAATGGGCCAGTGGATTCGGGAAGGGACATCGTTGGGTCTCCATACGGCGGAAGGAAGTAAGGAAGGCAGGTGCCGGGGCGCTGCCCCAGACCCCGCCAGGGCCGGGCCCTGGACCCTATCCCAAGGAAGCAGGGTAGAATGAAGCGGGGGGCTTAGGGAATGGTTCGAACCAATACCTAAGCCCCCCGCTTCATTCTACCCTCTCTTAAGGGTTTGGCGTCCAGGGACCTTCCCTGGCGGGGGTCGAGGGGGCAGCGCCCCCTCGCCTTGCCTCCCTTAGTTCTTCGCCTTATCGACCAACGCGTTCTTCGCGATCCACGGCATCATCGCGCGCAGTTTCGCGCCGACTTCTTCGATCGGGTGTTCGGCGTTACGGCGGCGGATGGCTTTGAAGCTGGCTTGTTGGGCTTTGTTTTCCAGCATCCAGTCGCGGGCGAAGCGGCCGGTTTGGATGTCAGTTAGGACGCGTTTCATTTCGGCTTTGGTTTCATCGGTGATGATGCGCGGGCCGGTGACGTATTCGCCGTATTCGGCGGTGTTGGAAATTGAGTAGTTCATGTTGGCGATGCCGCCTTCGTAGATCAGGTCCACGATGAGTTTGACTTCATGCAGGCACTCGAAATAGGCCATTTCGGGCGCGTAGCCAGCTTCGACCAGGGTTTCGTAGCCGGCGCGGATGAGCTCGACGAGGCCGCCGCAGAGCACGACCTGTTCGCCGAACAGATCGGTTTCGCATTCTTCCTGGAAGGTGGTTTCGATGATGCCGGCGCGGCCGCCGCCGATGGCGGATGCGTAGGAGAGCGCGATTTCGAGCGCGTTGCCGGACGGGTTCTGATCGACGGCCACCAGGCAGGGGACGCCGCCGCCGCGTTGATATTCACTGCGGACGGTGTGGCCGGGGCCTTTGGGGGCGATCATGAAGACGTCGATATCAGCGCGCGGGTCGAGCAGTTTGAAGTGCACGTTGAGGCCGTGGGCGAAGGCCATTGCGGTGCCGGGGCGCATGTTGGCGTGCAGGCTGTCGCGATAGAGGTCACCTTGGCCTTCATCGGGGGTCAGCACCATGATGACATCGGCCCATTTGGCGGCGGCGGCGGGGTCCATGACGCGGTGGCCGGCGGCTTCGGCCTTGGCGATGCCGGCCGAACCGGGGCGCAGCGCGACGACGAGTTCTTTGGCGCCGCTGTCTTTGAGGTTGTTGGCATGGGCGTGGCCTTGGCTGCCGAAGCCGACGATGGCGACTTTCTTGGCTTTGATCAGGTTCACGTCGGCATCGGAATCATAATAAACGCGCATGGCGCAACTCTCCTGTGGGGGACTAGATGATGGTGGTGCCGCGGGCGAGTGCCGCGACGCCGGTGCGGGAAACCTCGGCGAGGCCCAAGGGCCGCATCAGGGCTGCGAAGGCATCGAGCTTGCCGCTGCTGCCTGTCATTTCGAAAACAAAACTTTCGGTAGTGGCATCGACCACCCGGGCGCGGAAGGCGTCGGCGAGGCGGAGCGCTTCGGCGCGTGGCTCCCCGGTGGCGATCACTTTGATCAACGCCATTTCGCGGGCGATATGTGGGCCGCCGAGGGTAAGATCGGCGACTTTGTAGACGGGAACGAGGCGATCGAGTTGCGCCTTGATCTGTTCGATCACCATGTCGGTACCGGACGTTACGATATTGATACGGCTGCGATGGCCGTTATCATCGACCGGCGCGACCGTAAGGCTGTCGATATTATAGCCACGGCCGGAGAACAGGCCGATGACGCGCGCGAGCACGCCGGCTTCGTTTTCGACCAGCACCGAAATGGTGGCCGAGCGGATGGCTGGAGAAATCATGAAAATCTACTCTCGATTCTATATCAGACCAGCGCCATGCCGGCATCGGTCAGCTTGGCGGCGCCGGCATCGGCGATGTTGCTGTCGGTGCCGAGGATCATTTCGTTATGCGGTGCGCCGGACGGGATCATCGGGAAGCAGTTTTCCTTCTGATCGACGCAGATATCGGCAATGACGGCGCGGGGCGAGGCGATCATTTCGCGGATAACATCATCGAGCTGATCGACCGAGGTCGCGCGCAGCCCGTGGCCGCCGAAGGCATCGGCGAGTTTGACGAAATCCGGCAGTGCGTCGGTGTAGCTTTCCGAATAGCGACCGCCATGCAGCAATTCCTGCCACTGGCGCACCATGCCCATATATTGGTTGTTCAGAATGAACACTTTCACTGGCAGGCGATATTGGCACAGCGTCGACATTTCCTGAATATTCATCAGGATTGATGCTTCGCCGGCGATGTCGATCACCAGCGCATCCGGGTGGGCGATTTGCGCGCCCATGGCCGCCGGCAGACCATAGCCCATGGTGCCGAGGCCGCCGGATGTCATCCAGCGATTGGGCTGATCGAAGCGGAAATACTGCGCCGCCCACATCTGGTGCTGGCCAACCTCCGTCGTAATGAAAGTCTCGCGGCCGAGTTCGCGGGTGATATCGTACAGGCGCTGGATGGCGTGCTGCGGCTTGATGATGCTGCCGGGCGCGGGCGCCTGGGTGAATTTCAGACAGTCAATCCCGCGCCACTCGGCGATCTGCTGCCACCAGGCGGCGATGGCGGGGCGATCGACCGGCGTTGGGTCAGCGTCCCACGCTTCGGCCAGCATGGCGATGGCACGCCCGGCGTCGCCCACGATGGCGATATCGACGGGCACGTTCTTGTTGATGCTCGACGGATCGATATCAATATGGATTTTTTTTGAATTTGGGCTAAACGCGTTGAGCCGTCCGGTCACCCGGTCATCGAAACGGGCGCCGATATTGAGCATGACGTCGCAGCCATGCATCACGAGATTGGCTTCGTAAGTGCCGTGCATGCCCAACATGCCGAGGAATTGCGGATCGTTGGACGGATAGGCGCCGAGGCCCATCAGCGTGTTGGTGATGGGATAGCCCATTCTGCGCACGAGGGCGGTCATCGCCGCCCCCGCCGCGGGGCCGGCATTAATGACGCCGCCGCCCGTGTAGATCACCGGACGCTTGGCGGATTTCAACAGCGCGACGGCGCGTGCGATGGCGGTGCGGTCAGGCTCGGTCTGCGGGCGATATGACCGGTGTTCGGTGGTGGCGGCCGAAACATAGGGCGCCTTGCCGATCAGGATGTCTTTCGGCAGATCGATGACGACCGGGCCGGGGCGGCCGGAACGGGCGACGTAAAAGGCTTCATGCACCACGCGGGCAAGGTCTTCCGGGCGTTTGACCAGATAATTATGCTTGGTCGCCGGGCGGGTGATGCCGGTGGTGTCAGCTTCCTGGAAGGCATCGTTACCGATCAGATGGGTCGGCACCTGGCCGGTCAGGCAGACCAGCGGGATGCTGTCCATCAGCGCATCGAGCAGGCCGGTAACGGCGTTGGTGGCGCCAGGGCCGGAGGTCACCAACACGCAGCCGACGCGGCCAGTGCTGCGGGCGTACCCTTCGGCGGCGTGCACGGCGGCCTGTTCATGACGGACGAGGATGTGGCGGATCGCGTTCTGTTGGAAAATCGCATCATAGATCGGCAATACTGCGCCGCCGGGATAGCCGAAAATAACCTCAACGCCCTGTTCTTTCAGGGCGCGCAGAAGCACTTCAGCGCCGGCTTCCTGGGTTTCGATCGGGTCTGGGGCGGTTTGGGACTGGCTCATGGCGCGGTGTTTAGTCTGGCGGAGGGGCTGCCGTCAACCCGCGACTTGAATAAACGATAGGATTTCGGCCTGATTTCTTTCCGAAAATTGCGTAAAATCGCCAATTCTGTTCTGGATTGTATGCGTCCGCTCGGCAGCGGCCATGCGTCGGTGGCGGAACCAGGTGGCCTGACGCTTGGTATACTGCGCCGTGTGGGCGGCAATGCTGGCGATGGCGTCGGGCAAACTAGTCTCACCACGCAAATGGGTGGCGAGTTCCGGCACGCCGTGGGCGCGCATGGCGGGCAAGGCTGGGTCGAGCCCTAAGGCGAGGAAATTACGCACTTCTTCGACCACGCCGGCTTCCAGCATCGCGTCCAGCCGCTGGGCGATGGCAGCGCGCAACAAATCCCGCGGCGGGTCGAGCAGGATGGCGGTGAAGCGCCATGGGGCGGGCACCGGGGTTTCAGCCTGCCAGGCGGCGAGGCCACGGCCGGTGCCACGCCAGACTTCCCAGGCGCGGGCGACTCTCTGGCTGTCAGACGGGCGCAGGCGCGCGGCGGTGGCCTGATCGACCTTGGCGAGTGCCGCATGCAACCCGTGCGGGCCGTGCTCGGCGAGCAGGAAGCGGGCCTCGGCACGGGCTTCCTCCCCGCATTCCGGGATTGCCGCGATGCCGTCGGTCAGGGTGGAGAAATACATGCCGGTGCCACCGCACAAGATCGGCAGGCGGCCATGGGTGCGGGCCGACGCCATTTCGGCAAGGGCTGCTTCGCGCCACCAGGCGGCGTTGCCGGGTTCAGCGGCGGGGCGAACACCATAGAGCGCGTGGGGGGCGGCAGCTTCGTCATCTTGGGTTGGGCGCGCGGTGACGACGCGGAGTTCGCGGTAGCACTGCATGGCATCGGCGTTGATGATGGTGCCGCCGAGACGCTGGGCGAGGCCGAGCGCAAGGGCGGACTTGCCGCTCGCGGTCGGGCCCGCGACGATCAAGGCGTGCGGGAGACTTGCCCCGTTGGTCGGTTCCTCGCATATGCCGCGCATGACCTATGTTCTTACCCTGATCGCCGACCGCCGCGCCACCTCGCTTTCGCCGGGGCAAATCGAGGCGGTGCGCGATGCCGTGTTCGGCGCGCCGGCGAAAATCCTGTCGGACGGCGAAGCGTGCGATATCGCGACGCGGACGCCGCCAAATATGGCCGCAGTCGCGGCAGCGATCGGCGAGGCACGGATTGACGTGATCACCACCAACGCGCGCAACCGGCGCAAGGCGGTGCTGATCGCGGATATGGATAGCACGATCGTGACGTCTGAAACGCTCGACGAAATTGCCGCCTATGCCGGGTTGAAGGACCAAATCGCCGCGATCACCCGGGCGAGCATGAACGGGGAAGTCGACTTCGCCACCGCGCTGCGACAGCGGGTGGCGATGCTGAAGGGCTTGTCGGTGGATGCGCTGGAAGCGGCCTGGGCGAAGACCGAGTTGATGCCGGGGGCGCGCGAACTGGTGGCGACGATGCGGGCGCATAACGCGCTGACGGCTTTGGTGTCTGGCGGGTTCACCTGGTTCACCGGGCG
>JANXRN010000430.1 GCA_025352995.1 Acetobacteraceae bacterium
CGCAGTCTGTCGTCTGCTTCCAATGTTGCTGACATGATAGTCTCCATCGACCAAATGTACGTCAATCCGCCCACCAAAGCAAGGGCCGAGTGCCGGGGCACAGATCGACGGCGCGACGCCTCACGAAAGTCGCGGAGCCTGCCCGAGCACCGAAGCGGAGCGACCGCTGGGTCGTGAGCATCGGAGCGCAGACCAGCGCCGTCGGATGCCCGCCAGAGTAGAATTCTCGGGCGGGCTCCCTCCTTACGCCGCGTGCCCGCCCAAGTATGCCGCCCGCACTTGCGGATCGTTCCACAGCGCGTCCGGCTTCCCGGTCACCAGCAGCCGCCCGGTTTCCAGCACATACCCCCGGTCCGCCACCGACAGCGCCATATGCGCATTCTGTTCGACCAGCAGCACCGTCGTTCCGCGTTTTCTGATATCGGCGATCACTCGAAACACCTGCTGCACGATCAGCGGCGCCAACCCCAGCGACGGTTCGTCGAGCAGCAACAGCCGGGGCTGCGCCATCAGCCCGCGCGCCACCGCCACCATTTGCAACTGCCCACCTGACAAGGTCCAGCCCAGCGCGTGTTCCAGCCGTTTCAGGTCGGGGAAGATGTCGAACATGCCATCGACCTCGTCCTCCATTTGTCGGCGCGGCACGCCGCGGCGGTTTGATGCGCCGAGCAAGATGTTTTCCCGCACCGTCAGGCCGGGAAACACCCGCCGCCCTTCCGGCACATGGCTGATGCCAAGCCGGACAATCGCTTCCGGCTTCAACCCAAGGATGGATTGCCCGGCCAGCTTGATTTCCCCGCTGACATGATCAACCAGCCCGGAAATGCAGCGCAAAGTGGTGCTTTTGCCGGCGCCATTTGACCCAAGCAGGGTCACGATTTCGCCCTCCTCGACATCGATGTCGAGGCCTTTCAGCACATCGGCGGCCGCGTAGCGCGCGGTCAGGCCGCGAATTTCAAGCAGCTTCATTGCGCGGCTCCCCGAGATAGGCGGCGATCACGTCGGGGTGGCTCAGCACCATGCCCGGCGTGCCATCGGCGATGCGCTTGCCGAAATTCAACACTGTGATGTGATCGGCCACTTGTTCGACCAGCTTCATGTCGTGATCAACGATCAGGATGGTCAGCCCATGGCCCTTGAGCCGCTTGAGCAATTCCCCCAACGCCACTTTCTCGGTCATGTTCAACCCGGCCGCCGGTTCATCCAGCAGCAGCACATCCGGCGAGCCCGCCAGCGCGCGAGCGATTTCGACATAGCGTTGATGCCCGTAGGATAGTTCCCCGATCATCCGATGCGCGTCGCCACGCATATCGACAAACTCCAACGCCGCCAGCGCCCGCGCCAGCACCCGATCAGGGCTATCGGCGACGTCGTTGCCTTGCCGCTCCGCCCCGATCATCACGTTTTCCAGCACCGTCAGGCCGCGGAACACGCGAATATTCTGGAAGGTGCGCGCCAGCCCACCGCGATTGCGTTCATGCGGGGAAAGCTTGGTGATATCGCGGCCGGCGAAGCTGATCGTGCCGCCAGTCGCAACGTAAAGCCCGGTGACCACATTGATGAAGGTGGTTTTGCCCGACCCGTTCGGCCCGATCAGCGCATGCACGCTGCCGCGCCGCACCGCGAGGCTGACTTCGTCCACCGCTTTCAACCCACCAAAATGTTTGGCGAGCTTGTCCACTACCAAAATCTTGTCATCGCTGTCCGTGCCGGTCTGATCCAGCAACGGCAGGCGCGGCACCGCGCCTGCGATCGGCCGTGCCCGCTTGCGCAACCGCTCATCGACAAAACCCCATAGCCCATCGGCCAGGAACACCATGATCAGGATCACCGCCGCGCCATAAACCGCGAGGTAAACCTGTTTCAGGAAGCGCAACGTCTCTGGCAGGATCACCAGCAGCATGGTGCCGATCAGCGCGCCAAACGGCGACTGCACGCCCCCTAACAATGCCATGGTTAGCAGCACGATGGATTCGGCGAAGCTGAACTGGTCCGGGCTGATATAGCCAAAGCCGCCGGCGAACAGCCCGCCGCCGATCGCGCCCAGCACCGCCGAAATCCCGAAAGCGATGACTTTGGTGCCGAACACGTCGATGCCCGATGTCGCGGCGGCCAGATCATTGTCGCGCACCGCCTGCATCGCGCGGCCCAGCTTGGTCGCTTTCAGCCGCCAGGCGAACAGCGCCACCAGCACCATCACCACCAGGCAAAGTGCCAGGAACGCGTTGCCGCCTTCCAAACTGATGCCGAAAAAGCGCGGGCGCGGAATGTTGCGCACCCCGTCCGGGCCATGGGTGAAGGGGATCCAGTTGGTCAGCACCAAGGTCAGGATTTGCTGAAAGCTGATCGAGATCATCGCCAGATAATGCCCGCCCAATCGCAGGCTGCCGAGGCCCAGGATCAGTCCGCATACCCCCGCGAACACCACCGCGATCAGCATGGCAACGAAGAAATTCATCCCGTAATCGACGGTTCCCAGCGCCACGCCATAAGCGCCGATGCCAAAGAACGCCGCCTGGGCGATGCTGATCTGGCCGCAATAGCCCAGCACCACCACCAGCCCAACGACCGCGATGGCGTAGGTTGAAGCTTGCATCAGGATATTAAGATAATAGCCTTGCGCCGGCGCCAGCATTGCGACACCGACGACAATAATGGCGGCGATCGCGGTCTGCGGCACGCCGCGCCACGGATTGATCGAAAGACCTTGCATGGTTCAGGCCTTTTCCGAGATTTTTTCGCCGAACATGCCCTGTGGTCGCACCATCAGGAAAGCCAGGAGCATGGCGAAGGCGAAGGCGTCTTTGTACGGGACCGAAATATACGATGCGCCCATCGTCTCAATCACGCCCAATGCCAGGCCGCCAAGAATGGCGCCTGGAATGCTGCCATAGCCGCCGATGATATTGGCCGCGAAGGCCTTTAACGCGATGATCCCGGCCATGTTTACCGACACGAACAGCAACGGCGCCACCAGCATCCCCGCCAATCCGCCCATCGCCGAGCTATAGGCGAACGTGATCAGAATCATGAACACCACTGGAATACCCAGCAGGCTCGCCATTTCCTTATCCTGGCTGGTGGCCTGCAATTTCTTGCCGAGCAAGGTTTTCTCGAACACCAGATATTGAAACACCACCAGAATAGTCGCGATCACGATGATGGCGAGGTACTGCGTCGCCAGAAACACCCCGCCGATTTCAAACCCATCGGATTCAAACAGCCCGTCAATGGCCACCGAACTCGGGCCATATAAAACCAGCACCATGTTTTCGAGAAAGATCGAGGCGCCAATGGTGGATATGATCACCGGCAGCCCGCCACGGAAGCGCAACGGCCAATAGGTCGTGTAGGCGAAGATCACCCCGAAGCCTGCCATGATCACCACCGACAAGGCCATGCCAAGATAGTAGTTGATGCCGAAGATGTTGAAGAAAATCACCAGCAGATAGGCGCCGAGCATGGAAAACTCGCCCTGCCCGAAATTCACCACCGATGCCGCCCGGATGAGCAGCACGAAGCCCAACGAAACCAGTGCGTAGATCGCACCGATGCCGAGGCCGTTGAACAGAAGTTGCAGAAAATTGGTCACTTGGCGGTTCCAAACCGTAGGGTGGAATGCACGTCATCCCACCAATCAACACGCGGCGCGAAGGGGGGGGATGCCAAAGCGCACCCCACCCCTGGGAACAGCCTAGTCGGTGAATTCGATGTGTTGCTTGTATTCGATCTTGTCGTTGTTGTTCACAACAATGTTGTAGCCGTGCAGCCCATCGCCGTTGGCGTCGAAATTATACTCGCCTTCGGTGCCGGCATATTTCTTGATCGCCAGGATGGCGGCACGGATTTTCGTCGGATCGGTGCTTTTCGCGTCAGTGATCGCCTTCGTCAGGATCATCAACCCGTCATAAGTCCAGCCGCTGTCAGGGCTTTCCTTGTGCGCGGCGCGATAATCATTGGCGAAGCTGAGCGCCTGCGGATTGCTGTCCTCGACAAAATCGGCCACCGCGTAAGTGCCGTAGAGCGCATTTTTGGCCAGACCGCGCGTCACCGGGGACTGGACCGAAGGTGAGCCGACCCACGGCGTCCGCACCCCGAGCTGGCGCAGTTGGCGGGCAAAGATCGCGCAATCCGGTTCGTTGGTGAAATAGCTGGTCAGCACGTCCGCGCCGGATTGCTTCACCGCCTGCACCACCGGGGTGAAGTCCGGTTGGTTGTTGGCGTAGCCTTGCACCAGAACCGGCTCCACGCCCATTTTAGCAAGGTTGGGGAGCAGCGCATTCTTGCCGCCAGTGCCAAACGCATCGGTGGAATGGACGAGCGCGACTTTTTTCAGCTTCAGTGAATTGACGCAGAAATCCGCGATCACCCGTGCCGAGTAGCTGTCATTGGGCCGGCAGCGGAACAGCCAGGGATTGCCCTGATGGGTCAAGGTCGGGTCGGTGCCGCCGAACATCACCGGCTTGCCCAGTTTCAGCATGTCGGGCGCCATCGCGTTCATCACGGTAGAGCGGATCGATCCGATGAAGCCGACAATGTCCTGGTTCTGTGCCAGGCGCGAGAAAGCCAGCACCGCGCCCGGATTGGACGATGCATCATCCTCAACCAGCAATTCAACTGGCTTACCCATCACCCCGCCCGCCGCGTTGATCTTGGCGGCAGCCAGTCGCAAACTATTGAGTTGAATGCGGCCAGGTTCGGCCACCACGCCGGTCAGCGGGGCAATCACCCCGATTTTCAGCGTGTCGGCAGCGCGGGCGCGGCCAATGGCAAAGGGCGTGACAGCGGCGGTCACAAGCGCCGCGCGGCGGGTGAGGATCATGGATCATTCCTTCCTGGGGTGGCAGGTCACGCTGGTACGGACCGCGTCCCCCCAGTTTTACCCGACCGGCCGCAAACGGCAAGCCGTTGAAGATAGCGATCACATGTTATTCTGCCGCATCCAGTATTCCGCCATAGAGGGTGGCTGCGTGATCGGGGGACACGTAGTCGTCGGCGACGTCATTGGCGACGAATTGCCGGTCGCGCGCCCGCGGGTCGCCAAAGCCTGCCCCGCCGGCCAACTGCACCTCGACAATCTGGTCGGTGGTATGCAGCGTAATCAATTCCCCGGTCCCGCAATCATGCAGAATTTTGCCCGCCAAATCGGTCACCACCCCATGCACCCCGCCGCCCGACAGGCCACCGAACAGGCCGGGCGGATCAACGCCGAGCCCTTCGGGATAGACCGAAAACAACGTCGGCAAGCCATCATCATCCAGCTTGCGCAACCTTGTCCGCACCCCCAACCCGCCGCGCTGCTGCCCCGGCCCGCCGCTGTCTGTCACGAGCGACTTTTCCACCACTAGAATTGGCGCGCGGGTTTCCATCAACTCGATGGACGTGTTGGACGCCGATGTCGGATAGAGCAACGCCGACTTGCCATCGCCATGCGCGCTGCCGCCCTGGCCGCCGCCGGTGAAGAAATGATCGGCATAAATGCGATTATGCCGATCGCGCCCATAAATATTAATCGCATGCGGCAGCCCAGTCACTGCCTGCACCTGGGCTGGGGCGGCCGGCGCCAGCGCGCGGAAAATATTGGGCGCGATATACCAACCGATGCGGGTGCGTAAATTGACGCTCGCCGGCTTGGTGCAGTTCAGGATCGATCCCTCCGGCGCTAGCACGGTAAACGGCCGATAGCAGCCGGCATTGCTGCGCACGTCGGGCGACAGCAGGCACTTCATCGGATACGTCGCGTGGGCCGCCGTATAGGTGAAGGTGCAGTTCAGCCCGCCCATCGGCTGCTGCGGCGGCGCGCCCGCGAAATCCAAGGTGATGTCTTCATCCGATACCGTCACCTTCAGCGGATAATTGAGCTTGGTGCCCAGCGGATTGTTCCACGCTTCCGATTTATACTCCCCGTTCGGCAGCCGGCGGATCGCTGCCCGCATGGCGGCTTCCGACCGGTTCTGCACCACTGCTGCCAGCGCGCGCAGATCATGCATGCCGTAATCGGTAATGAACTGCGCCAGCCGTTCGGCGCCCAACTGGTTGGCGGCAACGAAGGCATGGATGTCGCCGAGCACTTCTTCCGATTTGCGTACATTCTCCCCGATCAGGGTGAACAGATCGTCGTTCGCCACCCCGGCACGGAACAGCATCATCGGCGGGATTTGCAGGCCCTCGTCATAAATCTCGCGCGCCCGCAACGAATCCTTGGTGCCGCCAATATCGCCGACATGCCCAACCGTTGCCGTTAGCGCCACCAGGGTTCCGTTATAGAAAACTGGGGTTACCACGGCGATATCGAACAAATGCCCGGCGCACAGCCAGGGATCGTTGGTGATCAGTACGTCGCCCGGCCGCAGGGTTGCCGGCGGATATTTCTTCAGCAACGCCTTGACCGCGATCGGCACGGTCAGGTTGAACACCGGCATCGCGCGCGGTGAATGCGCCAGGCTTTCGCCGTCCGGATCGAGCAAGTCACAAGCAAAATCCTGCGCTTCAGACACGATCAAACTGAACGCGGTGCGCACGATAGTGTGCCACATTTCCTCGACCACCGTCACCAGCCGCGCCCACATGATTTCGAGCGAAACCGGATCAGACTCGATCAGCGCCATGGCGTCAGCGATATTGGTCTCCGGCGTGATCCGTGCGGCGGCGGCACTTGCGACCGCCACGGCAATCCGCATTGTCCCGGCCGCATCCACCACCAACCGATCGCCTGGCCCGATGATGGTGGTGGCTTCGCGTTCTTCAATAATCGCAGGGCCAGCAATTTCAGCACCCGTCGCCAGCGCGTAACGATCATAGACTGGGGTTTCGACAAATCCGTCAGCGAAATAAGCCTGCCGCGTCCCCTTATGCGCAAGCGCCCCCGCCGGCAGGCCGGCCTGGGCAAGCGACAATTCCGGGATCGGCCCGCGCGCCCGTACCCGCACCGAAACAAGCTGGATGGCGACGCCGGCATAAACCGATGTGTAGCGGTCGGTATAGGCGGCGATAAACGACGCGGTGATCGTCGCCATCGCCGCATCATCAATGACGCCGTCCGGCAAAGCCACGCTGATTTCGTGCAACTGGCCGAACAGCCGCATATCGGCGCTGCGTTCGATGGCAACGTCGGCAGGCGCAACCCCGGCTTCGATCAGCCGTGCCGCAACATCCTGCTGCAATTCCCCCACAACCGCATTGATCGCGGCGGCCGCCCCGGCTTGGTCAAGCCGAACCGGATGGCTGCGCACCTGTTCAAACGACAGCGGTGCCGCCAGAAAGCCCAATGCGGATGCCGCGCCCGATGCCGGCGGCACCAGCACTTCGGTCACGCCCAGGATGCGCGCCACGCCCACCGCATGGGCGGGCCCTGCACCGCCAAACCCGACCATCGCGTAGCGCCGTGGATCGCGCCCTTTCTCGACGATATGAATGCGCGCCGCCGCCGCCATGCTTTCGGTGACGACACGATGAATGCCCCACGCGGTTTCAATCGGAGTCAGCTTCAACTGCTCGCCCAGCACCGCCATCGCGTCCGTCGCCGCTGCCAGGTCCAGCGCCATGCGCCCGCCAAGGAAAAACCCCGGATCATAGTAGCCCAGCAGCAAATTGGCGTCCGTCACCGTCGCCCGCGTGCCGCCGCGCCCGTAGCAGGCCGGCCCCGGATCGGCGCCCGCCGAATGCGGCCCAACGCGCAACAACCCGACTTCATCAATCGACGCGATCGATCCTCCACCCGCGCCGATTTCGATCATGTCGATC
>JANXRN010000369.1 GCA_025352995.1 Acetobacteraceae bacterium
TTCGACGCCGATTTGCGCAGCCGAGACAAGCGTTGGGGGCTGCGGCGGGTGGCGGATGTGGTGGCGGCGGCGACGGGGTTCGCGCTGGTGGAGGTGATCCAGATGCCGGCTAACAATCTTAGCGTTATTCTCAAGAAAGCATAAGCAAGGTCTTCTTTTTGTGTAACTCCCAGGACCCCATTGCAATAGCCTACGCGTTCAACGCGCCGATCAGCGCCTCGGGCGTTACGGAGAGGGTTTGGATGATATCCAACCCGCGCTTCCGTGCGATGCTGAACACAGATCGCAAGCTGCGAAGGTATCGGCGCCGATACTGGTTCGGAAACCACCGGATATTTTCATTTTCACCCTCATCATCCGCATGTCCTGCTCGGCCTGATTGTTGTTGAACGGCACGGCGAAGTCGAACAGGAAGCGCAAGGTGGCGTTCAATCTTGTCCGGCCTGGCAGCTTGCCGCAGCGTGTTTCCGCGATGCGCCACCTGACCGCCGCTTCCCTGCCAGATCGGCCGAGCAGCCTGGTTTTGATCAGGGGCTTCATGACAAATCCATCGCTCGACGGCGGCTTGGGCGTTACCTTTTCGGTCACAAAAAGAACGCCTTCCTTCGACTCGCCCCCCGTGGCACCTTCGCCCTCATGCTTCTCCGCCGCACCCTCCTCACCGCAAGCCTGCTCGCGCCCGCCGCCTATCCGAGCCAGTCCTGGGCCGCCAATGGCGGCGACTGGGATAAATTCATCGCCGGGGTGAAATCCGACGCGCGCAAGCTTGGGATCAAGCAAACCACCCTCGACCGCGCCTTCGCTGGGGTGAAAATGAACCAGCGGGTGATCGATCTCGACCGCCGCCAGCCGGAATTCACCTTGACCTGGGCGCAATATCGCGACCGGATTGTCTCGGCCGATCGGATTTCCCGCGGGCGCGAAGCGTATCGCAAGCACCGGCCGCTGATGGACGCGGTGTGCGCCAAATACCGCGTGCCGGCGGGGCCGATCCTGGGGATCTGGGGGCTTGAGTCCGATTACGGCCGAGCATCGGGCGGCTTCAATGTGATTGAGGCTTTGGCCACCCTGACCTGGGAAGGCCGCCGCGCGACTTTTTTCCGCAGCGAATTGATGGATGCGCTGAAAATCCTCGATGCCGGGGATATTTCGCCCGACCGGATGATCGGGTCCTATGCCGGGGCGATGGGGCAGGGGCAGTTCATGCCCGACAGTTTCCTGAAATTCGCCGTCAGTTGGGACGGCCACGGCAAGCGTGATCTCTGGAGCAATTACGGCGATATCTTCGCCTCGATCGCCAATTACCTCGCCAAATCCGGCTATACTGACGCGCTGCCGCTGGCCTTGCCGACCCAAATTCCGCCGGGCTTCGATGCCAACATCGCCGGGCACGCCAACCGCAAGCCACTGGCGGAATGGGCACGCCAAGGCATTGCCATCCCAAGCCATTTGCCGCCGACCACCCAGGCGGCGGTGATTTTGCCGGGGGGCGAGGCGTTTCTGGCCATCCATCCCAATTATCTCGCGATCCGGCGCTATAACCCGTCTGATTTCTATACTCTGTCGGTCAATCTGATCGGCAACGCGGTGACCGCGTGAGGCGACTTATCCCGCTCTCGCTGCTAGCGCTGCTGCTGACCGGTTGCGGCGTACAAGGTTTTTTTGAGCGTTTCTTCAACCGCGCCGGCCCCAGCGCGCCGGTTTTTCTGGTCGGCGAGCCTTACCAGATCGGCGGCGTCTGGAATTATCCGCGCGAAGATTACGAATTCAATGAAACCGGCCTCGCCAAACTCGCCGGCGCCCATGCGGCGCGCACCGCGAATGGGGAGGCGTTTGACCAGTCCGCCTTCGCCGCCGGGCATCGCAGCCTGCAATTGCCGGCAGTGGTCCGGGTGACCAACCTTGAAAACGGCCGGCAGATGCTGCTGCGCTTGAACGATCGCGGGCCGGACGTGCCGGGGCGGATGATCGAACTCACCGCGCGCGCCGGGCAGTTCCTGTCGATCACCAACCCGGATGCAACGCGGGTGCGGGTTGAAGTGCTCGATGCTGAAAGCCACGCGGTGGCGGCCGGCGTGCAGCCATCACCGTCCGCCGCCCCGGCGCCCAAAGTTGCGGCAGCGCCGTCCGCCGGCGTGGTCAGCGAAAGCCTGGCGCCGCCACCTGGCACGGCAAGCGGCGCGGGCAAAACCGCTGCGGTGGCCCGCCCGGTGGCGGCGTCCAATGCCGGCTTTGCAGCAATTGGCCAGGTTGATGGCGCGGTGCGGCTGGTATCAGTAACGCCGACGATGCTGACGGTTGAAGCCGGCAGTTTTGGCCG
>JANXRN010000375.1 GCA_025352995.1 Acetobacteraceae bacterium
TCATCAAGATCTGGTCGCGCCGCTCCACCATCCTGCCGCAATTTATCGGCCTGGTGTTTGGCGTCTATAATGGCAAGAAGTTCCTGCCGGTGCAGGTGTCCGAGAACATGGTGGGGCATAAGTTCGGCGAATTCTCGCCGACCCGTACCTTCACTGGTCACTCGGCCGATAAGAAGGCGAAGCGGGGCTGATATGAGCAAGCCGAAACATCCGCGTATGTTAGCTGACACGGAAGCGCAGGCTATCTTGCGCAACGTCCATGTCTCGCCGCGCAAGCTGAATTTGGTTGCTGGTTTGATCCGCAACCGGTCAGCGGCGACCGCCGTTGCCACCCTTACTTTCAGCAAGCGCCGTATCGCCCAGACAGTGAAGAAGCTGCTCGAAAGTGCGATCGCCAATGCCGAGAACAACCACAGCCTTGACGTGGATCGGCTGTTCGTCTCCCGCGCCGAGGTCGGTCGCGCTATCGTCATGAAGCGTTTCATGGCCCGAGGTCGTGGCAAGTCATCGCGTATCGAGAAGTGGTTCAGCCACATCAAGATCGTGGTTGCTGAGCGTCAGGAAGCAGTTCTCGACGATATGCCGGACGCCGCGACGATCGCAGCGGTGGATGCTGAATTGGCCGCGGTTGATACCGCAGCTTCTGAACAAGGGGCGGCATAACCTATGGGTCATAAAGTCAATCCGATCGGGCTCCGACTCGGCATTAACCGCACATGGGATAGCCGCTGGTACGCCGGCTCGGACTATGCCAAGTTGTTGCATGATGATTTCAAGCTGCGTGATCATCTGCGTGCCCGCTTGTCTGGTGCCGGGGTATCCCGGGTCGTCATCGAGCGACCGGCCAAAAAGCCGCGCGTGACGATCTACGCCGCCCGTCCTGGCGTCGTAATCGGTAAGAAGGGTCAGGACATTGAGAATTTGCGCAAGGATTTGGCGAAACTCGCTAAATCTGAGGTCTCGTTGAATATTGTAGAAATCCGCAAGCCGGAGATCGACGCTACCTTGGTTGCCGAGAATATTGCCCAGCAGCTTGAACGTCGCGTGGCGTTTCGTCGTGCGATGAAGCGTGCGGTGCAGTCGGCGATGCGTCTCGGCGCCCAGGGTATTCGGATCAATTGCGGTGGCCGCCTCGGCGGCGCCGAAATCGCTCGGGTGGAATGGTATCGCGAAGGCCGCGTGCCGCTGCATACTCTGCGCGCCGATATTGATTTCGGAGTAGCGACGGCGAAAACCACCTATGGCACCTGCGGTGTGAAGGTTTGGATTTTCAAGGGTGAGATCATGGGCCACGACCCACTGGCACAAGATCGCCGTGCGGCCGAACAGGCGCCGCAGCGGTAAGGATGGACGGACATGCTCTCCCCAAAACGGACTAAATACCGCAAGGCCCACAAGGGTCGTATCCATGGCTTGGCCAAGGGCGGCACCGACTTGAATTTCGGTACATTTGGGCTCAAGGCGCTTGAGCCGGAACGCATTACGGCGCGCCAGATTGAAGCGGCGCGACGGGCGATCACCCGTGCGATGAAGCGTGCCGGGCGAGTGTGGATCCGGATTTTCCCCGATGTTCCGGTGTCCTTGAAGCCAGCCGAAGTCCGGATGGGCTCCGGCAAGGGTAGCCCGGAATTCTGGGTTTGCCGGGTGAAACCAGGTCGCATCATGTTCGAGATCGATGGCGTGGCTGCCGAACTCGCAAAAGAAGCGCTGACGCTTGGCGCGGCAAAGCTGCCGATCAAAACCAAGTTCATCGCCCGCATTGGGGACGCCTAAAATGGGTAAAGAAATGAAGCCCACCGATGTGCGGCTGAAAACGACCGACGAGCTTTCGACGATGCTGCTGGATTTGCGCAAGGCGCAATTCAATATGCGGTTCCAGAAAGCCACCGGCCAGCTTGAGGGTGTCGGCGACGTTCGCCGGGTCCGTCGCGACATCGCGCGGGTGAAGACAATTATGGCGGAGAAGACTACTTCCGCCGTGCAGTCCTGAAGGAGAACGGACGATGCCAAGGCGCGTCCTTAGCGGGCAAGTTACCAGCGACAAAATGACCAAGACCATCACCGTCTTGGTCAACCGTCGTGTCATGCATCCGCTTTACAAGAAGTTCATTCGGCTTTCGAAGAAATATGCCGCCCATGATGAAGCCGAGATTTGCAAGATCGGTGACACGGTGCGCATTGAAGAATGTCGGCCGATCAGCAAGCGCAAGACCTGGATTGTAATCGAGCGCAATGGTCAGGTGCTTGCTAACGCCGAACCCGCAACCGCTGAAGCATAGGAGGAGGGATAGATGATTTCCGTCGAATCCACCCTCGAGGTCGCTGATAATTCCGGCGCCAAGAAGGTTCTGTGCATCAAGGTGCTCGGTGGCTCTAAACGTAAGACTGCTTCGGTGGGCGACGTGATTGTTGTCTCCATCAAGGACGCCATACCGCGCGGAAAAGTCAAGAAGGGCGACGTTCACCAGGCGGTGATCGTGCGCACGTCATTTCCCGTGCGCCGCGCCGACGGTAGCGCCATTCGTTTCGACCGCAATGCGGCGGTGCTAATTAACAAGCAAATGGAACCGATCGGCACCCGCATTTTTGGACCAGTGGTACGTGAACTGCGGGCCAAGAAGTTCATGAAGATTATCTCGCTTGCGCCGGAGGTTCTGTAATGGCTGCCCGCATTCGTAAAGGCGATCAGGTCCTGGTCATCAGCGGAACCAGCAAGGGCCGTCGTGGTGAAGTGCTGCGCGTGATCCCTAAGGATGAACGCGCGGTAGTGCAGGGCGTCAATATGATGACGAAGCATACCAAGCCGAAGGGTATGGGCCAGCCGGGTGGGATTGTGCAGGTGGAGGCACCTCTGCATTTATCCAACCTTAAACTGGTCGATCCGAAGACCGGAACGGCTAGCAAGGTCGGGTTTCGGGTTCTGGAAGACGGTCGTAAGGTCCGTGTCGCTAAGGCGACCGGCAACCTGATCGAAGGTTGAGGATATAGCGATGAGCGATAAAAAGAAATCCGGCGGCAAGGCCCCGGTAAAGGGCGGCTCAAAAGGCGGCAAAACCGCCGGCAAGGCTGGGGCGAAGGGCAATAGCGCCAAAGGGGGCGCTGGCAAGCCAGGTGATTTACCGAGCCGCGGTCGCGGAGAGGTCAGCTTCACGGTCGCTGCGGAGTCCGCTTCCGGCACCGGCAAAATGCCCCGCATGCTGAAGCGTTACCATGATAGCGTGCGCGCCTCGATGCAGGAGCAATTCGGTTACACCAATCCGATGCAGGTGCCACGTCTGGAAAAGATCGTGCTCAATATGGGGGTCGGCGAAGCGTCGGGCGACCAGAAGAAGCTTGATGCGGCGGTGTCAGAGATGGCGTTGATCGCCGGTCAGCGGCCGGTAAAAACGGTCGCCAAGAAGGCGATCGCTGGCTTCAAGATCCGCGAAGGTCTGCCGATTGGCTGCAAGGTAACACTGCGCAAGACCCGCATGTACGAATTCCTTGATCGGTTGGTTACGATTGCGCTCCCCCGGGTTCGTGATTTTCGTGGCATTACCGGCAAGGGGTTTGACGGCCGTGGCAACTTCGCTATGGGATTGAAGGAACAGATTGTGTTCCCTGAGATCGTCTACGACAAGGTTGAGCAGGTGCGTGGCATGGACGTGGTGTTCGTTACCACCGCCAAGACCGACGCTGAAGCTAAGGCATTGTTGAAGCAATTCGATATCCCCTTCGCTGCTTGATTGCAGCCTAGGGTTCGTCACCGCGTTTTTCGACACAGCGTTTGGAATACCCCCGGCGAAAGCCGGCTGGTTCCGGAGGGTAAGACAGGATGGCCAAGACCTCACAGGTCAACCGCAATGAAATGCGGACACGGATGGCGGCGCGGGACAAGAAAAAGCGCGGCGTGCTGAAGGATATCGTGATGGATCGTACTTTGCCGGTTGAAGATCGGTTCGAGGCGACCATCAAGCTTGCGCAGCTTCCTCGGAATGGCGCCAAGGTGCGGGTACGCCTGCGTTGCGAGCTGACCGGCCGCAGCCGCGGTAACTATCGCAAGTTCAAACTGTGCCGCATCGCGCTCCGCGATCTGGCTAGTGCCGGCCAGATCCCTGGCATGACCAAGGCTAGCTGGTAAGGGTCCGCAGAATGTCAATGTCCGATCCGCTGGGTGATATGCTCACCCGCATCCGCAACGCACAAAATGCCCGCCACACGTCATGTGTCGCCCCGGCTTCACATCTGCGCGCAAACGTGCTCGACGCTCTGAAGCGTGAAGGCTTCATTCGTGGTTTCGCTGCCGAGGAACTCCGCCCCGGCGTGGCGCAACTGCGAATTGAGTTGAAGTATAACGAAGGCGAGCCGGTGATTAAGGAAATCACTCGCGTTTCCAAGCCTGGCCGCCGCGTGTATTCCAAGATCAAGGAATTGCCGCGGGTTTATGCCGGGCTTGGCGTCTCGATTTTGTCGACCCCACGTGGGGTGCTGAGCGACGCCGAAGCGCGCGCTGCCAATGTTGGCGGCGAAGTGCTTTGCCGGGTCTTCTAAGGGGGATGCAATGTCACGCGTAGGCAAATATCCCGTCGAGGTTCCGGCTGGCGTGCAGGTTATGCTCGCCAACGGTATCTTCACGGCCATAGGTAAGCTTGGGCAATTGACCCTTGCGATTACCGATCGGGTCGATACCACGATTGATGGGAACAAGGTGTCTGTCGCACCACGCGGTAATTCGGCTCCGGCGCGGATGATGTGGGGCACCACCCGGGCATTGATCGCGACGATGGTCAAAGGTGTATCGGCCGGGTTTTCAAAAA
Organism: Acetobacteraceae bacterium; assembly: GCA_025352995.1. Classification (GTDB taxonomy): domain Bacteria; phylum Pseudomonadota; class Alphaproteobacteria; order Acetobacterales; family Acetobacteraceae; genus CAITOL01. Next base: position 4,797 of record JANXRN010000375.1, read on the forward strand.
CCATGGAGATCACGGGCACCGGTTATCGTGCGGCCGTCAATGGTTCAAATTTGGTGATCAATCTTGGGTTTTCGCATGACGTTGTTTATGCGATCCCGGAAGGCATCAAGGTGACCTGCGAACGGCCGACATCGATCAAGGTCGAGGGCGTCGATAAGCGCCTCGTTGGTCAGGTTTGTGCCGAAATCCGCGCGTGGCGTCCGCCGGAGCCTTACAAGGGCAAGGGCGTGAAGTTCGAGGGCGAACAGATCCTCCGCAAGGAAGGTAAGAAGAAGTAATGAGCGACAACAAAAATCTGGCTCAGCGTCGGCGCGAGAGATTGCGCTTTCAGCTGCGTCGCAAGGCCGGTGGGCGCCCGCGGTTGTCGGTGTTCCGCTCGTCCCAGCATATCTATGCCCAGGTGATCGATGACGCTGGTGGCCGTACTCTGGCCGCTGCATCAAGCCTCGACCGCGATCTGCGGGCCGCGTTGAAAACTGGCGCTGACAAGGACGCTGCGGCGGCCGTTGGCAAGCTGGTCGCTGAACGCGCTATCGCCGCCGGCGTCACCACGGTCGTTTTCGACCGCGGCGCCTATCTGTATCACGGTCGCGTCAAGGCGCTGGCCGAGGCCGCCCGAGAGGGCGGTCTGGCCTTCTAGGAAGCACAGGAATGGCACGGGAACCTCGGGAAGGCGGCGGCCAAGGCCGCGGCGGGCGCGATCGGGATCGCAATAACAACAGCCAGTCGCATGACGGTGGCGACGATCTAATTGATAAGCTGGTAACCATCAACCGCGTGGCGAAGGTCGTGAAAGGTGGACGGCGGTTTGCGTTCGCCGCCCTCGTTGTCGTCGGTGATCAGAAAGGCCGCGTCGGCTACGGCGCCGGCAAGGCGCGTGAAGTTCCGGAAGCGATCCGTAAGGCGACTGATCGTGCGAAGCGCGGTATGATCCGCGTACCGATGAAAGAGGGTCGGACTCTGCATCACGACTCGGAAGGCCATTTTGGTGCCGGCCATGTTGTATTACGCAGCGCATCGGCGGGCACTGGAATTATTGCCGGCGGCCCGATGCGCGCGGTGTTCGAAAGCCTGGGCATTGGTGACGTCGTCGCCAAAAGTCTCGGCAGTCGCAACCCGCATAACATGGTTAAGGCAACGTTTGCGGCTTTGGCGCGCTGCGCCAGCCCACGCTCGGTTGCCAATCGTCGTGGCAAGAAGGTGGCTGATTTGATCGGTCGTCGTGACACGATCGCCCCGTCCGGTGCCGCCACGCAGGAGGCGACTGATGTCTGATCTACAGAAGAAAGTTCGCGTGTTGCAGACCGGCTCGGGCAATGGTCAGAAGCCGGGCCAGCAGGCGACGTTAGTCGGCCTCGGTCTGAACAAGATCGGTCGGACGCGAGAGCTGGAAGATACTCCCTCGGTGCGTGGTATGATCCGCAAGGTCGCGCATTTGGTGAAGGTTGAAGGACTGTCCTGAGCCTTGGGGCTGAAGGACGTAAAGGAATGGCGATGAAGCTCAACGAACTGCGCGATAATCCTGGCGCGCATCTGAAATCGAAGCGGCTTGGCCGCGGGATTGGTTCCGGCAAAGGCAAGACTTCGGGCAAAGGCCATAAGGGCCAGAGCGCACGGGAAGGCGTCGCTCTGAACGGCTTTGAAGGCGGCCAGTTGCCGATCTACCGTCGGCTTCCGAAGCGCGGGTTTGTAAATCCGACGCGGAAGGAATTCGCACCGATCAATATTGGCAGCATCGGCAAAGCGGTTGCCGCGGGCAAGCTTGATGCCAGCCAACCAATTACTGAGGCCGTTCTCGCTGCGGCGGGTTTGGTGCGTGATCATGGGGTCAATGGAGTTCGTCTGTTGGCGAGCGGGGAGATCGGCGTTGTTGTCAATGTCGTTGTCTCGGGCGCGTCGGCAACCGCGATCGCGGCGGTTGAAGCCGCCGGCGGTACTGTGACCACGACTGCGAAGGCGAAAGCTGCTCGGGCGGCCTGAGGCTTTCGTCCGACGGGACGGCTTGCTTTGACTCGTCGAACGGCGCGCCGAGAGGCCCTAACCGGATTTACCGGTACGGGGACCGCGAGGCGCTGTTGGCATGAAGGGACCTTTCGATGGCTTCGGCGGCTGAACAGCTAGCGGCGAACCTGAACCTCGGCACCTTGTCGAAGGCGACCGAGCTCAAGAACCGTATCTGGTTCACTTTGGGGGCGTTACTGGTCTATCGGATCGGGTCCTATATTCCAGTCCCTGGCGTGGACGCGGCGGTTATGGGCGAAATGCTAGCCCAGCACGGAGGCGGCATTCTTGGCATGTTTGATATGTTCAGTGGCGGCTCGCTCGGCCGCATGACGGTTTTCGCACTGGCTATCATGCCTTACATCTCGGCAAGCATCATTATCCAGTTGATGACCACTGCGGTGCCGCAACTCGAATCTTTGAAAAAAGAGGGTGAAAGCGGCCGCAAACGACTGAATCAATATACCCGCTACCTCACTGTTATCATCGCCATGGTGCAATCCTATGGCATCGCGGTGGGGCTTGAGGGTATGCGGGGCGCGTTTGGAGCGGCTGTGATTGATCCGGGCTTGTTCTTCCGAGTCTCCTGCGTGGTTACGCTCGTGGGTGGCACAATGTTTCTGATGTGGCTCGGCGAGCAGATCACCGCGCGCGGCATTGGTAACGGCATTAGTTTGATCATTTTTGCGGGCATCGTTGCGAACGTGCCGCATGCCTTGGCCAGCCTGTTGGAACTGGGGCGCACCGGTGCGCTCAGCCCATTTTTCATTGCGGCATTCCTGATCATTGCCGTCGCGGTCGTCGCGTTTATTGTTTTTATGGAACGCGCCCAGCGACGGATCGTTATCCAATATCCTAAACGGCAGGTTGGCCAACGGATGTTCGGTGGCGACTCGACCCACATGCCTCTGAAGATTAATACGTCAGGTGTTATTCCGCCGATCTTTGCGAGTTCTATTCTTCTGATCCCGGCGACAATTTCCGGTTTCGCAGGTGCAAATGGCGAGCCTACTTGGCTTGGCGCTATTGGCCAGGCCTTGGGGCATGGTGAGCCGCTCTACATGCTGATCTACGCGTTGATGATCATCTTTTTCAGCTATTTTTACACCGCGGTTGTATTTAACCCAGATGAGACCGCTGATAACCTTAAGAAATATGGTGGTTTTGTTCCTGGCATTCGGCCGGGTGGAGCGACGTCCGCGTATTTCGACATGATCCTGACCCGTCTGACCACGATTGGGGGGCTTTATTTGTGCCTAGTGTGCCTGTTGCCGGAAATCCTGATCAGCCGCTACGGCGTGCCGTTCTATTTCGGCGGCACCAGTCTGATGATCATCGTGTCAGTGACTATGGACACCGTGACCCAGATTCAATCACATCTCATCGCCCATCAATATGAGGGACTCATTAAGAAGGCGCGGGTGAAAGGGCGGGGGCGGTGAACATTATTTTGCTGGGACCGCCTGGCGCAGGCAAGGGCACCCAAGCTAAACGTCTCCAGGATCGCTACGGCATGATTCAGGTATCGACTGGAGACATGCTGAGGGCAGAGGTTTCGGCGGGTAGCGGGATTGGGTTGCAGGCTAATGCTGTCATGGCTGCTGGCGGTCTGGTGTCTGACGACATTTTGGTGCGTATGCTGGCGTCGCGGATCACCCGACCGGACTGCCTGCCCGGTTTTATCCTGGACGGGTTCCCGCGCACCGTGCCCCAGGCGGACGCGCTGGACGCAATGCTTGCCGGCCTCGGTAAACACCTCGATCTGGTGATCGAACTGGCAGTTGACGACGCAGCGCTAACCGACCGTATTGCGGGACGCTACACCTGCTCGAACTGTGGCGAGGGCTATCATGATAACTTCCAGATGCCCCTGAAACTAGGCGCGTGTGATCGCTGTGGTGGCGCGGCGTTTACCCGCCGGGCTGATGATAACCGGGAAACTGTTGGCGCGCGGCTAGCTGCCTACCATGCCCAGACCGCGCCGATCCTGCCGCACTACCGTGCGACTGGTAAACTGAAGCAGGTCGATGGCATGGCCGATATTGATGTGGTGACCGCTTCACTGGTTGCGCTGCTCGACGGGGTGCAGGATTGATATTTTTGCATGGGCGATGAGGGGAAATTGACCCCAATCCGTTGACTCTCGAGGGTCCGCCGCTATAGTGCGCGGCCCAGGGCGGCACCTGCACAGGCGGGTGCAGTTCGATCGTTTTTCTACCTGCCCGGTGCAAACCGACGGTAGGCTAAGCCCGTTCCGTGCGTCCCGGCAAGTTCGGTTCGTTGGGACATTCAGGAGTGAGACAGCGTGGCGCGTATTGCCGGTGTGAACATCCCGACTAACAAGCGGGTCAAGATCAGCCTTTGTTATATTTTTGGTATTGGCCCGTCGAAGGCCGACGCCATTTGCACTAAACTTGGTATCCCCGAGGAGCGCCGGGTCAACCAGCTGTCGGATGACGAGGTGATTCGCATTCGTGAACTCGTTGATCGCGAATATCGTGTTGAGGGCGATCTGCGTCGCGAAACAGCTATGAATATCAAGCGTTTGATGGATCTTGGTTGCTATCGCGGTCTTCGCCACCGCCGTGGCCTTCCGGTGCGCGGCCAGCGCACGCACACTAACGCCCGTACCCGCAAGGGCAAGGCCGTTGCGATTGCCGGCAAAAAGAAGGTCACCAAATAGGCTTTCGCTGAATGCTTTTAGTGCGCTCGTTCGTTTGGGCGCCGATCACCTTGCCGCTTACGCCTGGATTGGGTGTCAGCCGGCGTAAAATTGGATAGGACGACACTTTATGGCGAAGCCAGCCGGCGCCGCGCGCCCCCGTCGCAAAGAACGCAAGAACATCACGTCGGGCGTTGCCCACGTGGCCGCGACCTTTAATAATACGATGATCACAATTACCGACGCCCAGGGCAATGCAATCGCATGGTCTTCCGCGGGCATGTCGGGCTTCAAGGGGAGCCGTAAGTCGACTCCCTATGCGGCCCAGGTGGCTGCCGAGGACGCTGGCAAGAAGGCACGTGAGCACGGGATGGAGACGTTAGAGATCGAGGTCTCCGGTCCCGGCTCAGGTCGTGAAAGCGCGCTGCGCGCGTTGCAGGCTGTTGGGTTCTCCATCACTGCCATTCGCGACATGACTCCGATCCCGCACAATGGGTGCCGCCCGCGGAAGCGTCGCCGCGTGTGATCGACCCGCGCCTAAACGGGCGCGCACATGACGGCGGGTTGTCCAAAAGATCTTCCCACACCACGCCTAGGCAAACGGCAACGCGCCGTGAGGTGACATATCCATGAGACTTAGTGCTGTTCTGCAAAGAAACTGGCAATCCCTGATTAGGCCAGAAAAGCTCCTCGTCGAGCCGGGTTCCGATCCAGCCCGCGTTGGGACGGTTATCGCCGAACCTCTGGAGCGCGGCTTCGGTATTACCCTCGGCAACGCTATTCGCCGCATTCTGCTGTCCTCACTGCAAGGTGCCGCCGTCACCGCGGTGCAGATTGACGGTGTGTTGCATGAATTCAGCTCAATCGCCGGCGTCCGCGAGGACGTTACCGATATTGTGCTGAATATCAAGCAGTTGGCCCTCCGCATGCACGGTGAAGGCCCCAAACGCATGGTGCTGAATGCGGTTGGCCCAGGCGAGGTTCGTGCGGGCCAAATCACCACTGGTCATGACATCGAAGTGATGAATCCCGACTTGGTGATTTGCACTCTTGATGACGGCGCTCGGCTGGGGATGGAATTTACTGTCCAACTTGGCCGCGGCTACCAGCCTGCCAGCGCGAACAGGCCGGAGGATGCACCGATCGGACTGATCCCGATTGACTCGATCTATTCGCCCGTGCGTCGTGTTTCCTACCGGGTTGAACCCACCCGCCTCGGCCAGATCACCGATTATGACAAGTTGGTGCTCAATCTGGAAACCAATGGTGCTGTGGCCCCAGACGATGCCGTTGCACTTGCTTCACGGATTTTGCAGGATCAACTGCAATTGTTCATCAACTTTGATGAGCCTCACGCGGCTACGACTGCTGAACCGGAAGATGATCTTCCGTTCAATCGCAATTTACTGCGCAAGGTCGACGAGCTTGAGCTTTCGGTCCGGAGCGCTAATTGCCTGAAGAATGACAACATCATTTATATCGGCGATCTGGTGCAGAAGTCCGAACAGGAAATGCTGCGGACACCGAATTTCGGGCGCAAATCTCTGAACGAGATCAAGGAAGTTCTGGCCTCGATGGCCCTTTCACTCGGGATGGCTGTCACTGGCTGGCCGCCGGAGAATATTGAAGATCTTGCTAAGCGTCTCGAAGAACCGTTCTGAAATTTTGACCATACGGCACGCAACTGCGTGTGAGGAGTTAGACCATGCGTCACGGCATTTCCGGGCGAAAGCTCGGCGTTACGACCAGCCATCGCTTAGCCATGTTCCGCAACCTGGCACATGCGCTGATCAAGCACGAGCAGATCACCACCACCTTGCCGAAAGCCAAGGAATTGCGCCCGGTGGCCGAGAAGCTTATCACCCTGGGGAAGCGTGGTGGTTTGCATGCGCGCCGGCAGGCCTACGCTCAGCTTCGCGATGACGTGATTGTCGCCAAGTTGTTCAGTGTGATCGCCGATCGATACAAGGACCGTCAGGGCGGTTACACTCGTGTCCTTAAGGCGGGCATGCGCTACGGCGATGCCGCGGATATGGCAGTGATTGAGTTGATTGACCGCGATGTCGTTGCCAAAGGCCTCGATAGCGGTCCGCGCTCAGAAATTGTGGCCGACGACGAGGCCGAATAGACTTCGCAATCCGCGATGAATGAACGCCCGGCACGCAAGTGCCGGGCGTTTCGCGTTTAGTGTGACTCGATCTCTGGCAACATGCTTGCGTCGATGGGCAGGACGGTCCCCATCCACATGGCGTTATGGAGATGATCATCTTTGGGTCGGCCGCTTTCCGGGTGCAGCAGGATCGTTAGCCCCATGCGGTTCATGGCGAGGAAAGGGGCTAGGGTCGGGAACAGCGCCTCGGGAAATGCGATCTGATACATCGACGTCGGGTGGGGCCCGACCTTGGCATCGTGCCAGCGCCCGAGCACTGCTGCGGGGAAGCGCGCGCCCACCCATTCCCGAAGTCGCAGAGCGGTCGGTTTAGAGTCCGGTGTGTAATAGATATGGGCATGCCAGGCGTGGATAGGCGTGGTCTCATTCGCTGTTTCGTGCATGTCGTACTCCCCTTGAATATCCTCGATTTGGTGCACTCGACATCGGCCTGCAAGCCTCCGCTAACCGCCCCAACGCCACCCAGCGCCAGCAAGGTCACCAATTGGTCCAAGCGCGGTGTCGAAGCGCATCGTCATCCTGTCCGGGCGCCGATAGGGCGGCCACGGCAAACCCGGCGCATCCGGGTCATTGGTATGGGCGAATTCGCCCAGCGCCGCCCGCAGGGCGCTGCCGATGCTATTGAATTCGTTTGGATCGGCACCGTTGAGTATCTGGGTGTCGGCCCATATAGCAGCATTTCCAAATAGGCACGCAATGTCGATGCTCTGACAAGCGCGCATCCGACTGTCGCGCGGCGCCCAGTCGAACTGGTAAATCCACGCCGTGCCCCCCGCCTCTGTGAGTGCCTCGGCCAGGGCGAGGGAAGGGAACAGAAACAGATGATCGGTCATCAAATCACCGAGCAGGTCGCAATCCCCGCCACCCGCGCGACGGTGTCGATAAAGCGTGATGGTATCTGCCGACCCGGTGATTTCGGCAAATCGGTTGGCAATTGCCGTCGGGCTGGGTGGCAACAAAGCACTCTCTACAGCAAGGGTTGCGTGCATTTCCTCCCGGGTGGTGCCGATCATCAGATGGATGCCGCGGGCCGCGGCGGACTTTGCGGCAGCAGAGATGAACCGTTTGGCATCAGTATGGCCGTGCAGATCCTCAAACGTCGGCATGAAGGCCATTTCCATGTCGGCGAAGCGCCTGCGGCTCCGCTCTAGCTTTGACTGTGCGGTGAGTATTTGCGCAGTTGAAAGTGTCGCCAGTTCGACCCCATCGATACCAGCAGCTTCGCAAAGTTGGGCAGCATTTTGCCGCGCGATTTCACGAGATTGCGGGGTGACGCCTATTGGACAACTTGCCAAAATCGCCCGATGGAACAAGCCCTGGCTGTTCCACATTGTCAGCAGGCACATTATTGCGTGCGCACCGGCTTCGTGGCCAAGAACGGTAACATTACCTGGATTGCCACCAAACTGGGCGATGTTAGCTTGAACCCAACGCAGACCGGCGATAAGGTCGAGCAAGCCCATATTACCTTCGGCGACACCCGGTAAACTCAGAAATCCCAACACCCCAAGCCGGTAGTTCAGTTTGACCACGACCAGGTCACTGTCTGTGCAAACAATCGCTGGATCATAAAGATCGGATGAGCCTGCGCCGGTGTGATAGCGTCCGCCATGGATGAATACGACCACGGGGCGCGGGCAGAAATCAAGACCGGGCGGGGCGAGATTGGCGTCGGTCGGCAGCGCTGGCGTTGTGACCGAAAGATTGAGGCATGACTCATCTTGCGACAACATCGCCATACTGCGGGCGTGCAATTGTCTTGCCACCTGCTGTGGTGCGACCGGTCCGTCGCGGCGGGCGTCACGCGCGCCTAGCCAGGTTGTGAGTGGCACTGGCGGGAGAAAGCGTCCGGCCTTCGCGTAAGGGATGCCGCGGAACTGTGTGATGCCGGTTGTACCGCGCAATGCCCCGAGCATGGTTTGGGCGACCGTCATAGCACCAGCGCCTGCGCATTGGGGCTAGCCGATCGGAGAAAGACCTTCGTTTTTTGATGTAACATTCTTCCAAATCCTACTAAAATATTACAATGCTCTGATATATATAGGGATAATGCTCGGACCACATCAGCAATCAAGTAATTTAATGTCGTCAATCCGCTTCTGAGGCGCCTCTATCGATTCTGAACAAGGCCCTTGGATGCTAAATGTAGTATGAAGTCCGGAGACTATCCCCAATATATGAGGTGTAAATTTTATTTTTGGATATCGCAATGAATGCGATTGTGTTTTGTATAGAATTGTTGCTAGGGTCCCGTGAAATGAGCCTTTAACGAGGGCTGAAGAGGATTGGGTGATAATGGGAACCACCGTGATGCTAATTGCGCCTGCAACATGTCGTTCTGGGAAGCGGTCGTGATGCAAGCCCTTATCGCGACGCTCGACGCGGCACTTTATAACTCTGTCGCGACGTTGCTGGGCGTCCTGAATCTTGGCACGGTGGCTCGTCGCGCGTATAACGGCCCCGAAATTAGTGCATTGCTGGAAGGCGAGTCTTTCACACTGGTTTTCTTCGATTCGAATATGCCTGGCTATGGCCGTGATTTCTCAGCGAATGCATTGGCTCCTTGGTATCCTCAGGCACAGTTTTTTGTTTTGGGTGGTACGGCGGGACTGCGCCTTGATAGCGTTCCTGCCCAGGTTCCGGTGCCTGCTTGGCGCGCTGGACCTATTGATGCTGCGCGTGGTGCGACTACGCTCGTCGACCTGATGCAAGCGGTCGATTTGATCCAGCATCGTGGTGCGCCGGACGGTCCGTCACTCACTGGTCGCCAGTTGGACGTGCTGCGCTTGGTTCGGGAGGGGAATTCCACCAAGGAAATCGCCCGTCACCTTGAGCTTGCAGTGCCGACCGTTAAAACACATCTGGCCGCGCTCTACCGGCAGCTCGGCGTACGCAACAGGGTTGAGGCTGCGATGACCCAAGCGACCGGTGCACCGCCACCTGCCCGCGGCGTGATGACGCAGCGGCCTGCGGTGGCCATCCGATCAGGGCATCTTCGTGCTGTCGGCTGAGGTAGAGCAACCAAAAGCTCCGTTGCTATCTTTCGCGTGCTTGGCGATGCCGGCTATACCACAAGTTGAAATAACCGCTTGGGGGACATCGTCGTGCAACTCGGAATGATCGGGCTTGGCCGGATGGGCGGCAATATCGTCCGGCGCTTGCTTCGCGTGGGCCATAATTGCGTGGTTTACGACGCAAATCCCAAATCGGTTGCGGAACTTGCGGCCCTGGGTGCCGTTCCGGCCACCTCATTGGCCGATTTGGCTAGTAAGCTCGACCAATGCCCGCGTGCCGCTTGGGTCATGTTGCCAGCCGGGGAGATTACCGAGGCGACGATTGCTGCTCTAGGCGACTTGATGGCGCCTGGAGATATTCTAATTGATGGCGGGAATTCCAACTTCAAGGACGACGTTCGACGGGCCAGGGAACTCTCGGCCAAAGGCATTCGCTACATGGATGTCGGCACGTCGGGTGGCGTTTGGGGCCTGGAACGCGGCTATTGCCTGATGATTGGTGGAGAGCGCGCGGCGTTCGAGTTTCTCGACCCTATTTTCGCGGCCCTCGCACCGGGCCGGGGGGAAATTCCGCGCACGGCCGATCGTGGAGACCGCGATCCGCGCGCGGAGCAAGGTTATCTCTATGCCGGACCCTCGGGCGCCGGCCATTTCGTCAAGATGATCCATAACGGGATCGAATACGGTATGATGCAGGCATTCGCGGAAGGCTTCGATATCCTGCAATCGCGGGGCGCAGCGAAGCTCCCCGAAGGTGAGCGCTATGATTTCGATTTGGCTGACATCGCCGAGGTTTGGCGTCGGGGCAGCGTAGTGACTTCCTGGTTGCTGGACCTTTCTGCGGACGCATTGGCGGGTAACGGAACGCTCGAAAACTTCTCAGGACATGTCGAGGACTCGGGCGAAGGGCGCTGGACGATTGACGCAGCGGTCGAACAGGCGGTGTCTGCGGATGTACTCGCTGCGGCTTTGTTCGTGCGTTTTCGATCGCGCCAATCACATACGTTTGCCGAAAAGATGCTGTCAGCGATGCGACTTGGGTTCGGGGGCCACGTGGAGACGCCTAAAGCGTGACGACCGTCCTGATCATGGGGGTGTCGGGCTGCGGCAAAACAACCATTGGCCGAGTGCTCGCGGACCGGCTGGGCTGGCAGTTCCAGGAGGGGGATGCGCTTCACCCGGCAGCCAATGTCGCAAAGATGGCCGGCGGAACACCATTGTCTGATGAAGATCGGGCGCCCTGGCTGCAAGCGATTGTTGCAGTGATGCGCGCTTGGCAAAAGTCGGGAATATCTGGAGTTGTCACCTGTTCCGCGCTCAAGCAAGCGTATCGTGATGTCTTGCTCAGTGATTTATCTGGCGCCCGACTGGTTTATTTTGAAGGTGACCAGAGGATCATCGCAGAGCGCTTGGTTGCCCGAAAGGGCCATTTTATGCCACCGGCGCTCCTAGCCAGCCAATTTGCCGTGCTCGAGCCGCCGGGTCCGGACGAAAAACCACTGATCGTTCCAATCACTCAATCACGCGACGCGATTATTGCAAAATTGGTGGCAGCATTCAGCTGAACAATTGCTGGACCGCGTAAAGGGTGCGCAACACCCCCCAGGCCAGGGGGATACCAACCAACAGCCACAGAAAGATGAATTTCATACTCATGGCCGGTCCCTATTGCTCAATCTTGCCGCGGAAATGGTGCTTTTCATCCACCGCTTTCACCAGGTGGTTGCAGGTGAATCCGATCAGGAGCAGCCCGGCCATAATATACATGGTGATCGAATAGGCTTCCGATTTCGGATAGCCGCTATCAATCCAGTATTGTCGGAGATAATTCACCAGCACCGGTCCAAGCACGCCGGCGGTTGACCAAGCAGTTAGCAGTCTTCCATGAATTGCTCCCACCTGCATGGTTCCAAACATGTCACGCAAATAGGCAGGAATTGTCGCGAAGCCGCCGCCGTACATCGACAAAATTACCGCAAATCCAGCGACGAACAGCGATACGGATCCGATCTGTCCTGTGGTTGGCACTAACGCATACAGCACGATTCCGAAGGCGAAAAAAATCCGATAGGTGTTCTTTCGCCCGATAATGTCGGATACCGACGACCAGACAAATCGACCGCCCATATTGAACAGGCTCAACAATCCCACGAACCCGGCAGCGGCAAGTGGGGTCACGCGACCAGGGAACATTTCCTGGATCATTGGCGATGCCTGACCCAATACACCTATCCCGGCCGACACATTCATGCATAGCACACCCCACAGAAAGTAGAATTGTGGGGTCTTCACCGCTTCATTTACCTCAACATTGGCGCGGGTGATCATCGCGCTTGACTGGGTCGGTGCGGAATATCCGGCCGGCGCCCAGCCTGCGGGCGGAACTTTCACGAAGTATGCGCCCAACAGCATGAACACTAGGTAGATCACCCCCATCGCAACGAAGGTCGGAAGCACCCCAGTGTCGGTGGCGGTCTTGAAATAATCCATCATGGCCACTGACAAAGGGGAGGCGATCAGCGCACCGCCGCCGAAACCCATAATCGCCATGCCCGTTGCCATGCCCGGCCGATCTGGAAACCATTTGATGAGGGTCGATACCGGCGAAATGTAACCGATCCCCAATCCGCACCCGCCGAGCACCCCGTAGCCGAGATAGATGACCCAGAGTTGGTGTGTCGCAATCCCGATTGCGGAAACCAAGAAGCCACCCGAAAAGCACACTGCGGCGGTGAACATCGCCATTCGCGGCCCAACCCGTTCCACCCAGCGCCCAAATACGGCGGCCGACAGCCCGAGGAAAACGATACTGATGGAAAATATCCACCCGAGAGCTGCCAGTGACCAATCATCAGGTAGTGATTTGCTTATTCCCAGCAGCCTAGACATCGGGAGGTTGAACGTCGAGAATGCGTAGGCTTGGCCAATCGACAAATGCACAGCTAAAGCTGCCGGCGGAATCAAGAAGCGGTTATAGCTGATCGGCGCAATGGTGCTTTCGCGTGCCAGTAACCCAGCCATATCGGATGTCCCCCTCGGTCCGCTGGTGTGCGTATTCGCATTCCCCGTTTATTGTAACATAATCGTGAGCCGTTGCAATCCACGGATAGATGCCACAGCTTATATGCAATAACTCTCGAGGAAGCATGGTTGCCTCTCATTCAGCCCGTCACCCCGGAACCGGCCGCACCCGTGCACGCGATACCCCCAAAGGCCGACAGGTTACCGATGACGCCCGTGCCGCGATTGCCGACTTGCTCGCGGCGCGAGATCGGCGGCGAGATTTGCTCATCGAGCATTTGCACCTGATCCAGGATGCCCACGGGCGTATCCCAACTGATCTGCTCGCGGCCTTGGCAGAGGCGATGAAGCTGTCTTTCGCCGAAGTCTTCGAAGTAGCAACCTTCTATGCCCACTTTGATGTCACCGACGCCGACCCGCCGGTGCAGATACGGGTTTGCGACAGCTTGCCATGTGCGATGGCTGGTGCCGAAGCCTTGGCGGCGGCGGTAGCGGCGGGCACTTCGGCGCGGGTGGAAAGAGTCCCATGCGTGGGCCGCTGTGACCAGGCCCCTGTCGCTGTGGTCGGACAGAACCAGATTGCCGAAGCAACTGCCAGCGCAGTGCTGGCGGCGCTCTCGTCCGGCCAAATCCTCCCGCAACCGCCAGCCACGATCGACTATCCAGCATATGTCGCATCAGGTGGCTACAAGCTGTTGGGTCTGGTTCGGCGCGGTGAGGTAGCCGGTGAGACAATCCTCGCAGCACTGGATGATGCCAAGCTGCTCGGTAAGGGAGGGGCTGGTTTTCCGACCGGACGCAAGTGGCGCACGGTACGAGATCAGACCGGCCCACGCTTGATGGCGGTTAACGCCGATGAAGGTGAGCCAGGGACGTTTAAAGATCATTACCATTTGCGTGCCGATCCGCATCGCTTTCTCGAAGGCATGCTGATCGCGGCGCAGGTTGTTGGGATTAGTGAAATCTACATCTATTTGCGCGATGAGTACCCTCATTTGCGCGAAATGTTGACTGCCGAAATTGCCAAATTGCCGCAGGACGGACCGCCAATCCATTTGCGACGCGGCGCAGGTGCTTATATCTGCGGCGAAGAATCAGCAATGATTGAAAGTATTGAGGGCAAACGCGGCCTGCCGCGCAACAAGCCACCATTTGTGTTCCAAAATGGATTATTCGGTCGGCCGACTTTGGTCAACAACATCGAAACCCTGTTGTGGGTGCGTGATATTGTTGAACGTGGCGCCGCCTGGTGGCTGGATCAGGGACGCAACGGACGCACCGGTTTGATCAGCTTCTCAGTCTCCGGTCGGGTACGGAACCCGGGGGTCAAACTGGCGCCTGCCGGGATCACTTTGCTGGAACTGATCGAAGAGTTCTGCGGCGGTATGGCGCAGGGTCATATTTTGCGCGCTTATCTACCTGGCGGTGCATCGGGTGGTATCCTGCCTGCAAATCTAGCGAATGTGCCGTTGGATTTCGGCACATTGGAACAATATGGGTGCTTCATCGGTTCGGCGGCTGTGGTGGTCCTATCTGACCAGGATGATCTGCGTGCGGCGGCGCTCAACCTGATGCGCTTCTTCCGACATGAAAGCTGCGGCCAGTGCTCGCCTTGTCGGCTTGGCACTTCCAAGGCAGTACATTTGATGAGCCAGCCAGTTTGGGACGTTGGTCTTCTTAACGAGCTATCGATGGTTATGCGCGATGCCTCGATCTGTGGTTTGGGTCAGGCTGCGCCGAACCCGCTGTTAACTCTGCTGCGCTATTTCCCTGAGGAGTTCGCGCAATGATCCGCTTCATCCTGGACGGCAAGGAGGTCGAAGCAGCAGACGGCGAAACCATCTGGCAGGTGGCGCAGCGGTTGGGCGCCGAAATTCCACATCTGTGCTACTCACCCGCGCCGGACTATCGTCCGGATGGGAATTGTCGGGCCTGCATGGTCGAAGTCGAAGGCGAGCGGGTGCTTGCACCATCTTGTCTGAGGACACCGCGTGACGGAATGGTCGTACATACCGGGTCTGACCGTGCCAGCGCGTCCCGCAAAATGGTACTCGAATTGCTCCTTGCTGATGTGCGCGCGCCGATTGAAGAGTCCAAATTCAGCGCGTGGGTCGCCAAGGCTGGCCTGACAGAAAGTCGATTCCCGGGCGGTCCCCGCTGGGAAGCCGACCTCAGCCATCCGGCAATGGCCGTCAATCTTGATGCGTGTATCCAATGTGGACTGTGTGTGCGGGCTTGCCGCGAGGTCCAGGTCAATGATGTGATCGGCATGGCGTACCGTGGCGATCATACGAAAATTACTTTCGACTTCGACGATGCGATGGGTAGCAGCACGTGCGTCGGTTGCGGGGAATGCGTGCAGGCCTGTCCGACCGGCGCATTGCTACCGGCAACTTTGCTCACCCACGGTAAACCGGATCGCGAAGTTGATTCCCTTTGTCCCTATTGTGGTGTTGGCTGTCAAATGACCTATCATATCAAGGATGATGTCATTCTCTATGCCGAAGGAAGAGACGGCCCGGCCAACCACAATCGGCTTTGCGTCAAAGGTCGGTTCGGTTTCGACTATATCACCCACCCACATCGCCTTACCCAACCGCTGATCCGACGCGACGACGCGCCGAAAGTGACCCATCCCGACATCGATCCAGCCAATCCATGGACCCATTTTCGTCCTGCAAGTTGGGATGAAGCGCTCGACCGTGCTGCATCCGGCTTCAAGACCATCCGTGACGCCAGTGGGCCCAATGCGCTAGCTGGTTTCGGCAGCGCCAAGGGTTCGAACGAGGAAGCATATCTGTTTCAGAAGCTAGTTCGCACTGGCTTCGGTACTAACAATGTCGATCATTGCACTCGGCTTTGCCATGCGTCGTCCGTCGCCGCGTTGATGGAAGGCTTGCATTCCGGCGCAGTGTCAGCCCCGTTCGCTGCAGCGCTTGATGCCGAAGTGATCTTTGTAATCGGCGCCAACCCGACAGTGAACCATCCGGTCGCCGCGACTTACATCAAGAATGCGATCAAACGTGGCGCGAAGCTGATTCTAGCCGATCCTCGCGGCCAGACACTCACGCGCCATGCAACAATTGATTTGCGCTTCAAGCCGGGCAGCGACGTCGCACTTCTGAACGCGATGCTCCACACAATCATTACTGAAGGTCTTGTCGATCAACAGTATATTCAGACTCACACCGATGGTTATGCCGAACTCGCCGCTGGGATTAGGGCGTTTTCACCGGAGGCGATGGCGGATTTTTGTGGTGTGCCGGCCGAAACCCTGCGTGCAGCAGCGCGACTTTACGCGAAATCTGCCGCGTCGCTCATCTTCTGGGGCATGGGCATTTCTCAGCATGTCCACGGTACTGACAATGCGCGGTGCCTGATCGCCTTGGCGTTGACCACGGGACATATCGGTCGTCGTGGCGCAGGCCTGCATCCACTGCGCGGGCAGAACAATGTTCAGGGTGCTTCGGATGCCGGGCTGATCCCGATGTTTTTCCCCGACTATCTCGCCACATCGGACCGCGCGGCCCGTACCCGTCTCGAGCAACTCTGGGGCACTAAGCTTGATCCGGCGCGTGGGCTAACTGTGGTGGAGATTATGCATGCCGCAAAGCGTGGCGACATTCGGGGCATGTATATCGAAGGCGAAAACCCAGCTATGTCGGACCCCGACCTCAACCATGCACGGGAGGCGCTGGCGAGTCTGAAACATCTAGTGGTGCAGGATTTATTCCTTACGGAGACAGCTTTCCATGCCGACGTGGTACTGCCGGCCGCCGCGTTGGCGGAAAAATCTGGCTGTTTTACCAATACTGATCGTCGTGTGCAGCTAGCCCGTCCGGTGGTGCCGACGCCAGGTGCTGCGCGACAGGATTGGTGGATCATTCAACAGATCGGCCAGCGCCTTGGTCTGAACTGGAATTACCAGGAGCCCGGCGAGATATTTGCCGAAATGGTACAAACAATGCCCTCGCTTGCTAATATCACCTGGGATCGCTTGCGACGGGAGGGCGCAGTGACTTATCCCGTCGATAGCCTTGATGCGCCAGGTCATGCCATTATCTTCGCAGATCAGTTCCCAACACCAACTGGGCGGGCCCGCATGGTGCCGGCCCGGGTACTACCGCCCGATGAATTGCCCGACGCAGATTTTCCCATGGTGCTGTCGACCGGTCGCGTGCTGGAGCATTGGCATACCGGGTCAATGACAAGGCGTGCGGAAATGCTGGATGCCATTGAACCAGAGGCCGTCGCCTTGCTCTCACCGCAGGAATTGCGCCGCCGTGGCATCGCGCCGGGAAGCACAATCCGGGTCGAAACCCGTCGTGGTGTGGTTGATATCCGGGCCCGGGCTGACCAGGACGTGCCGGCGAACATGATCTTCATCCCGTTCTGCTATTCGGAGGCTGCGGCGAACCTACTTACGAATCCCGCGCTTGATCCATTCGGCAAAATCCCAGAATTTAAATTTTGCGCGGCCCGTATCGGATAAGAGCAGCGAGGAGAACGACCAATGTCTCGTGGCTTGTCCCAAGCGACGAAGTTGGTCGTTCTATTCCGCGACTATTAGCTGATCTGCGAAAATGAAAGAACCGCACCTATTCTCGCCGTGACATGCGGGGCTCCATTGTCCGGGCACGGGGGCTGTCAATATTCATGGGTGGCTTTAACAATGGGTTGCTCGACAAGTGTCTGAGCACGGGGGGGGGCCTGAACCGTGTCGATCCCGCGAGCAAGGTCGATGCTTGGCAATTGGAATATGTTGATTGTCATCGGCACCGATCTCATGCGCTTCAACCGCGGGCCGTATTTGCTTCGCCGGCCGGGGTTAAGCCAGGCCGACGAAGCAATAAGTGTCCTATTTAGCTAAGTCGGCTTCCAGGTGAGGGGTGGAATCGCGACGCTAGAGCAATTTTTAAAAGTCAAGCAGCCGTCAGCATTTTTCTATCGAACGCTCTTGACCCGCGGTTGACGGGCTCAAGTGATTTTTCGGGATAGATGGACTTGTCCACAAAATCTTTCATCATATATCCGCGACCCCATATCGTAACAATCAAAGAGGAAAGTCCGTATAAATTAAGCTTTTTTCTGAGTTTGCATATGAATACGTCAATTATTTTTATTTCTGGTTCGTCCATGCCTCCGTACAAATGATTTAGAAAAATTTCTTTGGTTAAAATCATGCCTTTTCGCATCGCCATTAACTCAAGGATTGCATATTCTTTGCCGGTCAAATGTATCGGAGCACCATCAGCTGTCGCTTCGCGATTTTCAAGATGTAAAACTAACGCCCCTACATTTATCGTTGGCTGGCAAATTCCCTTTGATCTCCGGACGATCGCGCGTATCCGCGCGACGAGCTCAGCATTGTCGAACGGCTTTGTGAGGAAGTCGTCGGCTCCGGCGCTTAGAGCCCTCACCCGTGATTGCGCCTGACTGAGGCCGGACACGATCAAGACAGGTACGTCAAATCGGTCCGCCCGAATTCGTCGGACTGCTTCATAGCCGTCCAGACCTGGGAGTTGGATATCCAAAACAACGATATCGTACTCGTAGAACTTTATCAGGTCGAGTGCATCGTCGGCCGTATCCACATGTTCGACTACGGCGCCGATCGCGCGAAGTGCGAGCGCCATGGCTTTCGCAGCAACAAGCTCGTCTTCAACCAAAAGAATTCTCATCTCTGCTTCCTGTGCAATTAATGGTTGTATAATGCAGATTGAAACACCTGATTGAAAACATTTTTTTCATCTTTTTAGTTTAATGAATGACATATAAATTAAAATTAGGACAAAATTTAAACATGCTTCATATAATGATCATAAGTCCATCACGATGAGGCGAAAACTTGTCGACAAGCTGTTGATGTCGCTAGACGCACTGGCGCTGGCGTCGGACATCCGGGTCCATGCAACGGTTACGGCGGTATCTGGTTTGGGCATTAATGTAGGCGGATTATCTGGTCTCGTTGGTGTAGGGGACCGCGTGCATCTCCAGCCCAAAATAGGTATGCCGGTGCTGGCGGAAGTTGTCAGCTTCGATGCGGATTGGACTCGCGTTTTAGCCTATCAAAGCTCTGTTGGGTTGGGTTTGGGTAGCCTTGCGGTAACCGCGCTCCCGCCAATTCAGCGCGGGTTGGCGGTGCACACTTCATGGCTCGGTCGTGTTATCGATCCCCTAGGTCGTCCCCTCGATAACCGAGGACCTATGACGGCAGGACCCAATGCGCGTTATACGCGTCAACTGCCAACCCAAGCTACCACCCGAGCCCGGCTCGGACCGAGAGTTGACCTAGGAGTTACCGCACTCAATCTTTTTGCCACATGTCGGCGCGGGCAGCGTCTGGGCTTGTTTGCAGGCTCGGGTGTCGGGAAGTCGACATTGATGGGAATGCTGGCGAGGCACGCTGCTTGCGATGTGGCGGTTGTAGCCCTGATCGGGGAACGCGGCCGAGAGGTCCGCGAGTTTATCGAGGATGAACTGACAAGCTCAGGACTTGAGCGAGCTGTCGTCGTGGTAGCCACATCGGACGCATCGCCGCCCATGCGCCGGGAGGCCGCTTTGACCGCCATGACCATCGCCGAATATTTTCGCGATTCCGGAAAAAATGTACTGTTTATGATGGACAGCATAACACGCTACTGCGCAGCTCTGCGTGAGATAGCGATTTCAGCGGGGGAAATGCCTGCTGTACGTGGCTACCCAGCAAGCCTGTTCGCTGACCTGCCTCGATTGCTAGAGCGGGCTGGGCCTGGCATCGAGGGGGATGGTGGTGTGGGGTATATCACGGGTCTGTTTAGTGTCCTCGTTGAAGGTGACGACATGAACGAACCAATTGCTGACACCATTCGCGGCATTTTGGATGGGCATGTGATCCTTGATCGGAAGATCGCAGAGCGTGGCCGTTATCCAGCGATTGACGTGCTCCGTTCATTGTCGCGGTCGGTCCCGGACTGCAATTCGCCCTGGGAAAATGGCGTCGTGCTGCGCGCAAGG
>JANXRN010000384.1 GCA_025352995.1 Acetobacteraceae bacterium
CATCGCCGCCAGCTTGCCGCCAAGTTCCGATCGCGCGGCGCCATCTTGCGTCGCGCCGAGCAGCCGGGTCAGCAACGGAATCGCCCGCTGTGGCAGGTCAAGCGCGATCAAACGGTCGGCGAGCCGCATCGACAGGGCACGCCCCGCCTCGCCGGCGGGAATAAGATCGGCATTTTCCTCCGCGAGCGCCAGCAATTCCAGCGGCGGCAGCGGTTTGGCTTGCTCGGTCGCCAGCGCTCGCATGAAAATAGCGACCAGGCGCGGTTGTAAGATCGCGGATGCGTCTGGCCAAAGTTCCAGCGTTTCCCGCAGCAGCCGCAGCGCGGGTCGCCAGGCGTTGGTGTCGGCCTGGAGTTCCGCCACCCGCAGCCTGGTGGCCATTTCACGATCGTCGCCGCGCCAGGCGTAGATCAGTCGATCGAGTGCATCGGCCGCCTGGCCTGGGGTGATCGCGCCGCTGCTCAGTCGCAGCTCAATCGCTTTGGTTGCAGCGCGAAGGTGAAGGAGGCGATTTTTGCCCGCCGCCAGTTGGTCGAGACTGGCGAGCCCGGTTGCCACCCGCGCCGGGTCGCGCGCCGCTAGCAAAGCACGGGTGAAATCGAGACCCGGTTCGTTCAAGTTGGTTTTCGCCAGCACATTGGCCGCGTCGGCCTCTCCGCCCAGGGTCATGGTTTCGGCTACCAGCGGGAGCAGCGCAGTCCGAAGCGGTGCGGGATAGGCCAACATCAGACCGGACACGGACGCAAAGCTCGCCGCCGCCCCAGGCGCGCCCTCATCGCGCATCGCCAGGCGGATTGCGCGCCACAGCGTGACATCATCGCTGCCATCAAGGCGCGGATCGGTGATGCCATCGGCTTCGGCAATCCGACCAGCGAGCAAGGCGGCAATGGCCGACAGCCCTATCCGATCCGCGTCGTCCGACAAGGTGGCGTCTTCGGTCGCGGCGAGCGTCAGCAAGGCGTGCGCTTCCACCCCCAGCCCCAAGGCGATCATCGCCTGGGCCGCGGCAATGCGCATGCGCCCGCGCGACTGCGGCGGGGATGCGGCGGCGTCTGCCACAGCTGATTGCAGGCGACGCAGCAATGTTTCGGGCGCGAGCCCCGGAAAGTCGAACCGGCGACTGAAGCCCTGGGTTGCGATCTCGGCCGCCGTCTGTGGCATTGCCGGGGAAATCGCCAGCGGCCGTGGCGGATCGAGCGCCAGGACAAATCCGGCCTGCACCGGATTCAAGCGTAGCGCGTCCGCAACTGGCACGACCGCGATACCCTGCCAGGTTTCCAGCAGCCCGAATTCAGGCGCCGTGCGGGCCACTGGCATTCCCTGGCCCGTCGCAAGCTGCGTGCCTACCAGTATCACCCCACCGGTCAGTGGATCGGGGACAGAAACCACTCGTCCCGGTTGATCGGCGTTCACCACCAGCCGCCCTTGATCCACCACAACCGAAAATGGCTTGGACGCCGGACCACGCCGATCCTCCTGTCCGATGGCGACCGACCATCCCGCTTTGGTTCGCGTCAACACCAGAAATTTGCGCGGCAGCAAGGGAATGCGCAGTTGGGTCGCTTCGGGCAATAGTGTAATCGCCGCCTCCCCGAAGTCCGTGCTATCCCGTAACTCGGCCATATCAACTGGCTTGCGCTCATCAAAAATCACAAACCCCGCGCCGCCACGGCGGAAGGCCGCCGCCCCGGTGGTCGATGCAAATGGCAGGGCGATCGCCCGATTATCTGCGGTCGAACCAGCGCCGGACGGATCATCTGCCACCGGACGCGCGACGAGCGCGAGTGACCCGACAGTTTGGGTCGGCACCGCCGTCACGACCGGCTCCGGCACCACAACAGAGGGCGGTGGTTCCGCTTGGGCCGGTGGCGCAGGCTCACTGACAATAAGCGCTTCCCGCGCCCGGCTCAGCCCGTCCGGCGGCGGCCCATGCAGCATATGCCCTCGCACCGGGACCACGGTCCGCGCTTTGGCCAGCTCGGTTGTCGCCCCACGCGGCGGATCAACCGCGTCGATCACCAGCCGGTTGCCCAGCCGGCTCAGCCGCATCCGCGCGCCTGGCGCCAAGGTAATTTCAGCACCGTCCGTCGCCCGGCCCATTGCCTGAACATTGCGCGGGAGCGGCCCAAAAGCCAGATCCCCCACCCCGTCCAGACGCACCAACACCCGGGCCCCATCCTGCACCGCGCTCGCCGATGCACCCGCCGGCAGATCGAACACCACCCGGCCAAAATCGGCGTGATTTCCGGTCCGTACCAGTTCGGCCGAGGCCGAATAGCCGCCGAAGTTTAGCGCCAGTACCAGCATGCAACCGAGGCGGAGCCGGCAGGTCAATCAAAACTCGCCAATAACTTGTCGATGTCGCTTTGATCCATCGCCTGGCCCGGCAGCTGCGGGCCATTTTCCAACACCACGGGAACCGGCATTGCGGGTGCGTCATCAGCACGGCGGCCGCTGAAGGCGCCAACGATTTGTGCAACCTTGACGTCGATGGTTTTCAGCGTCGCCACCACCTTGGTGATGCGTTGCCCAGTGATGTCCTGAAAGCTGCACGCCTCGTAAATACGGGTGGTCGCATCCTGCAAAACCTGCCCGATCTCTGCGCTGGCCTCGCCCGCAACGCGATCGAGCGTCTCACAGGTTTCCAGGATCGCCTCGGTCGCGGCCGCGGTATGGGCGACGATTGCGTCCAGCTCATCGGTTGCGGATGGGATGTGGCTCGCGTTGATGTCTCCGACCTGGAGTGCCGCAATTTCAGCCTTGGCCGTGGCAATGGTGCGGCCGAGTTCTTCCACCTCCCCCAGCAATGTCGTTTCGGTAACCGTCAAATCACCACGCATCGTTGACAGCACCGCGCGCACCACATCCGCCACCATATCGGGACGGGCCGCAGGATAAAGCGCGCGCAATTCGTCCAGTCGTTGCTGCAACGACCCTCCGGCGCCACTCATCATTCCATCAGCCATGTCCGAGCACCTTCTCAATTTTCTCCTTCAAAGTTTCGGCATTGAAGGGCTTGACGATGTAGTTCGAAACGCCGGCCTGTTTGGCGGCCACCACATTTTCGGTCTTGCTTTCCGCCGTGATCATGATGAAGGGGGTTTGCTTCAGCCGCGCATCAGCCCGCACTTCCTGCAGCAATTGCAGCCCCGTCATCGGCGCCATGTTCCAGTCACTAATTACTAACCCAAAATTATTGCAGCGCATTTTCGCCAGCGCATCCACCCCATCCGTCGCTTCCTCGACATTGTTGAAGTCGATTTGCTTGAGCAGATTGCGGATGATCCGCAGCATGGTTTTGTAGTCGTCTACAATCAGGACGTTCATTGCCTTATCGATCGCCATCATCGGACCTTTTTATCTGGATCGCGCTACCCGGCACCTTGAACCGGTCGCACAGCAGGCTGCGTTGCCGCGGCCGGGATTGCCGCATTTTGCAGCGAGTTGTTCTGGGTGCGCTGGCGGGCCAGATCGGCAGTTGCCTGGCGCGCACGATCGGGCGCCATCGCCGCCAGCACCGCCGCCGCCTTGCCATCCTTCATCCTGTCCAGCACCGCCAGCAGGACGGGCTTATCGAGGTCGTTGAAAATCGCCGCCGCATCGCGCGGCTTCATCGCCTCGTAGAGCTTCACAAGCCCTTGCCAGTTCTGCGCGTCGCGCGCCTGGCGCGCTTGTTCAAGCGCTTCAAGCTTGGCCTGCAAACGCGCCAATTCATCGACCCGCGCAGTCAAGCGCTTTTCCGTTGCGGCGAGGACTGCGTCGCGGGACGCGAGCGCTGCCTCGCGCGCCTCAAGCTCGCCACGCCGGCGCCGTAAGTCGAGCAGCAGGCCGCGCTCGGACTCACTGATCTCGACCGGCTTTGGCACCACCGGCGTGGGCGCGGGGGCCGCAGCGACCGACGTCGGGGTGGGGGATGGTTTGGGGCTGGCCACAGCCGGCGGTGCTTCCGGGGTTGCCGCCCGCACCAACCCGATGGCCTTGATCCCCAACAGCATCAGCATCGCGCCAATGGTAATCGGCAACAAACGCGGCACGCGCAAGCCGAATTTACCTGCCCGCGTCATGCCCGCGCCACCCGCAACGCCTTGAGCAAATCACGTTCCGCCTGACTCTGCGGACGCGCCAGTGGACCATCCGGCACCACAAGATCAGCCACATGCTCAGGCGGGCGATCCCGTGTGCCGCGCAAGGCGGCTTCAAGCCGATCGGCGCCCTGTTCGCCACGATCGATCAGAAACTGCAAATCATCACGTAGTCGCGCCGCCCCCTGAATTTGTCGTTCGATTTGCCGACCGGCGCCATCAGCGGCCGCATGCAGCCGTTCAACCCCCTGCTCCGCCGCGCGGGTCGATGCGTTGAAATCAGTCACCAACGCCTCCAAAGCCGCCCGATCGCGCTTCAATACGCCGAGTGCCCGTTCGAGCCGGAAGGCATGAAAAATGGTCGCTGCCAACAGCACCATCAAAGCCATTTCCAGCAGCCATTCCATGCACCCCTCACATCCAGCCAGGTTGGCGGGCCAGGACTAGGTTCTGACGCAAAAGAGTGAAGATATGGTTCATCGCCGCTATCGCTCGGTCGGCGTCGCGCGCGGGACCACCCGCTCAATTTGCACCGCGATCCGGTTCTTCCGCCGTCCTACCCGCCCTTCGAACAAGATCGTCGTGCCACAGCGCAGCAGCACCGACGACCCGACCCCGCCGTTCAGCAGAATCTGGCTGCCCGGCTTCAGATCGATCATTTCGGACAGCCGCATGGTCTGTTCGTCCAGCACCACCTCAAGATCGATGTCGGTGTTCCACAATTCCTCAGCGAGATGGGTTTCCCAGATTGAATCGCGACCGAATTTCTCCCCCATGAACTGCTGGAGCAATAGTTCCCGCACCGGTTCAAGCGTCGCATATGGCAGCAACAGTTCCAGCCGCCCACCACGGTCTTCCATATCGATCCGCAATCGCGCCAGCACTGCCGCGTTGGAAAGGCGGCTGATGGTGGCAAAGCGCGGGTTCACTTCCAGCCGCTCGAACCGGAACGTCACCGGGCATAGCGGATCGAAGCTCAGCGACAGATCATGCAGCACAACCACAATCAACCGCTCAACCAAATTGCGTTCGATCGTTGTATAGGGCCGCCCTTCGATCCGCATCGCCGCCGTGCCGCGGCGGCCGCCGAGCAACACATCGACGATCGAGTAGATCATCGCGCTATCAACCACCATCAGCCCGTAATTGTCCCATTCCTCGGCCTTGAACACCGCCAGCATCGCCGGCAGAGGAATCGAATTGAGGTAATCGCCGAACCGCAAGGACAGGATATTATCGATCCCAACTTCAACATTGTCGCTGGTGAAGTTGCGCAGACTGGTCGACATGATCCGCACCAGCCTGTCGAAGACAATTTCCAGCATCGGCAGACGTTCGTACGATACCAGCCCGGAGCTGATAATCCGCTGCATGCCGCTATCGTGATCGTTGCCGGCCGGTCCATCATCAAAGCCCAGCAGGCTGTCGATTTCCGCCTGGCTCAGCACCCGCTCCGGCTGCGCGGGCGCGGCATCACCCCCCTCGGTTTCAGCCCCCCAGGCGGCCGCGAGATCGTCTTCTTCCGACCCCGTTCCGCTCATTGGATCAGCATTTCCACGAACAGCACATCGATGATTTTTGCCGGTGTCACTGCAACATTGGCACGGGCCAGCAATTCTTCCCGCAAGCGATACATCCCGGCGCTGCCGCGCAATTCTTCCGGGCGCATTTCGCGCAAATAGGTCTGGAACATATCCATCAACCGCGGCAATGCCGCCCGCACAATCGGTTCGTCGTCCGCGCGCGCGAGTTCCAGCCGCGGCTTGACCTTGACATAAACAGTGCGTCGCGCGCCGGAATTCAGATTAGCAATGATATCCGGCAATTCAAAAAACATCGGCATCTTACCACCAGCCGGATTGGCAGCAGCCGACTTGGCGGCATGCGGGTCTTCTTTGGGCGCACCATGGGCAGGGGCCGCCGCGGGTTTCGGCGCACCATGGGCCGCCGGTTTGGGTGCCTCATGCGGGCTTGCCGCCGGTTCGTGCGCGGCGGAGGCCGGCCCCATTCCAAGTAGCGGCGGCAACACCCCCGAAAACCATAGCCCGGCCACAACGCCGATCAGCAGCACCGGCACTGCCAGCAGCAGCAATTTCTTCTTGCCCCCACCTGCGGCTTTGTCGCCCGCTTGGATCTCCGCCGGATTTTCCGTCGCCGCCTTACTCATGCTGCCCCCAATTGTTGTCACCCGCCGCACCGCTATGCGCGCACGCCCTTAACATTGTCTGAAGCGACCAAAATTGCCGGGTCGTATCGCGCCAGTCGGGCAAATTTTGCCTGGGCGCATCCGTGATTTTCCGCGCGCTATCAATCTATTACCGCTTGGCACGGTGATTGCACTGCTATCTACGCCCTTTGATGGAGCGCCCGAATGGATAACGTCACCAGCATTGCCCTGTCCCGCCTGGTTGCCCAGCAACGCGCCAGCGATGTCACCGCGACCAACCTCGCCAATTCAGCCACCCCTGGGTTTCACGCCGAACGGGTGGTGTTCAGTGACTGGTTGGTCAAAGCGCGTGGCGCCACCGTGCCCGGCAACGGCACCATTGCCTTCACTCAGGATCGCGCCACCTATCGCGACGCCCAGACCGGCCCGCTGCAGCACACCGCCAACCCATTAGACCTTGCGATCGGGGGCGACGGCTATTTCAGCGTGCAAACCCCCAACGGCGTGCGGCTGACCCGGTCCGGCCATTTCAGCACCTCTTCCAATGGTGACATCGTCGATGGGCAGGGCAACGCGCTGTTAACTTCCACTGGCGGGCATTTGCGCCTCGGCGCCACCGACCACGAAATTACCATCGCCAGCGACGGCACCCTGACCACCAACAACGGACAAATCGGCCGCATCGGCATCGTCAAACCCAACAACGACCACAGTCTGCGCGCCGAGGGCGGACAATTATCAGCCGCAACCACCCCAACCCAAACTGTCGCCCAGCCCAAATTGATCCAAGGCGCCGTTGAGGGCAGCAACATCCAACCTACCCTGGAACTCACCCGGATGATGTCCGATCTGCGTGAATTCCAGTTCACCAGCGAACTGGTTCAGGCCGAAGCCGACCGCCAACGCTCCGCCATCGACAAACTCACCCAGACAAGGTCCTGATCCATGCGCGCCCTTGACATCGCCGGCACCGGAATGCAGGCCCAATCGACCAACGTCGAAGTCATTTCCAACAACATCGCCAACATGACCACGACCGGCTTCAAGCGCCGCCGCGCTGAGTTTCAGGACCTGATCTATCAAAACCTTCGCCGGGTCGGGTCGAATTCATCCGATGCCGGATCGGTGGTCCCAGCCGGCGCGCAGGTCGGTCTCGGGGTGAAAACCGCGGCAATCTACCGGATCAGCGAGCAGGGAAATTTGCAACAAACCTCCAATTCCTTCGACCTCGCCATCCGCGGCAACGGCTATTTCCAAGTAACGCTCCCCAGCGGCGACACCGCCTATACCCGCGACGGCACGTTTTCACTGTCTCCCCAAGGGGAAATGGTTACCTCCGATGGGCTTGTCGTGCAGCCTGGTATTACTATTCCGACCAACGCCACCGCCGTCACCATCAATTCCGCAGGCCAGGTTCAGGCGACCATCGGCGGACAAACCGCGCCTAGCACAGTCGGCCAATTGCAGCTTGCAACCTTTCCCAACGAAGCGGGCCTCGACGCGCAGGGCGACAATCTGATGCTGCAAACGTCGGCCAGCGGCAACCCGGTCACCGGCGCACCCTCCTCCCCCGGCTTCGGATCAGTGCTGCAAGGCTTCGTCGAAACGTCAAACGTCAACGTGGTCAGCGAAATCACCAACCTGATCACCGCACAACGTGCTTACGAAATGAACAGCAAGGTCATCACCACATCCGATCAAATGCTGTCGACCCTGACCAACCTCCGCTGAGGGAATCTGCAATGAACAAGCAAACCTGGCTGGCTGGATTGTCCCTGCTGGCAATGACGCACGCCGCCCACCCAGCATTGCTGCGTCCGGCCGGCAGCCTCACCGCATCGACCGTGAAATTGTCCGACCTGTTCGATGATCTCGGGGCCGACGTCGATCGGGTGATCGGTCCCGGTCCGGCCCCTGGCGGGCGGATCATCGTCGAAGCCCCCCAACTGGCCGCCATCGCCCGACAGTTCGGCGTCGATTGGCGCCCCGCCTCACAAGCCGACCGGGTGGTGCTCGAACGGCCCGGCAGGCCGCTCGGCCGCGATGAAATCCTGCAACCCTTGCGCGCCGCCCTCGATGGCGTCGGCGCCCCCGCCGACACCGAACTTGAATTGCCCGGCTTCGCCCCACCATTGATCGCAGCCGACGGGCGCGCCGAAATCGGCATTGAGCAATTGGAATACGACGGCGCCAGCGGCCGCTTTACCGCCACCGTCGCACTCAGTGGCGCCGGCATCACCAGTCAGAAAATTCGCGTCGCCGGCATCGCGATCGAAATGATCGAAATCCCCGTCCCCGCCCATCGCCTGCTGGCCGGCAGCGTGGTCCGCGCCGAAGACATCCAACTCGTCCGTATGCGGGCCGGGCCAATGCTGAGCGAGTCCGCGCGCACAACCGACCAAATCCTCGGCCTGGCCGCCCGTCGCACCATCAGCCGTGGCCAGCCCATCGCACGCGCCGATCTTGGCCAGCCCGTTCTGGTGGCCAAAGGCACGCGCGTGGCGCTGCAATTGCAATCCGGCGCGCTGATCGTGTCCGCCACTGGGCAAGCCATGGACTCCGGCGCACTCGGCGACCGCATCACCGTGCTCAATCCAACCTCCCGCGCAATCATCGAGGCTGAAATCACCGGCCCCGGTCGCGTTCGGGTCCTGCCCGATAGCGCCCCAATCATTCCGCCCGGCGGTACCCGGGTCAGCAGCGCCAATAGTGGCGCCGGCACGGTGCTGCGATGAAATCGCTAGCCGTCACCCTGCTCGCCATCAGCCTCACCGGCTGCGGCAATCTCACCCGCCTGTCCGAAGTCGGCCGCCCGCCATCCATGACGCCGATCAGCGACCCCACCCGAGACGCCAACTACCGCCCGCTCACCATGCCCATGCCCGCCCTGCAAGTCGCCGCCCCCGACGCCGGCACCCTCTGGCGTAACGGCAGCCGCGCCTTCTTCAAAGATCAACGCGCATCCGGCGTCGGCGATATCCTGACCGTCTTCGTCAACATCACCGATACCGCCAACCTGAAAAACGGCACCACCGCCACCCGAACCAGCGCGGAAGGCATGGGCCTACCGCATATGCTCGGCCTCGAAAACGCCGCCCAACATCTGTTCGGAACCCCATCTTCCAGCCTCGTCAGCGGCAGCAGCAACAACTCAAACGTCGGATCGTCCGAGCTCAAGCGAAACGAAACCGTCACCCTGAAACTTGCCGGCGTCATCACCCAAGTCCTGCCCAACGGCAACCTCGTCGTCTCCGCCAAACAAGAAGTGCGGGTCAATTCCGAACTGCGCGAACTCGCCGTCAGCGGCGTCATCCGCCCGCAAGACATCGCCAGCGACAATACAGTCCAACATGACCGCATGGCCGAAGCCCGTATCGCCTATGGCGGGCGCGGCCAGATGACGGACGTGCAAACCCCGCGTTGGGGGCAGCAGGTGCTGGATTTGGTGTTGCCGTTTTGAGGGAGGCAAGGAAGCGCTGGGGCGCTGCCCCAGACCCCGCCAGGGAAGGTCCCTGGACGCCAAACCCTTAAGAGGGCTGGAATGAAGCAGGGGGGGCTAGGTACTGGTTGCAACCGATACCTAGCCCCCCCCTGCTTCATTCCAGCCTTGCTTTCTTAGGATAGGGGTTCGGGGCCCGGCCGCGGCGGGGGGCGAGGGGGCAGAGCCCCTCGCCTTCCTTGCCTCCCTAAACCGCACCCCCTAACCTGCCCTGAAAGCCCACAACAGGAGATGTCCCCCATGGCCGACGCTTTCATCTGCGACTTCGCCCGCACGCCGATCGGCCGTTATGCCGGGGTTTTGAAGGATGTACGCGCTGATGATTTGGCGGCGCATCCGTTGCGGGTGTTGCGGGAGCGGAATGCCCAGGTTGATTGGGCGGCATTGGATGATTGCTATCTTGGATGCGCCAATCAGGCGGGGGAGGATAACCGCAATGTTGCGCGCATGGCGACTTTGCTGGCCGGGTATCCGACGGAAGTGCCGGGCGGCACGGTAAACCGGCTCTGTGGTTCGGGCTTGGACGCGGTTGGCACGGCGGCGCGCGCGATCCGTTCGGGGGAGGCTGATTTGATGCTGGCGGGCGGCGTTGAAAGCATGACCCGCGCGCCGTTCGTCATGGGCAAGGCGACCGAGGCGTTTGCCCGTGCGGCGGAGGTTTACGACACCACGATCGGCTGGCGCTTTGTGAACGGGCTGATGAAAGCCAAGTATGGCACGGACGCGATGCCAGAAACCGGCGAGAACGTCGCCGAGGAATTCCAGATATCCCGCGAAGATCAGGACAAGTTTGCTTATCGCAGCCAGATGAATTGTGCGGCGGCGCAGAAATCGGGGTTTTTCGCGCGGGAGATTGCACCGATCACCTTGAAGACCCGCAAGGGCGATGTGGTCATCGACACTGACGAACATCCGCGCGCCGATACCACGCTCGAAGGCTTGGCCAAGCTGAAAACTCCGTTCCGGACACCGGGAACTGTCACGGCGGGCAATGCCTCGGGCGTGAATGACGGTGCGGCGGCTTTGATCCTGGCGAGTGAGGATGGCGCGCGTCGCCATGGCCTAACACCCCGCGCCCGGGTCGTTGCGATGGCAACCGCCGGAGTGGCACCCCGCATCATGGGTATCGGCCCGGCACCGGCGGTGCAAAAACTTCTGGCGCGGCTTGGCATGACGATCGGCGATATCGACCTGATCGAACTCAACGAAGCTTTTGCCAGCCAGGGCCTCGCGGTAATGCGGCAGCTTGGCTTGGCCGATGACGCCGAGCATGTGAACCCGCATGGCGGCGCGATTGCGCTCGGCCACCCGCTCGGCATGTCGGGCGCGCGTCTGGCGATGACGGCGGTCAGCGCGTTGGAACTGCGTGGCCAGAAGCGCGCCATCGTGACGATGTGCATCGGCGTCGGGCAAGGGATCGCTGCCCTGATCGAGCGCGTGTAGCGGCAAAACATGGAAGCGCTGTCGGTCGCTGCATTTCTGGCGGCCGACCCGCAGGCGTTGGTTGAACGTTTGGCATTTGCCGACCAGCAACGATTTTCTCGCAATCAGGGCCAGCAACTTCTCGCCTGGGACGCGTCCATCCGCATCTTGCGCGTTGCCTTCAGCGATTGGCCGGAAGCAAGCGATTGGCGACTGGTGCTGGAATATGACATGCGGCGCCTCGGCCGGCGGATTGATGCGGTTCTGGTGACCCCGCGCGGCATTATTGTGCTGGAATTCAAAACCGGCGCATCAGGCGTCGATGCGCAAGCGCGACGGCAAGCGGAAGACTACGCGCTTGATCTGGAGATATTTCATTCGGCGAGCGACGATCATCCTATCCTGCCCATCGTGGTTGCCAGCAATGCCGCCACCGGCCCGACCGCATGGCCGTTCATGTATCGCGGATTTGTCGATGCAGGTCTGACCGCGTCACCCAGGGGATTGGGAATTTTGGTGCGAGAGGTCTGGGCGCGCCTTCCGGTACCGCCCAATTTGCTCGATGTGCAGAATTGGGACCAGGCACCCTACCGGCCGGTGCCAGGCATTATCGATGCTGCTTGCACGCTCTATTCCCATCACGGCGTCGCAGATATCGCCAGCGCCCGGGCCGAAGCGCATAATCTGACAACGACCAAGGACGCCATCCTTGATGCTATCGCCGCCGCGCGCCGCGACCAGCATCATGTCATCCTGTTCGTAACCGGCATTCCCGGCGCCGGTAAGACCTTGTGTGGATTGAATGCGGTGTTCGGTGCCGGACGTGACGCCGGCGCCACCTTCCTGACCGGCAACCCAACCTTAGTACATGTCCTGCGGGAGGCTTTGGCGCGCGACGCCGCCCAGGGCAATCGCGACAAATTGCGCGCCGCGCGCCTCAAAACCAAAGCCTCCGTGCAAAAGCTCCCGGCGTTTCGCGATGAGTACGTCCGGACTGGCCACATCCCGCCGGAGCATGTCATCGTCATCGACGAAGCCCAACGCGCTTGGGACGAACGTCAGGCGATCCGTGCCACCGCCACCAGGCCGGTGCAACTCAGCGCATCGGAACCCGCCCATTTACTCGACATCATGGCGCGACACGCCGATTGGGCTGCGATCATTTGCCTGGTAGGTGGCGGCCAGGAAATCCACGACGGGGAAGGCGGGCTGGCGGAATGGGGCGGCGCCTTGGCGCAACGCCCATCCTGGCGCGTACTCGCAGCGCCTGAAACGCAACGTTCAGGCACGCCCCGCCAAACCTTGCCAGCTTTGGACGG
Organism: Acetobacteraceae bacterium; assembly: GCA_025352995.1. Taxonomy (GTDB): domain Bacteria; phylum Pseudomonadota; class Alphaproteobacteria; order Acetobacterales; family Acetobacteraceae; genus CAITOL01. The sequence goes on from JANXRN010000384.1 coordinate 12,490, forward strand.
CATGGCGCTCCAGGACAGCTTGCATCTCTCGGTCCCCATGCGGTCATTGCGCAATTCGGCTGCGGCGTCCTGGGTTGAAGCAGTGCTCGGCGGCGACCCCTCCGCAGCCCGCGCCATCGCCAGCGCCGGTCCCGCCCTGCCTTTCGTCCTCACGCGCGATCTTCACGCCATGCGCCAGCATTTGCGCGCCAGCAGCCGCGGCGAACGTCGGGCTGGCCTGGTCGGAAGTTCCGGCGGCAAACGCCGACGGGCCGATGGGCTGGGGGTCGAAGTCCCCCATATGGACGAGGCCGCCGTCGCACACTGGTTTCTCAACCGGTGGCCGGATGTCCGGGCATCAGACGCCCTCGAAACCGTCGCGACCGAGTTTGCCTGCCAGGGACTGGAGCTTGACTATGTCGGGCTGTGCTGGGGCGGCGACATGCTGTGGCTACCGCTGCAAAAAATCTGGCAGTGTCGCGCCTTCGTGGGTGACCAATGGAACCAGACCCGCAATCCCGAAACCATCGCCAACCGCACCAATACCTATCGCGTGCTGTTAACCCGGGCGCGCTACCAGACGGTGATCTGGGTGCCGCGTGGGGATCGGAGTGACCAAACCCGCAACCCAGATGAACTGGATCGCGTCGCGCAATTTCTGCAAGCATGCGGCGTGGAAACCCTGCCGGAAGTCGTCGCCTCCCCGCGCGCGGATACGGTCGCAACGTTACTTTAGGCCGTTATTTCAAGCTGCATGCCGCCGAATACGCTGCCGGAATTTGGGTGCGGAATTTACGCTCAGTCTTCAATCCCAACACCCCATCGGCGCCCTTTGCGACCGCCAATTCGAACCAATCCAAAACTGGCCCCTGATTGTTGCCGAAGCTGAACCGCCCGCGCACACTGGCTATATCGGTTGCTTTCAAGGCTGCCTGGAAAGCGGCATCAAGCTTGCCGCCCGATTTTCGCAGTGCGGCGCCAATCATGTTCGCGGTTTCAAACCCGTGTGCCGCGTAGTAGGTCGGCGGCCGGTGATACGCCGCGCGATAGGCCGCAACAAATTCCTTGTTGGCGGCGTTATCGAAATCCTCATTCCATTCGGCCGCAATATGCATGTTGCTCGCCGCATCCCCTACTGCCGCCAGCAGTCGCGGATCGAGTGAGGGTGCCGCCACCACCAACGGAATCTTGTCCTTCAACCCCGATGCCGCCCATTGCTTGAGGAACACAATCCCCAACCCACCCGGTTCAAATTCGTAAATTGCGTCCGGATTGGCGGCGCGAATTTGCGCGATTTCGGCACTGAAATCATTCTGATCGAGGCCGGTATAAATCTCACCCACGATGGCGCCCTTGAATTCGCGCTTCACCGCGGCGACCACCTGCTTGCCGGCCTGATAGTTCGGCGCCATCACGAACAGTCGCTTCATTCCCAGTTCATTGGCGAGCACGCCGGCCGAGGCATGCAAATTTTCGTCCCAGCCAGTGACAAAGTAGTTCACCTGGCAGTTCTTGCCGGCATATTCGTTGGGCGATGTGTTAGGTCCAAGCCATAGCGCGTCGGCGTCCAGAATATCCCCCAGCACCGCCAACGCGACATTGGTGAAAATCATCCCGGTAAACAGCTTCACCCCGTCGGATTTCAACTGCCGCTGCACGATCTGCTTGGCCTGCGCCGGTTTCAGCCCGTCATCTTCAACCAGGACCGACACCGCAACCCCACCAAGCTTGCCGTCACGCACCGCCAGCATGAAGCCATCGCGCATATCTTCCCCGAGATAGCCGCCGGGACCCGACAGGGTGGTAACAAAGCCGATCTTGACCTGCGCCATCGCCGGCGCCGCGACCAGCAGCAGGCCAGTCAGGAACCAACCAAGCCGCTTCATCCTTCGACCCCTCCACGCCACACCGCGCCCGACGGGTCGCCGGCAATGCCCAGCACCCGATCGAAGCACATTGTTTGCCGGCTCGCGCGCAAATAAGGCGGCCAGAGCAGGCCAGGGCTGTGCGGGTCGCCAGATTCGGCAAATTCACTCCAGGCGCCACGCATCGCGGCCGACAAAGCCACCATTTCCGCGCGATCGCCACCGGTCAACATCGCCGCGTCCGCCCAGGCTGGGAAGCTGCCGAACACAAACGGCAATTCGATGCAGTGACAGGCTTTGAATTTGCTACCGGCCGGCGCCCAGCGGAACTCATACACCCAGACTTCCGCCCCTGCGTCAGTTGCCGCATCCGCCAGCGCGAGGGACGGAAACAAAAACACATGATCGGTCATCAAATCGCCGAGCACATCCATGTCGGTCGCGCCAAGCCTGCGGCGGCGATAAAGCGCGGCGGCATCGGCGGACCCACTCAACTCCGCGAAACGCGCCGCCATCGCCCCTGGATCGGGCGGGTTCATCGCCGGATCGGCCGCGAAGAAAGCGTGCATTTCTTCCCGCGTGGTGCCGATGATCAGGCTGATATTGCGCGATGCAGCCTCGCCCGCCGCCGCCTGCACGAAGGCGCTGGCATCGGACATGCTATCAAACACCGGCAGGAAGGGCGGCGTGACATCGGCAAAGCGCCCGACCTCCCGCGCGACCTGCATTTGGGCCGCAACAATCCGCGCCGCGGGGATTGTCGCCAGATCTTCCGGCCTGGCATCAAGCGCCGCGCACAACGCATCCGCATTGGCCCGCGCCTGCGCCCGACTATGCGGTGCCAAAGCCGCCGGCGTGCTTTGCAAAATCGCGCGCTCAAACAGGCCCCTGGTTTCCCACATGGTCAGCAAGCACATGATCGCATGCGCACCCGCCGATTGGCCCATCAAGGTCACGCGTGCCGGATCGCCGCCGAAGGCTGCAATATTGTCACGCACCCAGCGCAACGCAGCGACCATATCCTGCAAGCCCATATTGCCCTCGGCGATCCCCGGCAAATGCAGAAACCCCAATGCGCCGAGCCGGTAATTGACCCCGACCACAACAACATCGCCGTCGCCGGCCAGGACCGAGCCGTCATACCAATCTAGCGAGCCGGCCCCGGACAAGTAGGCACCCCCATGGAGGAACACCATCACCGCCCGCTTGGCGTCATCCACCGCGGGCGTCGCGATGGTCAGGGTCAGACATTCCTCATCCTGCGGGCGGGTGAAATCGCCCATCGCCGCACGCAAACGCGACGGCGGCTGCGGCGCGATCGGACCATGCCGGGTGGCATCGCGTGGCCCAATCCAGCGCTCGGCCGGCTTCGGCGGGGCAAACCGGCTCGCAGTCGCGTAGGGCACGCCGCGAAACACCGTCACGCCCGACGCGCCCACCAGATCACCAAGACTAACGCGGGCGATTGTCATCCGCGCGCCCTCCACCCGAGCCCAGCAGGGTCGCCATCCACGCCGCAGATCGCCCCAAACCGCATGGTCGCACGGGTCGCATCATTGTAGCTGGGCCAATCCGCACCCGGCATCCCATTAGCAGCGAACCCCGTCCAGCAAGCTCTGATCAAGTCCGACAACGCCTCCATTTCCGCCCGGTCACCGCCAAGAAGCATAGCCGCATCCGGCCATTGATCGAAATTCCCGAAGACGAATGGCAGCTCAATGCAATGGCAGGCCTTGAATCTGCTCGTAGGCGGCGCCCAGTCGAACTGATAGGCATAGGCCTGCCCACCGGCCGCAGAAATCGCCTCGGCCAGCCGCATCGTCGGCCACAGAAACGTGTGATCGCTGGTCAGATCGGCCAGCAAATCCGTCGCACTGCCACCCGGCCGACGGCGGCGATAAGCGTCTTGATCGCCGCCCAATGCCGCAAACCGATCCGCCACCGCAGCAGGATCGGGACTAGCCATTGCGGGGTTGGATGCGAAAAACGCATGCACTTCCTCTCGCGTGGCGCCGATCAGCACCGGCTTGTCAACCGAAGCAGCGGCAATCGAGCGAAGCAGATCAGCCTCGGTCATCGCCTCAGGCAAGGTCGGCATGAAGGGCGGAGTGGTTTCACCAAAGCGCGCGCGCGCCTGGGCCAGCGCACCTTGCGCTGCCAATAGCCGCTCAACCGGCTCGGCGCGCAATCGCGTAACCGCATCCGCCGCATCTGCGTCGATATCCAACATCTGACAATATTGCGCTGTGATCGCTTGCGCATCGCTTACAGTCAGCGGCGCCCGGCCAAAACCGCCGCTTTGCAAAATGGCCTGGTGAAACAACCCCCGTGCCGCGGGATCGAGCAAAAGCCGCCCAATGCTGGCCGCCCCGGCTGACTGGCCACCAACTGTTACCCGCCCCGGATCGCCGCCAAACTCCGCAATGTTGGCCACAACCCAGGCCAACGCCGCGATCTGGTCCTGCGTGCCAGGATCGGCCACCGCCAGGTCCCTGTGCTTCAAATACCCCAGCGCGCCCAACCGATAATTGACGCCGACGACCACCATATTGCCGTCGCGTGCCAACGTCGCGCCATCGTACCAATCCAGCGATCCTGCGCCCGAAATCCAGGCGCCGCCATGCAACCAGACCAGCACCGGACGACGCCCGGCATCGACCGACGGCGTCCAGATTGTCAGCGTCAGGCAATCTTCATCCATCGGCCGGGTAAAGCCCCCCATCGCCGCCGCTAACCGCGATGGGGATTGCGGGGCAATCGGGCCATGAACAGTTGCGTCGCGCACCCCGGCCCAAGCCACCGCGGGCTGCGGCGCAGCAAAGCGCCGCTCACCAATCGGCGGCAGCGCGTAAGGGACGCCGCGAAACAGGGTCACGCCATGCTGACGCAGCCCTTGCAACTCACCCAAAGCCGTTCGCGTTATCGTTGGCATGGCAGTCCGTCCCTATAGCCCCAGGCTGCGATGCACCATATCTGGGGCGTCATCCATCTCGACACTAGTGCCTGTCCAGACTGTTTGTCCTTTTTCCACAATATGATGCTGATCTGCAAGTGTTTTTAATGCGACGATGTTCTTGTCGATGATCAAGATGGATTGCCCCGATGCTTTTAGTTCCGCAACACATCGCCATATTTCGTTACGAATGAGCGGCGCCAGACCTTCCGTCGCCTCATCAAGGATCAGCAATTTCGGGTTGGTCATCAGCGCCCGCCCGATCGCCAGCATCTGCTGCTCGCCCCCCGACAAGGTGCCGCCGCGCTGACCGGCACGCTCAGCCAGACGTGGGAATAATCTATAGATGCGGGGCAGAGTCCAAGGCTGTTCCGCGCCCAACCGATTGGCGGCCGTGGCGATCAGGTTCTCCCGGACGGTCAAGGTTGGAAACACCAGCCGCCCTTCCGGCACCAGGCCAATGCCGCGCCGTGCGATCGCATCGGACGCCAGACCATCGATGCGCGCGCCATCAAACCGGATTTCCCCACCACGCGGCGCCAACAGCCCCATGATGGCCCGTACAATGGTGGTCTTGCCCATCCCGTTGCGCCCAAGCAATGTCACCACCTGCCCCGCGCCAATACTCAGGGAAATATCGGTCAACACTGAACTTGCGCCGTAGCCGGCCCGCAACCCTTGCACCGCCAGCATCAGGCAGCCTCCCCAAGGTACGCCGCACGCACCGCTGGGTCGGCCCGCATCTCGGCAAAGCTGCCTTCGGCGATCACGTGGCCGGCGACCATCACGCTGACCCGATCCGCCAAAGCTTCCACCGCATCCATGTCGTGCTCGACCAGCAGGATGGTGACGCTGCCCTTCAGCGCGGCAAGCAGGGCGGTCATATCCTGCGATTCGGTCTGCCCCAGCCCGGCCATCGGCTCATCCAGCAGCAACATCCGCGCGCCGGTCATCAATGCCATCGCCAGTTCCAATTGGCGCTGCTCGCCATGCGCGAGGTCTTCGGCGCGGGTCATTGCGCGCGCACCAAGGCCCACCCGATCCAGCATTGCCCGGGCGGGATCGGTCAGATCACGGTCACGCCGCGCGTCACCCCAACACCGAAATGAATGTCCGGCGCGGATCTGCGCGACGATGGCCACGTTTTCCAACGCAGTGAAGTGCGGCAACACCGAGGTAATCTGGAACGATCGGGTCAATCCCTGCTTCACCCGCGCGGGCATGGCGATCTTGGTGATGTCGGCGCCGTCGAGGCGAATGTGACCAAGGTCGGGGACAATTTCGCCTGACAGCAGCCCGATCGCGGTCGATTTGCCCGCGCCGTTCGGGCCAATCAACGCGTGCAAGCTGCCTGGCATGACCGAAAGCGCGAAATCATTGCAGGCCAGCAACCCGCCATAGCGCTTGGTCAGGGCGGAAACTTCGAGCAGCGGTATCATCCCCGCCCCCCCAACGCACCCCAGATGCCGCGCCTGGTAAGCAGAATCACCGCAACCAGCACCGGCCCCATGACGATCATCCAATGTTCGGTCCACTGCGCGAGCCAGGATTGCAGCAGCACCATCGCGGCCGCCCCGAACACCGGCCCCACCAGACTGCCGACGCCCCCCAATACCACCATCACCATGAAATCGCCCGATGTGGTCCAATGCAACATGTCCGGGCTGACAAAGCGTAGCAAATTGGCCTGCAGCGCCCCGGCGAGACCCGCAATTGCACCCGCCAAAGTGAACGCCGCAAGCTTATAGCGCGTCGCATCCAGCCCGATCGCCGCCATCCGCCGTTCATTCTGCTTGATGCCAAGCAGCACCAGCCCGAAACGCGACCGTACCAGCCGGTGGCACAGCGCCAAGACAATCATCAGCACCAAAAGGCAGACATAGTAAAAAGCAACATCGTCGCGCGGGTTGATCCACGGCAACCCGTTACGCCGGCGAAAGCCCAACCCGTCATCGCCACCATAGGTCTTCAACGAAACAAACAAATAAAACAGCATCTGCGCGAAGGCCAAGGTGATCATGATGAATGACACGCCGCTGGTGCGCAGCGACAAGGCACCGATGGCGAGCGCCGCCAATGCCGACACCAGAATTGCCGCGGGCCATGCCACCCACGCCTCGGTCGCGCCCGGAACCAAACCCACGAACGCGGTCCCCTCAGCGGCATGAAACGCCAGAATACCAACTACGTAGCCACCAAGACCAAAAAATCCGGCATGGCCGAACGACGATAGCCCCGTGTAGCCGATCAGCAGATCAAGCCCGATCGCCGCGATCGCGTAGATCGCAATCTGGGTGCCGAGCGACACCAGATCGGGCATCGCCAGGCGGTCGGCCAGATATGGCAGCCCAGTCAACAGCATGGCCAGCAACGCCAACATGATGCGCTTGCGACCCAGATTAGCCATGGGCGGGGAACAATCCGCGCGGACGCACAATCAGCACCACCGCCATCAAAATCATCGACGCCATCGATGACAGCCCGGCGCCCAAGCCATCGGCTTCCGTCGACGCCATCACCATTTTCAACATTGTCGGCAAATAGGCGCGGGTCAGCGTATCGACCATGCCGACCAGCATCGCGCCGGCCAGTGCGCCGCGGATTGACCCGATGCCGCCGATAACAATGACCACAAAAGTGCTGATCAAGATGCGGTCGCCCATCCCGACCTGCACCGACAGCAGCGGCCCGACCATCGCGCCCGCCAACCCCGCCAGCAACGCCCCAAGGCCAAACACCAAAGTGTAGAGCAGCCCGATGCGGACCCCGAGCGCGCGCACCATCTCGCGATGGGTAGCCCCCGCCCGCACCAGCATCCCGATCCTGGTATGGACAATCAGCCCATACAAGATCGCCGCTACCACAGCGCCAACCGCGATGATGGCGAGGCGATAGATTGGGTATGGCACCCCAGGAATGAAGGTGACCGCACCCGACAGGAAGTCCGGAATCGCCGCCATCATCGGCTGGCGGCCGAAAATCATCGCCATCGCCTCATTGAAAAACAAAATCAGGCCGAAGGTTGCTAGCACCTGATCGAGATGGTCGCGTGCATAAAGCCGCCGTAAGATCGTGGCTTCCATCGCCATGCCAACCACCGCCGCAACCGACATTCCAGCGGCAACGGCGAGCAAAAAGCTCCCAGTTGCCGCCTGAGTCCGTGCAGCGACAAACGCCCCGATCATATAGAGCGAGCCATGCGCGAGGTTGATCAGCCCCATGATGCCGAACACCAGGGTCAACCCGGCCGCCAGCAGAAACAGCGTAACGCCGTATTGCAGGCCGTTGAGCAGTTGCTCAAAAAGAAGCGTCATGCCCTGTCAGATTTTGCACAAATCCGAATAGGCATCGCCGCGATCGGTCAGCACACGGGTTTTCGTCACCAGCGCCAGCTTGCCATCACTGCCCTTTTCGACCCGCAAGCCGAACCAATCCTGCACAGGGTGCTGATTGGCGCCAAACTTGAACTTGCCACGGGTTGACTGGAAATTCGCCGGCAGCATCGCTTTGCGGAAGGCAGCGGCATCTTTGACGTTGCCGCCAGAGCCTTGCAGTGCCGCACCGATCGCCAGCGCCGTATCATAGCTCTGGCTGGCATAAACCGTCGGCAGACGCTGATATTTCGCCACAAAAGACGCGACAAACGCCTTATTGGCAGCGTTGTCGAAATCGCTGTTCCAGTGTGACGTCACATCCATGCCAAGTGCTGCATCGCCCACTGCGCCCAAGATGGTGCTGTCGAGGGAGGGCGCTGCCAGCACCATCGGGATTTTCCCGACCAGCCCAGCCTGCTGATACTGGCGGATGAAGGCGATGCCCAAGCCACCAGGATGGAACTGGAACACCGCATCCGGATTGGCCGCACGGATATTGGCCATTTCCGGCGCGTAATCAGTCTGGTCGAGCTTGGTGTAGCTTTCACCAGCCACCTCGCCCTTAAAGAAACGCTTGAAGCCAGTGATGGCGTCCTTGCCGGCGGGATAGTTCGGCGCCAGCAGAAACATTTTTTTGTAGCCGAGCCGATTGGCGTTCTCACCCGCGCTTTCGTGTAACGTATCGTTCTGCCACGACACGACATAGTAGTTGGCGTTGCAATTCTTGCCAGCCAGGCTCGACGGCCCGGCGTTCGGGCTGATATAAATCGCGCCATCATCAAGCACGTCGGGGGCCACCGCTTCGAGCACGTTGGAAAACACCACGCCGGTAAACAGGCGCACGCCTTCTGATTTCAAGAAGCGATTGACGGTCTGCTTGGCTTGCGCCGGCTTCAACCCGTCATCCTCGACCAGCACTTGCACGGGGACACCCCCAAGCTTGCCGCCATCGGCCGCCAGCATGAACGCGTCGCGAATATCGGCGCCGAGATAGCCCCCCGGCCCCGACAATGTCGTTACCAGCCCGATTTTCACCGGCGCCGCCTGGGCGCGAGCGGTCAGCGGCATGGCGAGGGCGGATGCAATCGCAGCGCGGCGGGTCAAGGCCATATCAAAATCCTTTGGTTAAAGTTTTACCCAGCCCGGCGGTGGCAGCTTGCCCGGATGGACCGCGTCGCATTGGCGGCAGGTACGCAGCGCCACGCTACTATAGAAGGCTTCGTAGAACGGCGGCAGATCTTTTACGATGTCGGTCACCACAACTTCAATCCGATGCACCAGCGACCCGCAGCCAAAACAGAACCATTCAAACCCATCTTTTGCCCCTGGCGCGCGGGCGCTTTCCACCACCAGCCCGACCGATCCCGCCATTGGCCGCTGGGGCGAATGGCGCATATGCGACGGGATCAAAAACACTTCCCCCTGGCGGATCGGCACGTCGTAAATCTGGCCGTCTTCATGCAGCTTCAGGATCATGTCGCCCTTCAACTGATAGAAGAATTCTTCGACCGGATCATCATGAAAATCAACCCGCTGGTTGGGTCCGCCAACCACCTGCACCACCATGCCGCCATCTTCAAACACCAGCTTGTTGCCGACCGGCGGCTTCAGCAAATGCGCGTTGGCATCGATCCAGGCTTGAAAATTAAACGGACGCCGGCTGTCGACAAAACGCATGCGCAGGGTTTCCTATTCGGCGGCCTGAGACATTGCCACGAGGCCGGATTGCGCAAAGGCGGCGCGGATAGTCGATTTTTCGGCATCCGTCAGTTGCAGCATCGGTGCCCGCACCGGTCCACCAACCTGGCCGAGCAATTCCATCCAGTATTTCGCATGCGCTTGCGGTTTGCCACCCGGTCGGCTCGCTTTGAACGCGTCCCGCACCGGACCGAGACTGTCACGAATTGCCCGCGCTCCGGCAACATCGCCAGCGAAGCCCGCGTCGGTATAGTCGCGCATCCGTCGATCCACGGCGGTCTGATACAAAAATGGCGGATTGGAGCAGAGATAAACCTGCCAGTTCAGTTCAACGATATTATCGAACCATTCATCCTCGCTGGCCGTCGAGACGATCAGCCTGTCCCCCGCCAGATGGGTCAGACGCGTGTACATTTCGCGCGGGACGCTGTATTTGATCGCGACGATATTCGGCAGCGCGGCGATACGGTCGCACAGCTCAGGCGACATCAGATAGCCGCTATCCGGGTGCGACCACATGGCGATGCCAATATTCACCTGCTCGGAAATATGGCGATAATATTCGAACAACGTGTCGTCGCGGTCATGCAGGAAATGCAACAACGGTGCGTGGACAACGATAAAATCTGCACCCACGGCTTCGGCATGGCGGGCAAGATCAATGACCACATCCATGTTCTGATCCGAACATGACATGATCGTACGGCCATGGCCCTTGGTCGCCGCAACAGCGATATCAAAGCATTGCTTGCGCTCAGCGACCGACATGGCGAAGAACTCGCCCTGCTTGCCGCAGACGAAAACGCCATCAATGCCGAGGTCGTGTGTCCAATGCTGCAAGTTCCGCGCGAAACCATCGGCATCGAGCGCGAAATCGCCGGGCCGAAACGGGGTTAACGCCGCCGCCCAGATGCCACGCAAATTCGCCCGGGCGAACGCTTTGGCATCCGTGCGGCGGAATTGCATTAGCGCAACGACGCGTTGAGCTTGGCCAGCGCGCCAGCCCCCGGCACCAGATCTGCATCCGACAGACTGTTGAACGGGGCATCGACCGAATCGAGATACCCGTGCAGATCATCGGCATCGCTATCAACATACAACAACCCGGTCACGATTTCGCCACGCGCCTTGTGTTCCTGCAAGTAGTTCATCACCGCCACCCGATCAGTCGGATCATAGTCGGTGGCGATCTTCTTGAGCTTCAGATAGGTGCCGTCATGCTGGCGAACCATCTCCATCTGCCCCGGTGCATACTCGGCGGTAATCGGTTCGCGCCCCAGGATCACATCCATCCGGTTCACCGCCTCGTTATGTTCACGCACATAATCGAAGCTTTTGGTCGACCCATCATGGTTGTTGAAGGCAACGCAGGGGCTGATGCAGTCGATGAAAGCCGCCCCCTTATGCATCAAGGCGCCCTCGATCAGCGGCACCAACTGGTCCTTGTCGCCGGAAAAGCTGCGGCCGACATAGGTCGCGCCGAGCTGCAGCGCCATCGAAATCATGTCGATCGGCTCGTCCATGTTTGGCACACCGCGGCGGTTCTTGGCGCCCTTGTCGGCGGTGGCAGAAAACTGGCCCTTGGTCAGGCCATAGACGCCGTTATTCTCGACGATATAGGTCATATTGACGCCACGCCGAATGGCGTGGGCAAACTGGCCCAGCCCGATCGAGGCGCTGTCGCCATCGCCAGAAACGCCTAGATAAATCAGGTCTTTATTGGCGATGTTCGCCCCGGTCAGCACGCTCGGCATCCGGCCATGCACGGAATTGAAACCGTGGCTGGCGCCTAGAAAATAGGACGGGGTTTTCGACGAACAGCCAATGCCCGACAATTTGGCAATCCGGTGCGGCTGCAAGTTGAGCTGGTAGCAGGCGCGGATGATCGCCGCCGAAATCGAATCATGGCCGCAGCCGGCGCACAAGGTCGAAACCGGGCCTTCATAGTCCCGCCGGGTGAAGCCCAGCGCATTGGTCTTCAGATCGGGATGATGCATTTTGGGCTTAGTCATATAGGTCATGGCGCTGGTCCCCTAGCCAATCTGGCCGGCAATGGTTTCGGCGATGTGGCGGGCAGTGATCGGGCTGCCATCGTAGTGCAGCACTTTGCCCAGCCGTTTCGGATTGATCTCTTCTTCGTTGATCAACAAGGTACGCATTTGCGCATCACGATTTTGTTCGACCACGAAGACCTTGTCATGGGCTTCAACGAATGCGCCGACTTCGGCCGCAAACGGGAAGCCGCGCACTCGCATCAGGTCGAGATGGATACCGCGTCCGGCAAGGATTTCAGCCGCTTCCAGCATCGCCGGCGCCGTCGAGCCATAATAGATCGCGGCAAATTTGGTTGGCGCGGCCGCTTTCGTGCTAATCGGCGCTGGCACCAGCGTCTTGGCGGTCTCGAATTTCTTCAGCAGCCGATCCATGTTGCGCTGATAGGCAGCCCCGTCTTCGGTGTAGCGGGCATATTCATCGCGGCTGGTGCCACGGGTGAAATATGCACCTTTTGACGGGTGCGTGCCCGGATAGGTGCGATACGGAATACCATCGCCGTCAACATCCAGGTAACGGCCAAAAACCTTGCCCGCGACAAGGTCCTCGGCAGTCATCACCTTGCCGCGATCGAGCTTGCGGCTGTCATCCCAGGTCAATGGCCGGCACAGCCGCTCATTCATGCCGATATCGAGATCAAGCAGCACAAAAATCGGGGTTTGCAGCCGATCGGCGAGGTCCATCGCGTCGGCGCCGAAATCGAAACATTCCGCCGGGTCCTCGGGGAACAGCAGCACATGCTTGGTGTCGCCATGGGACGCATAGGCGCAGGACAGCAAATCGCATTGTTGATTGCGCGTCGGCATGCCGGTTGACGGTCCCGCGCGCTGGACATCGAAAATCACCGCTGGGATTTCTGCGAAATAGGCAAGGCCGATGAATTCCTGCATCAGCGAAATGCCGGGCCCGGATGTTGCGGTAAAGGCGCGCGCGCCGTTCCAGCCCGCGCCGATTACCATGCCGATCGACGATAATTCGTCTTCCGCCTGGACAATACCAAACCGCTTCTTCTTGGTTTCCGGATCAACGCGATAGCGGTTGCAGTAGCGAATGAACGCCTCCGCCAACGATGATGACGGCGTGATCGGATACCAGGCGCACACCGTGGCCCCGCCGTAGAGCGCTCCGAGCGCAGATGCCGCATTGCCTTCCAGGAAAATCCGATCACCGACCTGATCGGACGGGCGGAAACGCAACCCGATCGGGCATTGCAAATTCGCCAGCGCATAGTCGTAACCCAGCCGCAGCGCCTGATGGTTCGCGGCAATCAGCTTGTCACGTCCCTTGAACTGGTCAGCCAGCAGCCCCTCAATCGCCTTGACGTCCATTTCGAGCAGTGCCGCGAGAACCCCGACATAGATGATATTCTTGAACAATTGCCGTTCGCGCGACAGCGTATAGGCAGCGTTGGTGATCGCGGTCAGCGGCACACCGATGACGTTGATATCATCACGAAACTTCGACGGCGGCATCGGCTTGGTGCTGTCGTAAAACAAATACCCGCCGGGGACGATGGACGCGATGTCCTCGTCCCAAGTTTGCGGGTTCATCGCCACAATCAGGTCCGTGCCGTCGCGCGCACCCATGTGGCCGGCTTCGGACACGCGCATTTCATACCAGGTCGGCAGCCCTTGGATGTTGGACGGGAAGATGTTGCGCGGCGTCACCGGCACGCCCATCCGCAAGATCGCCTTGGCGAAAAGCTGGTTCGCCGAGGCCGAACCGGAACCATTGACGTTGGCGAACTTCACCACGAATTCGTTCACCGCCTGCAAGGCCGGAACGCTTGATTGTGGCTGAATTTTATCGATCGCGTTCATGCTTGCACTCCCTGCCGGGTGGTCCTTGTCTTGATCGGGCTGACTTGCGCCAGATCGATCAGATATTGCTGCATGTCCCAGGCACCGGTTGGACACCGCTCGGCGCACAGTCCGCAATGCAGGCACATATCCTCGTCCTTGGCCATCACTCGGCCGGTCTTGAGGCCGTCGGACACATAAATATCCTGGGTCAAGTTCAGCGCTGGCGCCGAAAGCCGGGTGCGCAATTCAGCCTCCGGCCCATCCTCGGCGAAGGTGATGCAGTCCACCGGGCAGATATCAACGCAGGCGTCGCATTCGATGCACAGCTTTGGAGCAAACACGGTTTGCACGTCGCAGTTCAGGCAGCGTTGGGCTTCCTTGAAGGCGAGTTGCTCATCATAGCCCAGTTCGACCTCTTCCTTGATGTCCTTCAGGGCAATACCGAGGTCGAGATGCGGCACCTTGAAGCGCATGTCATTCTGAATGTCGTTGTCGTAGCTCCATTCATGAATGCCCATTTTCTGGGAGATGACGGTCACATCCGGCGCCGGCCGGTCACGCAAATCGCCGCCATGGCAGAACTTGTCGATCGAGATAGCGGCCTGATGCGCGTGCGCCACCGCCCAGATGATATTCTTCGGACCAAATGCCGCGTCACCGCCGAAAAACACCCGCTCATTGGTTGATTGCAAAGTCAGCGCATCGACCTTGGGCATGTCCCAACGGTCGAAATCGATCCCAATATCGCGCTCGATCCACGGAAACGAATTTTCCTGCCCAACGGCCACCAGCACGTCGTCGCAGTCAATCCGGACCGGGGCTTCACCAGTTGAAACCAAATTGCGCCTTCCATCGCCGTCATATTCGGCGCGCACCTTATCGAAGCTCATGCCAACCAGCTTGCCCGCTTCGTGGAGGAATTCGATCGGCACCAGGAAGTTCAGGATCGGAATGCCTTCGTGCTGGGCGTCCTCTTTCTCCCAGGGTGAGGCTTTCATTTCCTCAAACCCGCTGCGCACCACCACCTTGACGTCATCACCGCCGAGCCGTCGGGCCGACCGGCAGCAATCCATCGCGGTATTGCCACCGCCGAGCACGATGACCCTGCGGCCGATTTTCTCGACATGGCCAAAGGATACCGATGACAGCCAGTCGATGCCGAGATGGATATTCGCCGCCGCTTCCTGTCGGCCGGGTATGATCAAGTCACGCCCACGCGGCGCGCCTGAACCAACGAACACCGCGTCATAGCCATCATCGAGCAGCGACTTCAGGCTATCGACCGTCGAATTATAGCGCGTCTCAACGCCGAGCGCTTCGATGTAGCCGACTTCCTCGTCGATCACGCTTTCCGGCAGGCGGAATTTCGGGATCTGGCTGCGGATCATCCCACCACCGCGGGCGAAGCTGTCGAACACGGTGACCTCATAGCCGACCGGTGCTAGATCGCGGGCAACCGCGAGGCTCGCCGGCCCTGCACCCACGCACGCGACGCGCTTGCCATTTTTTGCGCTGGCAGGCGTCGGCATCCGGCCAGTGAGATCGCCCTTGTAGTCGGCGGCCACCCGCTTGAGCCGGCAGATCGCCACCGGTTCTTCCTCAACCCGGCCACGCCGGCAGGCCGGTTCGCACGGGCGGTCGCAGGTGCGGCCCAAAATCCCGGGGAAAACATTGGATTTCCAGTTGATCATATAGGCATCGGCATAACGCCGATCCGCGATCAGTCGGATATATTCGGGGACGGGGGTGTGGGCGGGACAGGCCCACTGGCAATCGACGACTTTATGGAAATAGTCCGGATTGCTGATATCGGTGCTCTGCAAGACGTGTTCGCTCCCCGCTTTCTCGCGCCGTCGGGCGCCGAAATTGCCCGGTAGGCGATACCCCCGGGCTGGCCAGTATGACATTGACCGCCGCGCGCTGGTAGGCCCCCCTTCCCGTGCCGCCCGTGTCGGGCGAGACTAGGGGTTATGCGCTGTTTGCACCCCATTCTTGTCGCTGTCTGGCTGATCATTTTCGGTGGCAATGCGTCGGCGACCGATCTGAAACTTGCCACCTGGAATCTTGAATGGCTGACCGAACGGCCAGCCGGCGATCCAGCGCTGCCCAAGGATGTACGACCGAAGGCCGCCGCCGATATCATGGTATTGCGCGACTACGCCGCTAAGCTTGCGGCTGATATTGTGGCATTTCAGGAAGTTGACGGCGCTAGGATCGCGGCCCAGATATTTCCCGCCGCCGACTACAACTTGCATTTGACCGGCGATAAGGTCACCCAGCGCGTCGGCTTTGCGGTCCGCCGCAATTTACGCTTCACAATCAACCCCGACCTGGTTGGATTGGATGTCTATCCCGACGCCAAATTCCACCTGCGCAGCGGCGCGGACATTACCTTGGAACTGCCGGGCGGCAAGCTGCGGGTGCTCAATGTGCATCTCAAAACCGGATGTCGCGAAGACCGCCTCAGTTCCGGGCGACCCCAATGCGAGACGCTGGGCCGGCAATTGGCACCGTTGCAGGGCTGGATTGCGCAACGCCGGGCGGACGGTGTGCCGTTCGTGCTGATCGGCGATTTCAACCGCTGGATGGATGGACACGACCCGTTCTATGCCGGACTCGCGGCGTCTGGGCCTTTGGCGCGAGCCACCGAAGGGCAAACCAGCCCGTGCTGGGGTGGCGGCGGCTTCATCGACCATATCATCGCCGGCGGGAGTGCCCGGCCCTGGATGCAGGCCGGCAGCTTGCGCGTGCTGGTTTACAAAGAGAAAGGGATTACCTGGAAGGAACGCCTGTCGGACCATTGCCCGGTTTCCGTACGCTTTCGTGTGCCCGACTGAGGTAGCAATTCAAAAAAGTCATCGCTTTTTGTTCGCAAAAAATACTGCTCCCTACCCTGGAAATGACGCATGTTAAGGACCTATCTGCGCATCACGCTTCCCTTAGCCGGGATGAACTTCGTCAATCAGGCTGCCCGTGGCATGATGGCGGTGGTTGGTCCGGTGCTGGCCGCGCAATATGCGTTGTCGGCTTCCGAGCTTGGCCTGTTGTCCTCAGCGGCGTTCGCCAGTTACTGCCTGTGGCAATTGCCGCTCGGTATATTGCTGGACCGGTGGGGGCCGCGGATGGTGCAAACCCTGATGGGCCTGACTGCGGCAGCGGGCTTTGCGCTGTTCGCGGTTTCGGACGGCCTAACTGGCTTCATCGTCGCCCGCTTGTTGATCGGCGTCGGAATCGCGGCCGGATTGATGGCGCTGTTGAAAGCCCATTCGGTGTGGTTCGATCGCGCTCAGGTCGCCGCGGCCACGGGCATTGGGATGTTGATCGCGTCGTCCGCCGGCCTGTTGGTGACGGCACCGATGGAAGCAGCGCTCCCGGCACTGGGCTGGCGCGGTGTGTTCTGGTGCCTGACCGGTCTGGCCTTAGCCATGTCGGTATGGGTCTTCAGTTGCGTGCGCGAACGCGGACCGCAAACAAAGCGCCCGTTGAGCGTCGAACTCGCGGTGGTGCGAGCGATCGTTTCCGACCGGCGCTTTTGGCGCTTTACCCCGATGGTATCGCTGATGGCGATTTTCAGCTTTGCCTATCAGGGACTATGGGCGGGGCCGTGGCTCCGCGATGTCGCCGGATTGGATAGCGCGGGGAGTGCACGGACGTTATTCCTTTATACGCTCGGCACGATGGCGGGCAGCATGCTGTCGGGGCAGTTGGCCAGCCGGCTACAGGCACGTGGCCGGTCGGCGATGCTGGTGCCGCAGGTTTCGATTTTTCTGATGATGGCGGTCCAGGTTGGGTTTCTGATGCAGCCGGAACCAGACTGGGTGGTGACCTTTCTATGGGCAGTCCTGCCGTTGGTGGCCTCGGCCTCCGCACCCGGTTACGCCGCGATCGCCCAGCTTTTCCCGGTCGAACAGACCGGCCGCGTCAGCACTGCCATCAACACCCTGGTGCTGGGTGGCGCTTTTGCGTTGCAGTCACTGATTGGCTGGATTCTCGACCTTTGGCCTCGGGTTGCCGGTGGTGGCTGGGATCGGCGTGGCTATGCCTGGGCGATGGGATTGTCGCTGGCGCTCGAAACCATCGCGGTGGTCTGGGCATGGCGCGAGGGGCGCCAACCCAGTTTGACAGAAAGCCAACGATAGCAATGATCCGCGCGGATCAGAGATTTTCATGGTATCAAGGGCCGCATGGCAGCATCACTTGAACCGATGACCGCCAGGCGCGTCTCCCGGCGCGGTGTCCTGGCAGGCACGACCGCGTTATGGGCTTGCCGGGCCGACGCGGCGCCGCCTGGCGCAGATGGGACCGATCCGACCTCGGGCAAGGCGGGTTTGGTGCTGCGCAGTGCCACGCCGCTGGCGCTCGAAACCCCAGCCGCCAATTTTACCGATCCGATCACCCCGAACGAGCGCTTCTTTGTGCGCTACAATTTGGCAACGCCGCCGACCCTGGCAGATTTAAACGATTGGTCACTGCGCATTGGCGGTGATGCAGCCGAACGACCATTTCAGTTCAGCATGGATGATTTGCGGAGATTTCCAACGCGGGAGGTGATCGCGGTCTGCCACTGCGCCGGCAACGCGCGATCGCTGTTCAATCCTCCGATTGAAGGGGTGCAATGGGGAGAAGGCGCGATGGGCTGTGCGCGCTGGCGTGGCGTTCGGCTGCGCGATGTCCTGAGCAAGGTAGGAATTAAGCCCGAGGCCTTGGAAGTTGTGCTGACCGGCGCCGACAGCGCCCTCAACTTGCAGCAACCGCCCTATTCAAAAAGCCTGCCGCTCGACGTGGCGATGGATGCCGGTACCCTGCTGGCCTATGAAATGAACAGCAAACCTTTGCCATTACTCAACGGCTATCCGCTCCGTCTGGTGGTCCCCGGCTGGTCTGCAACCTACTGGATGAAACATGTCACCGGGCTGGAAATACGCAGCAGTCGGTTCGATGGATTTTGGATGACAACAGAATATCGCGTGCCGCGCGGGCTTTTCCCGGTCGAACGTGGCTTCGTCAGCCAGGAAACCGCGACCACCAATCCGATTACGGAAAATGTGCTCAACTGCGTCGTCACCAATGTGCGCGATGGCGATACGGTCAAGCTGGCCGGACTGGAAATACGCGGCCTCGCCTGGGGCGGGGCTAACGGGGTGCAGTCTGTCTCGGTCTCCCTGGATGACGGCACGCGCTGGCGCGCTGCAATTTTGGGCCCTGATATCGGCCGCTATGCATTCCGCGCCTGGCGTTTCGGAATCACCGGCGTACGACCTGGCCCCCTGAGCCTGCTTTTCCGCGCAACATCCAATGACGGACAAACCCAAGGTGAGCGCGTTCGGTCCAACCCTGGCGGGTACCTGCATAACACCCAGCGCAAAATTACTTTGGACACCAGGTTATGAAACAATCCCGCAAGAATCCCGCAGGATTGCTGAAACACCTCACCGTGACAAACGGCAAGGAATTCCGTCTTCGCGATCACAACCCCGATGCGACCCCGCGCGGGATAAATGAAGCCGCAGCGCTTGCCCTGCTCGCGGACGGTATCGCGCGACTGTCCGCGTTACAGGAGCGGCTGTACGCCCAAGGCACCTGGTCGCTGCTCTGCGTATTCCAGGCGATGGATGCTGCCGGCAAAGACGGCACCATCAAGCACGTCATGTCCGGGGTGAACCCGCAAGGGGTGCGCGTGCATGCGTTCAAGTCGCCAGGACCCGAGGAGCTTGCGCATGATTTTCTCTGGCGGGTAAGCCGCGAATTACCGCCACGCGGCCAGATCGGGATTTTCAATCGCAGCCACTACGAAGAAGTGCTGGTGGCCCGGCTGCACCCGGAAATTGTTGCCCATCAACATTTGCCGGGTGAACGTCAGGGCAAGCATTTCTGGCGGCACCGTTTGGCCGATATCGCCGCCTTCGAGCGATATCTGGATCGTCAGGGCTGCATCGTCATCAAATTCTTCCTCAACATATCCCGCAATGAGCAGCGCAAGCGGTTGCTTGCACGGCTGGATACACCGTCAAAGCAATGGAAAATCGTCCCCAGCGATATTGCCGAACGGGCACGTTGGGACGAGTATATGAAAGCCTATGAAGCGGCGATTGCCGCCACGGCGACCAAGGCTGCACCGTGGTACGTGGTGCCGGCCAACAACAAATGGGCAGCGCGACTGGTCGTGGTTGAGGCCATCGTGGTAGCCCTGAGCGCGCTGAATTTGCGCACGCCGCAACTGGCCGCCGAAGATCATCTGTGGCTTGCCGAGGCACGCCATTTGCTCGAACACGAGGGTTAATCATATGCGGATTTTGAGCGGACGCGATATCGCGACCCTAACCGATGTCGCCGGACTCATCGCGCCGATGGCGGCCTGCATGCGCGCAGTATCCCGCCGGGACGTGGAATTGCCTTTGCGCAGCATGGTACGGCTACCTGGCCGAGACATGATGGGAATGATGGGTGGCTGGCTTGGCGATCCGCCGGGACACGGGATCAAAGTGTTGAGCTTGTTTCCGGACAACCCAACTCACGGCAGGTCATCGCATGCCGGGCTGATGATATTGTTTGACGCCGAAACCGGCCTCGCCCGCGCCTGCCTCGATGCCGCGGTGCTGACCGCAATCCGTACCGCAGCGGCAACCGCGATGGCGACTGACATTTTGGCCCGTAAGGGCGCCACCCGATTGGCCATCCTCGGCTGTGGTGAGCAGGCGGCGGTGCATATCGAGGCGATGCGCGCCATCCGACCGATATCGGCCATCACCGTCTGGGGCCGCGACCCAACCAAGGCGGCGGCATTTGCCACCCAACACGGGGCATCGCAAGCGCAGAACGTCGCCGATGCCGTTAGGGATGCCGATATTATCGTCACCGCCACCCCCGCAACCGAGCCGTTTCTGCATGCTAAGATGTTGCGGCCGGGCCAGCACATCGCGGCCGTTGGCGCATCCATCCCCACGATGCAGGAAATCCATGCTGATTGCCTGCGCCAATTGCGTTTATTTACCGACTACCTGCCCTCGCTGGAAGCCCAGGCAGCCGAAGTCATTGCCGCTCGCCATGCCGGGTTCGATCCCGCTCCAGTGGAAATCGGTGCCGTACTCAATGGCGCCGCCGGGCGGCAAAGCGATACCGAGATCACCATGTATCGGTCACTCGGCGTCGCGGCCCAGGACCTGGCCGCGGCCCATGCCATTCTGGCGCGGGCCGAGGCCCAAGGCTGCGGCGCAGTGGTTGACATGACTTGAGCGTCGCCTAGCCATATCTTCGGCCAGAGCTGGGCATAAATCACTGGCTTGTCGCCGCAGGGCATGCGGGGTATGGGCTTTGTGTACTAGTGTTGCGGTAGGAAATAATGGACGGTCCCACCACGGGCGCTGTGGTATTCGGTTGTCTGTTTGCGGCTGGGCTGGGCGGGATGTTCCTTCGGGCGCATTTGTCCGACGCTAGTCTGACGCACGGTACTGTGGTGCTGCTGCGCAGGATGGTGACTGCGCTGACCTTGATGGCAGCCGTCATGCTCGGTTTTACCACAGTCTCAATGAAATCATCGTTCGATGCCGCGGATCGCGACGTAAAGCATCTGTCCGTCCAGATCACCGAACTCGACCGTGCATTGCGCCGCATTGGCCCAGATGCGGCACCAATTCGCGATTTGCTGTTTCGCTACACCAGCAGGATCGTCAAGGACACTTGGCCGGATCGTCATAGCCGGTTGCCGGTCGGGCCGATCGGGCCTGGGGAATTACGGGAACAATTGCGCGGCGCGCTCGAAGCCCTGCCGGCGATCATTCCAGCAAAGGCCCAATCAATTTCGGAGGCACGTGTCATCCTACTTGATATTGTGGCGACGCGGCTGATGATTTTTGAATCAAGCGGGACCTCGCTGTCGCCCTGGCTCGCAGCAGCTCTGGTTATCTGGCTGATGGTGACGTTTGGCAGCCTGGGTCTCACAGCACCACCCAGCCCGATTGTTGTGGCATCCTTGTTCCTGCTGGCGATCGCGTTGGGATCAGCGGCATTCCTGACCAAAGAATTTGACGATCCCTTCAGCGGGGTCATTGTGGTGTCGAGCGGACCGATGGAAAATGCCCTCTTCATGCTGGCGGAATAGACTGCCGAATTGCCGAACCCGCACTTCTGCGCGACAGTCACAGTCATGCTTCACAAACGGGGGATTGCATGATGGGTCTCGATTTTTCCGGCCGCAAGGTCGTGGTTTGCGGTGGCAGTCGCGGTATCGGACGAGCGACCGCAATGGGGTTTGCTGCTGCCGGCGCGGCAGTATCGATCTGCGCCCGTGGCGCGGATCAGCTTGAAGTGACGCGCCAGGAACTCGCCGCACACGGCCATCGGGCACATGCCGGCGTGTGTGATCTTGCCGATGCGGACACAATCCGCGCCTACATCGCCGCCGCCGGCGCGGCGTTGGGCGGCATCGACATTCTGGTCAACAATGCCTCGGGCTTCGGCATGACCGACGACGCTGCCGGCTGGGCGGCGGGATTTCATGTCGATGTCATGGCGGTGGTGCATGCAAGCCAGTCAGCCTTGCCGTTTCTGGAAAAAGCAACGACACCGGCAATTGTTTCGGTATCCTCGATTTCCGCCTACCGCCCGTCGGGCCGGTCGGCGCCCTACGCTGCGGTAAAGGCCGCCGTAGTCCAATACACCAGCAGCCAGGCGATGATGTGGGCCAAGCAGGGCATCCGGGTCAACGCCGTCGCCCCTGGATCGATCGAATTTGCCGGCGGCACCTGGGAAACGCGCAAGGAAGAGGGCTCCCCGGTGTATGACGCCGTTCTGAAGTCGATCCCGTTCGGCCGGTTGGGCTATCCCGAAGAAGTTGCCGATGTAATCCTGTTCCTGGCGTCACCGATGTCCCGTTGGGTCACTGGGCAGACAATTATCGTCGATGGCGGGCAGCTGCTGTTCAGCTAATCGGTTAGCCAACGCCCTGAAACGCGGCGACTACCTCGGCCGGAATGGCGGCTCCAAATATTCGGCCGGGGTCAGTTTTGTCACGCGCAATCCAAACCCTGGTTTCCCAACACTCAGCGCCCAGCACGTCCCCTTCCCGCAGCAGACGGTGGTGAACATCGAAGCTTGATCGGCCAAACCGTTCAATCCGGGTTTCGATAACAATGTCGTCACCGTAGCTCGACGGGATATAAAACTTCGCCCGCGTGTCAACCATGGGCACGCCGGCCATATCGAAATAGGTTTGCATCAGTTTGTGCTTCATGCCCAGGGCGCGTTCGAACAACGCGTGGGTCGCAGCATCGAACATCGCAAAAAATCGTGGGTAGAACACGATTCCGGCCGCATCGCAGTCGCCCCATTCAATCCGGATGGGGTGACGCAACAGCAGGCTCATCGCGGTGCCATCCGCAACGCACCATCGAGCCGGATGGTCTCGCCATTCAACATCCGATTGGTAACAATATGCAGCGCCAGCGCCGCATATTCCTCAGGCGTTCCGAGCCGCGGCGGGAACGGCACCGATGCGCCGAGGGATTGCTGGATCTCCGCCGGCAAGCTGCGCAGCATTGGCGTCATGAACAGCCCTGGCGCGATGGTCATCACCCGAATGCCATAGCGCGCCAACTCGCGAGCCGCCGGCAGGGTCATCCCCACCACCCCGGCTTTCGATGCGGCATAGGCAGCCTGGCCGATCTGACCGTCGAAGGCAGCGATCGAGGCAGTGTTGATGATCACCCCACGTTCACCGTCCTCAAGCGGCTCAAGCACGCTCATCGCATTGGCCGCGAGGCGGAGCATGTTAAAACTGCCAATCAGATTGACCCGTACCACCTTCTCAAAGGCGGGCAGCCCAAGCGGCCCGTCGCGCCCGACAATGCGCCCGGCGTTGCCGATGCCGGCGCAGTTGACCAGCACCCGGGCAGGACCGTGCGCGGCAGTCGCGGCGACAAAGGCTTGTTCAGCAGCTTCGGCATCCGCCACATCACAAGTGATCGCTACCCCACCAATGCGCAATGCCACCTCTTGCGCGGCCGCAATGTTGAGGTCGACTACCGCGACCTTGGCCCCCGCCGCTGCTAGCGCCTGGGCCGTTGCACCGCCAAGGCCGGATGCGCCGCCAGTAACAATTGCTGCAACATCGATTAGATTCATTGCGCTCCACCCTTCCAGTCCAGATTTTTAATCAGCAAGGCGATGCCTTGGCCACCGCCAATGCAGGCCGCCGCAATTCCGCGACGCAAGCCGGCGCGGCGGAGTTCTCGTGCCAAGGTCACCACAAGCCTGACACCCGTCGCCCCTAGCGGATGGCCAATCGCAATCGCGCCATCGTTGACGTTCAGTTGATCTTCACCCAGGCCAAGCTCCCGCGCGCAGGCCATGACTTGGGCACCGAAGGCTTCGTTGATTTCGAAGCGGTCGATATCCGCCAACACAAGGCCCGTTCGCGCCACCACAGCGCGGATTGCCGGAACGGGGCCAATCCCCATGATGTCCGGCGGACATCCGACCGCCACCCCGGTCACCAGCCGCGCCAGCGGTTCACGGCCCTTGGCGCGCAGCCAGGCGCCATTGAAGACCAGGCCCGCCGCGGCTCCATCGACCACCGGGGAGGAGTTACCCCCGGTTTGCACCCCACCGAACGCAGGGCGGATTTTTGCCAAAGCGGCGACCGGTGACACGCGGACATGGCTGTCCTCGATTACCGCGTCGATCTTCCGATCTAGCCTGATGCCACGCGACTTCAGTCCGCTGACTGCAAACTCCTCGCTGACGACGGGCACGATTTCATCGTCAAAGAATCCGGTGGTTGGGGCGGCAACCGCGCGGGCAAAACTTTGCGACGCGTAGCAATCAACCTCTTCACGGGTTATCTGGTATTGCCGGGCGAGATTTTCGGCGGTTCCGCCCATCGTGAGATCACAAGCCGGATCGAGCAGAGCCTCCCAAAGGAAGTCATTGAACTCGACTTGGCCCATGCGAAACCCACTGCGGCTAGTATAGGCTGCGACCGGATTGCGAGACATCGACTCGGCGCCAACGCACAACGCCATATCGGCATCGCCCATCACCGCGTTCGCGCCCTGCATCAACACTTCAATGCCGGTGCCGCAGACGCGTTGAACCATGTGGGCAGGTCTATCGGTCTGTGCGCCCGCATAGAGCGCAATATGACGGGGCATCATATAAGCGTCGAAGCTGGCGTGGGCCATGTTGCCAGTGATGACGGTACCGATCTCGTCCGGATCAACGCGGGCACGATCAAGCACCGCACGGGCGGCCTTAATACCAAGATCGATTGGGGAGACCTGTGCCAGCGCGCCGGTATAGTCGATGAACGGGGTACGGATCCCACCCAGCAGCCAGGCATCGTCCCAGGCTTGGCCTATTCCTCGGTGTGCGGTCAACTCGCATTGCCCTTTATCGATGCCACATGGCGTGCCTATCGTGGATCGAGATGTCAATTCCCAGCTTCCGAGGTTGCCATGAATGTCGTACCACCAATATCGAAATATGCCTTTGAGGCCGAAGTTTCTGTTTCACCACGCATCATCGTCGGCCCGGTACCCGGCGGCGAACGGCGTATTATCCCGATTACCGGCGGAGTGGTGCGCGGTCCCATGCTATCTGGCATTGTCGTGCCTGGCGGCGCCGACTGGCAGATTGCCTACCCCGGCGATGTCCTCGATCTGACGGCGCGCTACACATTGCAGGCGGATGATGGGACTTATATCGGGGTGGTCAATCGCGCCCTTCGCCACGGCCCCGCCGAGGTGATCGCGCGGCTCAATAATAGCGAAAGTATCGATCAGTCGCTGAACTATTTTCGCGGCAGCCCGGTGCTGGAAGCGCCTGCGGGACCCCAAGAATGGTTAAATCGCTTCATTTTTGTCGCTACCGGAGAGCGCCATCCGACAGGCGTGCTCATCCGCTTTTTCCTGGTTCGCTAGTACGCCCAAAATACGTCTGAACGCTGCGACCAGCGATGGCGCGACCCACATCGACATTACGGCACCGCCCGGCGACCCAAACTTCGGCGCTGTCACGCCCATTTCGATGACCTGCGCGGTGATCGACCCGACGACCGACACAACCGGCTAGCCGGCGCTAGCGGTCGCTTCGGTAACGTCCTGGCTAGACGGCTCAATGGTCTATGGCTCTGACGCCGCGACAGCCCCGAGCTTGTGCGGCGCCGGCGGCACGACGGCGGTTTCGGCCAACATTAATCTACCGATCAACAATGGTATGTTTGCCGCCAGTGATGGCCGCGCACAGGACAATTCATCGCTCACCGCACTGAAAACCCTGTTCGTGCGGGAAAGTCACTATCAGGTTGGCGTGCGGACCATCACCTTGACCTGCGTCGTGACGGGCAAGCTGCCAGCAAGCAACTTTATACTGAAAAACTGATCGACTGGCCCGGCATGAACCCTTCCCTCTGCCGGTCCAACTCAGCTACGCTATCTGGGAAATCAGGGAGTTTGATCCGCCATGAGCAACCGCATCATCCAGCTTGCCGCCGCGGCAGCGATTTCCCTGACACCCTTGGCGGCCAGTGCCCAGGACTTGCCAAACTTACGCATCGGCTGGGCCGAGGATGCCGATGCACTCGACCCGACTTTGGGCCGGACCTATGTCGGTCGTATCGCGATTGTCGATATGTGCGACAGCCTGTTCACCTACAACGACAAGCTTGCAATCGTGCCGCAGCTGGCGACCGGGTATGAGTGGACTGACAGCAAAACCCTGGTGGTCAAACTGCGCCCAGGGGTGACGTTCCATGATGGCACGCCGTTCGACGCGGCGTCGGTCAAATACAGTCTGGAACGACATGCGACAATGGCGGGCAGCGCGCGTAAGGGCGATGTCGGCACCATGGATCGGGTGGAGGTTGTTGATCCGCTGACCGTCCGCTTTGTCCTGAAAACACCGGATGTGGTTTTCCTGTCGCAGTTGGCCGTGCGCGCCGGGGTCATCGTTTCGCCCAAGGCAGCCGAGGCCGCCGGCAAGGATTTCGCGCTTCACCCGGTATGTGCCGGCCCATACAAATTTGTTGAAAGGGTCGCCCAGGACCGCATTGTGCTGGAAAAATTCGCCCAGCATTGGGACGCGGCGAATTACCATTTTGCGCGAGTGACTTTCCGCCCAATCGTGGATAGCACCGCGCGGCTGGCAAACTTGCAGGCCGGCGCCATTGATATCAACGGGGTCGTAGTGCCCACTGACGCCGAAGCGGTGCGCAAAGATCCGAAGCTCAAATTGTTCGCCTTTGATGGGCTTGGTTACACTGGGGTGACCTTTAATCTCGGCCGCTCTGCCCTCGGTCAAACACCAATTGGCACTGACGCCCGGGTGCGTCGGGCCTTTGAACTCGCCATCGATCGGGACGCGTTGGTGCAGGTCGTGTTCAACGGCATGCATGCCGTCACCGCCCAGCCGGTGCCACCGTCGAGCCCGTTCTATCAATCGGTCGTCGCGCCAACCAAACGCGATCCGGCCAAGGCAAAGGCGATGCTGGAAGAAGCCGGGATAAAAACACCCGTGGTGATTAATTTGATCACCACCAACTCCCCCGAGTCCAAGCAAACCGGCGAAGTTCTGCAATCCATGGCGGCCGAAGGCGGGTTTGACATCAAGCTCGTGACAATGGAATTCGCGTCGAGCCTGGATGTTGTCGAGAA
Organism: Acetobacteraceae bacterium; assembly: GCA_025352995.1. Lineage (GTDB taxonomy): Bacteria > Pseudomonadota > Alphaproteobacteria > Acetobacterales > Acetobacteraceae > CAITOL01. The sequence goes on from JANXRN010000384.1 coordinate 39,859, forward strand.
AGGTGAGTTCGGCGCCTTCCTGATCGGTTGGTCCGGTCGGCCGGATGCGGATGGCAATATCCGCGACCTGCTTCATGTTGGCGCCCCGATCAATTGGGCCGGCTATAAAAGCGCCGAATTCGATGGGCTGATCGACCAGGCACGTAGCCTACCCGACCTCGCGCAGCGCGGGCCGCTTTATGCAAAAGCGTTCACCACGTTGCATAACGATCTGCCGATCCTGTATCTCTATTCCCAGCGAGTGCTGTTTGGCATGTCTGCCAAAGTGCAGGGCTTTGCCCCGGTCGCCGATGGGATGATGCGCCTAGGGGGGGTGATGTTGGCAAAATAGCCTTCCCTAACCAGCCACGATCTGGGTAGTTTCCACGGCTTCCCCGGCAGCAGCACGCGTCTATCCTGGCTTTTTGCCAACTGAGGAGCGTCGTGGAATTTGACCGTTGATCTTCCGGCCGCAACACTCGAAGCGGCTGATAGTGCTGGCGCGACAGTGTTGCGCTTCTCCGGGTTGCTTAACCTCTCCGCTGTCGCGCGGCTGTGGAACATCGCGCTGGCGGCCGCGCGCACGACCCCCGATCGGCCTTTGCAGATCGATCTCACCGCGTTGGATCGCTGCGACACCGCAGGTGCGACATTGCTTTTGGCGGTCGAACAAGCGCGTGGCGGCAGCATCGCACTGATTGGCGCAAACGACGCTGTCACCGCCGTACTCAATATGCTCCGTCCCGCGGCGGCACTCATGCCGCCGATATCTCCCAAGGCGCCGCCGGCCTGGCCGATCGTAGTGCGCACAGTGTTAGTTGCGGGGTTGGAAGTGGGCGTAACTGGGCTCGCCTATCTCGGCGAAGTGATGGTCGCGCTGGTACGCCTGCCAGCGCGGCGGCGCATGTTCAGGATTGGTGATATGTTGCGTGCGGCCGACCAAACCGGCGTGCGGGCAATTCCGTTGGTATTACTGCTGGGTGTGCTGATCGGGCTGATCCTCGCCTTTCAGTCCCTGGTACCAATGCGGCGGTTCGGGGCCGACATCTATGTCGCCAACCTGGTCGCACTCGGGCTGGTGCGCGAACTCGGCCCGCTGATGGCAGCCGTGGTGCTCGCCGGCCGCAGCGGGTCCGCTTTCGCGGCTGAAATCGGCACCATGAAAGTAAACCAGGAGCTTGATGCGCTGGCAACCATGGGGCTCGACACCATCACCATGCTGGTCCTTCCACGCTTGATCGCGGCCACGATCATGATGCCGGTCCTGACCGTGATAATGGAGATCGCCGGGCTCGTCGGGATGACCCTGGTGCTGACCTCCAGCGGCATCCCGGGGATAGTGGTCATCCACCAGGCCGCTGGTGCGCTGGTACCACTCGATTTCATCGGCGGCCTGGTGAAAGCCTGCCTGTTCGGCGGGGCAATCGCAGCAATTGGCTGCAAGGCAGGGCTGAATACCGGCGTGGGGCCACGCGCAGTGGGCTTTGCCGCAACCGCCGCGGTTGTTGGTGGAATTGTGACCACCATTCTGCTGGACGGTGTCCTGGCGATCATCTTCCACCGACTGAATATCTGACCCATGGACGCCATCGTCACCGTCAAAGACGTTACCCAAAGCTTTGGCACCCATCTGGTTTACCGAAATGTGTCGTTCGAGGTCGTGCGAGGTGAAGTCTTCGTTATCTTGGGCGGCTCCGGCTCTGGAAAATCCGTGCTCATGCGCCAGATCATCGGCTTGCTCCCACCAACCGAAGGCCAGATCACCGTGCTGGGGCATGACATGTATGCGGGCGGGCACGACATCCTGCCGCGCATCGGGGTGATGTACCAGTCTGGGGCGCTGTTCGGGGCGATGACGTTGCTGGAGAACGTGATGCTTCCCCTGGAAATGCTGACAGACCTTCCAGAGCCAGCCCGGCGGGAGATCGCCCGGGTAAAACTCGGGTTGGTTGGGTTAGGGTCATCACTCGATTTGATGCCGGCAGAGGTTTCCGGCGGAATGGTCAAACGCGCGGCGATTGCCCGTGCCATGGCGCTCGACCCGCCATTGCTACTGCTGGACGAACCTTCAGCGGGCCTCGATCCGGTCACCTCGGCGGGGCTCGACCGGCTGATCCTGGATTTGCGCCAAGAACTCGGCATTACCTGCATTGTGGTGACCCATGAGTTGCCATCCATCCTGGCCATCGCTGATCGCTGCGTGATGCTGGATCGTAGGACCTGCGGAGTCATTGCCTCGGGGGTGCCGCGCGAAATGGCCGAGGCGAGCACCGAACCGGCCGTACATGCGTTCTTCCGTCGGGAAACAATGCCGCACTCCGACGCGGGCGCGGGTTGATGGAAGGCCGTGCGATCTACGTCCGGGTTGGGTTGATGCTGGTACTCGGCGTCGGCATCGCTGTCGGGCTGCTGTTGTTTCTGAGCCGGGGAGAGGTACGGGAGGGCTGGAAATTCGAAAGTTATTTCAGGGAGTCGGTTCAAGGGCTTGAGGTCGGAGCCCCGGTCAAGCTGCGCGGCGTGACAGTTGGCCAAGTCAGCGACATCACCCTTGTGACTGCCGCCTACCCCGCGCAATTACCGACAGATACGACCGACCCGAGCTACCGGATGGTAGTGGTGCGTTTGACGGTCGATCCCAAGAAAGTCGGCCCCATTCGCAAACTGGATCAACTGGTCGCCGACGGTCTGCGGACGCGCATAGCGAGCCAAGGCATCACTGGGCTGTCCTATATCGAACTTGATTTTGTCGATCCGGCGCTGTTTCCCTTCGACGTCGTTCCGTGGTCGCCGCGTGACGCCTATCTGCCGTCGATGCCGAGCACCATCGCGCGCGTTCAGGACGCTGCGGAGGCGTTGGCTGCCAAGCTGCAAACCGTGGATTTCGGCAAACTGAGCGCCTCCGCGCAAATCGTCCTCGACGACCTACATGGGCAATTAACCTCCGGTGACGCCCATGCCACGATGGCCGAAGCCCAGGGATTGCTGCGCGATCTGCGGGCGACGCTCGCCACGAGCAACATACCGGCCCTGACTGCGGAATTTCAGGCCGGTGCGACGGCCATGCGCAACTTGGCACAAGGGGCGGAAACCAGGGAACTGATCCGGGCGGTGACCATCACAGCCCAACGGCTACAACCGATGATTGTTGCACTCGGGGTGGCAGTGAAGCACGCCGATGATGGGATTGGCGACCTGCAGCATGACCTCGCCGCGATACTACGCGATGCCCGCTTGGCGATCGCAAATTTGCGTGAAACCAGCGAAACGCTGCGTCGCAACCCGTCTGCGGTCCTGTTCGGCGCACCACCGCCCTTGGAAGGCAAACGATGACACCTCGCCGGCATATTTTAACATTCGGCCTGCCCCTGGTGCTCGCCGCCTGCGGCTTATCGGAGCGTCCCTACGCCGAACGGCGGCAATGGCCATTGTTGGTGCCCCGCCCCACGGTGTTACCACCACGCACGGGAGCGGGGGTGCTGGAGATTCGCGAATTTCATGCGGGTCCGGGCCTGGATGCGCGGGGGCTGCAAACCGTCCAGCCCGATGGCAGCGTTCGCACCGCTTTTTATGAAGAATGGGCCGTCCTGCCCGCACGAGGGGCCGAAGACGCACTACGCGGCTGGCTCGGCGCATCGGGACGATTTTCTGGTGTGGTCGCACCGGGTAGCCGGGCGCCCGCAACCCTCGCGATCGAGGGCGAGCTAACCGAGTTGTGGGTCAACCTGCTCACCAAAACTGCCCACGCCGCGATCGCGGTAGTCGTGATTGATCTGCGCGCTGGCGGGAACAAGATTATCTTGCAAGCGACAATACGGGCCATTGCGCCGGTGGCGGATGCGACAGAAGCCATTCTGGTGAAGGCGCAACTGGCGGCGCTTGCGGATGTGTTTGGACAAATCGAACGCGCGTTGGTCGCCTAACGTCAGACCGAGGCGCGGCGGCGGATCAATACGAAGCCCGAAATCGCCAGCCCCAACATCGCCATGCTTCCCGGTTCCGGAACCGCAGTTTGGGAGTGGCTGGTCAAGAATGCGGGAGCCAAGTTGAGGGTGTCGCTGGCCGAGAACACCGTCCAGTTACCGCCCGGCGCCCTAAATTGTGCCTGCATCCCGCCGTCGCAGCAGCCCTCCAGGCCATAAACCTTCAACTCATGATTTCCCGCGGCAAGGGGTGCGGTTACCGCGAAGCTCTGCGTCGCTGAATAGGTACCACCCCACCACATATCGGTCGCCCGATAGGTTAGCGCGGCTCCATCAAGAAACACCGCGCCGCCCAGGCCGAAATCAACACCGATCCGAAAATCCCAGCTTCCCGCGGTGGTAGAACCGAAATCGAATACCGATCGCGAGGCGATGTTACTCTGCGTTCCACCGAAAATGCGATTATTGCTGATATTGTCATACAGGTTGAGCGTGGTGCTGCCATAGCCACTGGTGAACGCGGTCGCCACCAGAGCTTCGACGGTCGCCGCGTAGCTGGCGGCCGAGCTTTGCGCGCCACCGGTATAGGCCCGCGTATCATAGCTGATCGTTGTCGCCGACACCGTTGTAGCGCTGAAGAAGGTAGCCAGAACGATCAGAGTTGAGCGGAGACGGGCGAACATACTAAACAATCCCTGGAAGTGAGCTGCGGGGTGACAGACCTACCAGAGCAAGAGCAAACCGCGTGCCAGCGTAAATCCCGAATCTCGCGTCATGCTGCACTGCAATATATGAGAATTGGGGCTAATTTCCTGCCGAAGTTGCATTTTGCAAAAAATTTTATCGCATTTTGCGATTTATCCATAGCCTGCCGAGATCTTCGGCGACCTATCCGACTTTGTTGTATCAAACTGCTAGCCGCCATAGAGTTGCGCAAACCATGCAACTGGAGGGAACGTAAATGGTCATCCTGCAAGTCAACTATCGCTTCCAGAACGTCAACCCCGCCCAATGGGAAGCACGCTATACCGATGCTACTGGCGAGAAATTCCTTTCCGTCGACGGTCTGGTTTGGAAAGTCTGGCTCGATGGCCTCGAACCCAATTGCGTCGGCGGCGTCTATTTGTTCGAGAGTCTCGCCCAGGCAGAAGCCTACCTTGGCGGGCCGATTGTAGCCTCAATGCGTGCCAATCCAAACGTTGTGGAGCTTACAACCACCTTGTCCAATGTGCGCGAACGGATGAGCGCGATTACCCACGCGCCGGTGCCGGGCCTGGCGCCAATCACCCGTCTCGCCGCCGAATAGGCGATGACTGACAAGAAGCCGACCGGCCTGCGTGCCGGCCTCGCGACCTATGGTGATGCTGAGTTCTCGCTGTTCCTACGCCGCGCCTTCATCAAGGCGATGGGCTACACTGACGACGCGCTTGATCGGCCGATTATCGGCATCACCAACACTTTCAGCGATTTCAACCCATGCCATGGCAATGTGCCGGACCTGATTGTCGCGGCCAAACGTGGCGTGCTTCTGGCCGGCGGGATGCCGATGGAATTCCCGACGATTTCAATCGCTGAAAGCTTTTCGCATCCCACATCCATGTTTCTGCGGAACCTGATGGCGTTGGATACCGAGGAGATGATTCGCGCCCAGCCAATGGACGCCGTGCTGCTGATCGCGGGCTGCGACAAGACCTTGCCAGCGCAGCTAATGGGCGCGGCAAGTGCTGATATTCCGACGGTCGTATTACCAACTGGCCCCATGTTGGTTGGTCACCATCAAGGTGAGGTTTTGGGCGCCTGCACGGACTGCCGCCGGCTTTGGGGCAAGTTCCGCGCCGGAGAAATTGACGAGGCTGAAATCGACGTGCTGTCCGGCCGCCTGGCGCCGACCAAAGGCACCTGCATGGTGATGGGCACCGCGAGCACCGTCGCCTGCATGGTCGAAGCGCTCGGCATGTGCCTACCCGGCGCGGCCAGCATTCCCGCGACCCATGCAGACCGCATCCGTGCTGCCGAGGCATCAGGCGCGGCGGCGGTGCGGCTCGCCGCCTCCGGACGCAAACCTAGCGATATCATGACGAAAGCCGCCTTCCGGAATGCATTGACGGTACTACAGGCAATTGGCGGTTCAACCAACGCTCTGATCCATTTCACCGCTGTTGCTGGGCGTTTGGGAATCAAGATCGATCTCGAAGAATTCGACCAGTTGGGGTTAGAGGTGCCGGTGCTGGTCGATCTCAAGCCCAGCGGCGACCATTATATGGAGCATTTCCACTGGGCCGGTGGCATGCCGGTGTTGCTGCGCGAGATCGCACCCCATCTCGATGTCTCCGCGTTATCGGTCACCGGCGGCACGATCGCTGACGCCATTGCCGGCGCTGAAACGGTGCGAGGCCAGACCGTGATCCGCACCGCTGCCAATCCCATTGCCGTCGGCGGCGGCCTGGCCGTTTTGCGCGGCAATCTGGCGCCGTCAGGCGCGCTGATCAAACGCTCGGCCGCATCGGAAACACTGATGCACCATGAAGGCCGAGCAGTCGTTTTCGACGGGCTGGAGGATATGGCCAATCGGCTGGATAGCGACGACCTCGATGTCACAGCCGATGATGTGCTGGTGCTGCGCAATGCCGGCCCGATCGGCGCACCTGGAATGCCCGAAGCCGGCTATATCCCAATCCCGCGCAAACTTGCACGCGCGGGTGTTAAGGACATGGTACGGATATCGGATGCCCGGATGTCAGGCACAGCATTTGGCACCATCGTGCTCCATATTGCCCCGGAATCTGCGGCGGGAGGGCCTCTCGGCCTGGTACGCAATGGCGATCGCATCCGGTTGGATGCAACCAAGCGACGGATTGATCTGCTGGTGGAAGATGCGGAGCTGGCAGACCGCCGCCGGACTTGGGTGAAGCCTCCGCCGCACAAGGGTTCGGACCGTGGCTATTTGCGGTTGTATGTCGAGCAAGTCACCCAAGCTGATGGTGGTTGCGACTTCGCGTTCTGCGTGCCGACGGCGATCGCCTAGAGCGGCTAAAAAACGGTCTGCATACGGATCGACGGCCGTGCCCTTGGGCCGCTGATCCGTTGCTATCCTACAAGGGCTAAGCGACTACCCCTTCATCTTGCGGGTATATACCAGCAACGCTGCCATCAGCCCGCGGACGAACTCCCGCGTGGCCTCATCGGTCAATGCACCAGTCGCGTCGAAACGCTGGCCCGCGCCACCGATCATCACGTTGGGCTGCACCAACACCAAGCCATTAAGGTTGGCAAGAATCTGCCGCAAATGCGCCTGGGCACGCACCGTGCCCAACGCACCAGGGCTGGTGCCCAATATGGCAATCGGCTTGCCGTCGAAGGGTTGCTGCGGCGGACGACTTGCCCAGTCGATGGCGTTTTTCAACACGCCAGAGATCGAGGCATTATATTCTGGCGTGGTGATTACCAGCGCATCGGCGGCATGAATTTTGGCCCGGAATTCCTTGACGCTGTCCGGCAGTCCTTCGGCCGCTTCTACATCACCGTCATACATCGGAATTTCACGAATTTCGCAGGTTTCGAAAATCATGCCCTCGGGCGCAAGTTCACCCGCCGCGCGCAGCGCCATGCGGTTGAATGATCCGGCGCGGAGGCTGCCGGGAATGCCAAGGACCTTGATGGGTGTGGTCATGCAGATGGACTTTCGTCGGTGCGGCCAAGATATTCGGCCAAGCTGAGGGCCACCACTTCGGTTGCCTTGAACAAATCGTCAAGCTTTACACGCTCATCAGCGCGGTGTGCGTTCGCTTCTTCGATACTGCGCGGCCCAGCGCCATACAAAACGACTGGGATGCCAGCGGCAGCATAATGCCGTGCGTCAGTGTAAAGTGGCACGCCGGCCGCGACGACCGGGACGCCCATGACAGCGCTGGCGTGACGACAGAAAATCTCGGTCAGCACCGCGCCAGCAGGCGTAGGAGTCAGGGGCCGGGCAAGCAGAATGCGGCGAATCGTGATTTGCGCCGGGGCGATATCGACGGATGTGATGACGGCAAGTAACTCGGCTTCGGCAGCCTCAGGCGTTTCATCCGGGACGATGCGGCGATCCATGCGCAACACCACCCGGTCTGGCACTACGTTGGTGTTAGTGCCGCCGGAAATTAGCCCCACCGTCAGCTGTGGTGCACCAATGCCGGGAATCGCCGAGATGCGGGTCGCAAGCGATTTACGCCACCCATAAAGCGCTGACAGAATCGAATTCGCCGCTTCCAACGCATCAACGCCTGTCGATGGTCGCGCCGCATGGGCAGATCGGCCGGCAATTTCGACTTCCAGGTGAAGGCAGCCATTGTGAGCTTGGACAAGTTCATAG
>JANXRN010000387.1 GCA_025352995.1 Acetobacteraceae bacterium
CTTTCTGCCGACGACGAATAATGCCGCACGCGACGGCACTGGCCGTCAATGGATGGACAATCCTGGTTCATCCGCTGTTTCTCGATCAGATCGCTGCAACCGTCGCTGATATCGAACGGGCCCGCCGCAAGGACAGGATCAATTTCCGCAAGAAGAACTGCGCCAAACGCCTCGCGGCGATTCTGAAACTGGCGTTTGAAGACATCCCGCAAAACCCGGCCAACCCCGCCTATCGCCAGGGCGGCCCACTCGGCGTGGCCTTCACCCATTGACACCGCGCCAAATTCTTCCAGCAATACCGGCTGTTCTTTCGCTACCACCTGAAAGCCAAGATCATCATCTATGCCTGGGTGAACGACGACGACACCAAGCGCGCCAATGGCAGCCCGCCGAATGATTGGGCATCGCGGATGGCCGCGACCAAGACCGCCGCCGCCCTCATCAACCCCGCGCCCACCTGATCAGCTCGGCCGCGCGCAGCCACTCCGGCTGTTGCGGTGACTGCCACAAGAGCTTCAAGCAACCGTCATCGTTTCGACATTGTTCGGCGCGGGCCGCTGGCGTAATGCGTGCGTATGAATCTCGCTGTTCCCCGCCGCAAACTGCGCCAAGCCATGTTGCCGGCCGATGTGCTGGCGCCGCTACCACCGCGTTGGCGGGTTTTTGGCGTCATCCGCGCGGTGCGACGGTTGGTGGTGGTGGCGATCTGGACCGTGATGGCGATGGCGATCCAGGCAATCCTGTTGCCAATACCCGGCCGCACCGGCCTCGGCGCCGCCAAGCGCGCCTTCCCGCGCTTCTACTGGGGCAGCTTGTGCTGGCTTATCGGCCTTAAGGTTCGCACCATCGGCGCCCCCGCCCATCGCACCGCCGATGGCCGCCCGGTGATTTATGTCTGTAATCACACCTCGTGGCTCGATGTGCTGGTGCTCGGCGCCCAGCTTGATGCCTGCTTCATCGCCAAGTCCGAAGTTGGCACCTGGCCGCTGATCGGCTGGATCGCGCGCCTCGGCCGCACCGCCTTTACATCGCGCCAGCGCACCCGCACCGCCGGTGAGCGTGATGCGATGCGTGAACGGCTCGACAGCGGTGACAGCCTGATCTTGTTCCCCGAAGGCACGTCATCCGATGGATCGCGCGTCATGCCGTTCCGGTCGGCGTTCCTGTCGCTCGCCGAGGCGCCCACCGGCGCTGCCAACCGCCCGCCTTTGGTGCAGCCAGTGTCGCTGGTGTTTGATCGCCTCGCCGGGATGCCGGTCGGCCGATCCAACCGGCTGGTGTTCGCCTGGTATGGCGACATGAACCTCGCCAGCCACGCCTGGCCGTTGCTGCAAATGACCGACATGGGCGCGACGATGCTACTGCACACGCCGATGAACCCGGAAGCTTTCGCGTCGCGCAAGGCGCTAACGGCTGCGACCTATCGTGCGGTGGCGGACGGGGCGGCGACGCTGCGGCAAAATCGGCCGGTGAGTGAGGCGCGGCCCGAGGCGGAATTTGGCGAAGCAGCTTACGCTTAAGGAAGTGTCTTCTTTTTGTTCACAAAAAGAACAACGCTTTCGCTTGACAAGCCTACCGCTCCATCTGCCAAACTCCGCCCGATCGCAGGAGGCCACGACGCCGCACCAAGCCCCGCCCATGCTGCATTGACCCAGCTGACCTTGACCCTTTGGTCCGGGGCAGCGATGTCTGCACCCTTCTCCGCTCCGATTATCAGGGATGCGGCAAGGGACATGCGATGAATGATACCAAGCGCCTGCACATGATCACCTGGGGCTGCCAGATGAATGTCTACGACAGCGGTCGCATGGCCGATGTCCTGGCGCCGCTCGGGTACGTCCCAAGCCCGACCCCAGACGACGCCGACATGATCATCCTCAACACCTGCCATATCCGCGACAAGGCAGCGGAAAAAGTGTTTTCCGAGCTTGGCCGTCTGCGGGTGATGAAAGATGCGCGGGCCGAAGCCGGGCATAAAATGGTGCTCGCCGTTGCCGGCTGCGTGGCGCAAGCGGAAGGGGCTGAAATCCTGGCGCGCGCGCCCTATGTCGATATCGTGCTCGGCCCGCAAACCTATCACAAACTGCCCGAAATGGTCGCCCGTGCTGCGCGCGCCGGTGGTGCGGTGATTGAAACCGACTTCCCGCCGGAAGATAAGTTCGACCATCTGCCCGAAGCCGCAGCGCCGCAGGGCATCACCGCGTTCCTGACCATCCAGGAAGGCTGCGACAAATTCTGTTCCTTTTGCGTGGTGCCCTACACGCGCGGCGCGGAATCAAGCCGCCCGGTTGCCGCCATCCTGGCCGAAGCGCGTCGCCTGGTCGCGCAAGGCAGCCGGGAAATCACTTTGCTTGGCCAGAACGTCAACGCCTGGCACGGGATCGGGCCCGACGGCGAACCGGCCACCCTCGGCGCGCTGGTGCGTCTGCTCGCCAAAATTCCGGGGCTGGACCGCATTCGCTACACCACGTCCCATCCACGCGACATGGATGACGATCTCATCGCCGCCCATGGCGAGGTCCCTGAACTGATGCCGTTCCTGCATCTGCCGGTGCAGTCCGGGTCTGACCGTATCCTGGCCGCGATGAACCGCCGCCACACCGCCGCCGACTATCTCGCGCTGGTGGGCAAACTCCGCGCCGCGCGGCCCGACATGGCGCTGTCATCGGATTTCATCGTCGGCCATCCCGGCGAAACGGAGGCGGATTTTGAGGCCACGCTCGACCTGATCCGCACCGTCGGCTTTGCCCAGGCTTTCAGCTTCAAATATTCACCCCGGCCCGGCACCCCGGCCGCTGGCGCGCCGTTGCAAGTGCCGGAGGCCGACAAAGATCGCCGCCTGCAAACCCTGCAAGCGTTGTTGCGGGAGCAGCAGGCCGATTTCAACCTGTCCACCCAAGGCCAGACCATCAAGGTGCTAATCACCCATCCCGGCCGGCGCCCTGGCCAGATCGGTGGTCGATCGCCCTGGCTGCAGCCTGTCCATCTCGACGGCCCGACCGACCTGATCGGCCGCGAAATTCCGGTGCATATCAGCACCGGACGACCAAGCTCGCTCGCTGGAACCCTTGTTGAGGAGTTAGCCCAAGCTTGACCCAGATCATCAGCGCACCGGCGCCCCGGCCGACCCAGCCCGACAGCCGCGCCGTCACCTTGCATTTCGATAACAACGCCTTGCTCGCCGTGCTGCTTGGCGACCATGACCGCCATCTGGTGCGATTGCAGCAGGGCCTTGGGGTTCGATTGTCATGCCGTGGCAACCGGGTGGCGATTGCCGGCGATGCGACGCGGGTTGAACAGGCGCAAACCGCGCTGACCGGGCTTTACCGCCGGATCGAACGCGGGGAGCCGATCGGCGCCAGCGACATCGACGCGGCAATCCGCATGAGTGAGGCCGAAGACCCGCGTTTGCCGCTGTCGGACTTGCCCGCCATCCACACCCGCCGCGGCGCGGTCGGCCCGCGCAGCCCGGGGCAAACCCGCTACATGGATTTGCTGTCCAAGCATGAGATGGTGTTCGGCATCGGCCCGGCCGGCACCGGCAAAACCTACCTCGCCGTCGCCCAGGCGGTCGCCATGCTGATTTCCGGCAAGGTCGATCGCATCGTGCTGTCGCGCCCGGCGGTCGAGGCCGGCGAACGGCTCGGCTTTCTGCCCGGCGACCTCAAGGAAAAGGTCGATCCCTATTTGCGTCCGCTTTACGACGCGCTCGCCGATATGCTGCCGGGCGATCAGGTGACCAAGCGGATGGAGCGGGGGGAGATCGAAGTGGCCCCCCTGGCCTTCATGCGTGGCCGCACTTTGGCCCATGCGTTTGTGATTTTGGACGAAGCCCAGAACACCACTGCCGTCCAGATGAAGATGTTCCTGACCCGGATGGGCGAAGGCACCCGGATGGTGATCACCGGCGATTTGTCGCAGATCGACTTGCCCAATGGCATCCGGTCGGGCTTGCGGGACGCGCTCGACACGCTTGAAGGCGTGCCGGGCATCGCGGTCAACCGCTTCGATCGTGGCGACATTGTGCGCCACCCGCTGGTCGGCCGTATCGTCGAAGCCTATGATGCCCGCGCGGCGGCGGAAAAAGAGACCAGCGCGCGCCGGTCCGATCACACAGGGACGTAAATGGACCCGAGTTCTTCTAGGTGCCCCGCCCAGGCGGGGATTAGTGTCGCAGTGCAAGACCCAAGTTGGTACCGCTTGGTTCGTAACCCGCAAGCCATTGCCCGCCGCGCGGCTTCAGTGGCCGGCGGGGCTGCAAATATCCTGCTGGCTGACAACGCCACCGTCCGCCGGCTTAACGCGCGGCATCGCGGCCGCGACAAAGCGACCAACGTGCTGACCTTTGAACCGGGTGACATCATCCTGGCATCGGGCGTGGTCGCGGCGGAAGCTAGGCGAGAAGGCAAGCGCGCGTCCGACCATCTGGCGCATCTGGTCATTCACGGCATGCTGCATCTGCAAGGCTTCGACCATGACCGCGCCGGCGACGCGCGGGCGATGGAAATGCGCGAAACCCGCCTGCTCGCCCGCCTCGGCGTGCCCAACCCGTGGCGCGCCCGATGAGCGGCACCCGCGCCGGCATCATCGGCCGCATCCGCCACCGGCTTGGCCATCGCGCCCCGGAACATAATTTGCGCGACAGCATCGCCGAGCTGGTCCAGGAAGCCGAAGACGCGCCCGATACCCCTGGCGAATTGCCCGATCTCGATCGCCAGGAACGCGCGCTGATCGCCAACGTGCTGCGCCTGCGCGGCATGACCGCGGATGATGTGATGGTGCCGCGCGCCGATATCGTGGCGATGTCGGTCGATGTCACCCTCGATCAGGCGCTCGAACAATTGCGCTCCGAAGGCCATTCCCGCCTGCCAGTGTTCCGCGAGCAGCTCGATGACATTATCGGCATGGTCCATATCAAGGACGTCTATGCCTATGTCGGCCGGCCGGAGGCCTTTCAGCTCGAAGCCATCATGCGCAAGCCGCTGCTCGTCGCGCCGCAAATCCCCGTGCTCGACCTGCTGCTGCAAATGCGCCAGGCGCGCATGCATCTCGCGCTGGTGGTGGATGAATATGGCGGCATCGACGGGCTGGTGACGATTGAGGATTTGGTGGAGGAAATCGTCGGCGATATCGCCGATGAACATGACGAAGTCGCCGGGCCGATGATCACCGAACGCCCTGACGGCACGCTCGACATCGATGCCCGCCTGCCGATCGAAGCGTTCGAGGACCGTTTGGGCACAGTGCTGACCGATGACGAACGCGAAGCCGATATCGATACGATCGGCGGCCTGGTGTTTACCCTCGCCGGCCGGGTGCCGACCCGCGGCGAAGTGCTGCGCCATCCCTCCGGGATCGAATTCCGCGTGCTCGACGCCGATGCACGACGGCTGCGGCGGCTGCGGGTGAAGAAAGCGCCGCCGCCGACCGAATAGGCGACGCTAACTGCCCGGGTTCTCGCCGAATCTTGCCGTAGGAAGACCAAAGCCAAGAAAGCACTCCTTTTTTTGAAAAAAAAGGAGCAAAAAAACTTTTCCACTTTGGTTCCGAGCGCTCCGCTGTTCCGGGGGACGCACGCCAACGGCTAGGAATGGATGAAGTTTTTTTGGTTCTTTTTGTTCACAAAAAGAACTGCTTACCTTCTGATTTTCCTTGACTGGGAGCCTTGCTTAACAAAGAACCCGCGCAGTTATTCAGATTTTTCCACCAGCGTCGCCGCAATGATGT
>JANXRN010000406.1 GCA_025352995.1 Acetobacteraceae bacterium
GTCGACGCCAAGCCGAAAGCAGCGGCGGCTAAAGCGGTGATAATAAACCTGTTCATGATCAAATCCCAGCTTGCAGTGTTGGCGATGGTTCATCCCGGTTGGGCGAAATCGGCCGGAGCGCAATTCCACTTCAACATTTGACTACAAACGACAGCAAATTGCGTGCCAGGAAAAAAAGCCAACTGAATCAATACTGTGGTTTGTAACCAAACCGTTACTGTAAAGTTCTCCGACAAATAACTGGAACGATTCAGCTTTTCGCACGTCGATCTGCGCTGCTCAACAGGGCCCGGTCGAGTTCTTGACCACCCGGATGACCACGGGCGTCCCGTTTACGGCGATGCAGAAATCATACGTGCCGTTACCTGGGTTTGTGCCGTTAGGCCCGAAGACGAAGTAGCTGTAGGTCGTCCCCGGCGTATAATTATAGGTTACTTTACCGGCGCCATCGACTGCCCATCTGCCGATATTGGTCAGGGTCGGATCGACAACGCCAGCTCCCGCCGGGCCCTTCTTGTAGTCACCAAGGGTGCCGCTCGCGTAATGCGCTTCTTGATTGCTGAATGGCGATGCGGTCGGGTAACAGGCCAGCGATCCGGTCAACAAATTTGTCGTCTGGGATTGGCTGTACTGCACATGGCTGCCGGCCACGGCGACGCAGGTCCGCGGCTGCGCATTGGCGAGCCCCGATAACATCACACACCCGGCAAAAATGAACCCTGCGATCAACTTGTTCATATCAAATTCTCCGACGGCTGGACTGAAAACCCGGTCAAACAGGCGCGGATGCTATTGATGCAGGCACCAACCCGCATGCCGGACCGTTTCGGAAGGTATAGTGCCAAAAAAAACAGCGGGTTGCAACGGATAGTGTCGTCGTCGGCACCTACTCCGGCACAAACTTCAACGCCGCCCCATTGATGCAATGCCGCAACCCGGTTGGGGCTGGTCCATCCTCGAACACGTGGCCCAAATGCCCTTCGCAGCGCGCGCAATGCACCTCGGTGCGGGTCATGAACCAGCTGCGATCGGTCGTGGTGGCGACCGATCCGTCAACCGGCGCGTAGAAACTCGGCCAGCCGCTGCCGCTTTCGTATTTGGTATCGGCCGGGTAAACCGCCTGCCCGCAGCCGGCGCAGGCGAACATGCCGGCGCGCTTTTCGGCGTTCAGCGGCGAGGTGCCCGCCCGTTCGGTGGCGTGCTTGCGCAGCACGCTGAATTGTTCCGGCGTCAGCCGGCGCTGCCATTCGGCATCGGTTTGCGGCAAGGTCTCGGTCGGTTGCACGGCGTCGTCAGGCATGGCACCCCTCCATTTCTGCAGTAAAGATGTGGCTCAGGCAGGGGCTGGTCAAGCCTCCGCATTACCGAATCGGACCTTGAATTGCTCCGCCTTCCCGGATTTCGTGCCTATCTGGCCGCCGTGGCCCTTGGGCGGCTGGCGTTTTCAGCCGTTGCGGTGCTGCAAGGCATAGCCGTCTATCAGCTTGCCCACGATCCGCTGGCGCTCGGCTGGATGGGGCTTGCCATGGCGGTGCCGGCCATCGGGCTGGTGCTGTTCGGCGGCCACGTCGCTGACCGCTATAACCGGCGCGCGATCGTCATCATTGCCCGCGCCGCCATGGCGCTGCTGACCCTGGGCATGGCCGCCATCGCCACCCTGCCAGCGTCCCAAGGGCTGATACTCCTCTATGCTATTTCCTTCCTGATCGGGGTCGTAGGCGCCTTTGCCAATCCGGCAAGCGCCGGCCTTGAAGCCCAAGTCGTGCCCGCCGAACACGCGCTGCGCGGCGCATCCCTGCTTGCCTCCACCGGCCAGATCGCCGGCCTGATCGGCGCGCCGCTCGGGGGGCTGGTGTACGATTTCGTCGGACCAGCCATCGCCTTCCCGATTTTGTCGGGAATTTTTACACTGTCCGCTGGCTTCCTGGTGCTCGGCGTGCCGAGCCGTCCGACCAGCACCGCCGCCGGTCCCCGCCCCCGCTTGCTGGTCAACATCGCCGAGGGCATCAAAGCTGTCTTCGCCGATCAACGGCTGGTTGGATCAATGGCGCTCGATCTGTTCGCGATCTTCTTCGGCGGCGTCATCGGGCTGCTGCCATTATTTGCCACCGATATCTTGCATGTCGGCTCAGCTGGCGCCGGCGCGTTACGCGCCGCCGCCTCGGCCGGATCGGTGCTCGCCATGGCAATCGCCTGGCGCTATCCGCCGCGCCGCCACGCCGGCCTTGCGCTGCATCTCGCCATCGCCGGCTTTGGCGTGGGCATCATCGTCTTTGGGCTGTCTACCAGCTTCCTGCTGTCCCTCGCCGCCATCTTCTTCACCGGCGCCTGCGACGGCGTGTCCGTCGTGGTGCGCCAGGCCATCGTCCGCCTGCTCGCCCCCGACCATATGCGCGGCCGGATCGCGGCCGTGCGCATGGTCTTCGTCAATTCATCGAACGAGCTCGGCGACTTCGAAAGCGGCGTCGCCGCCGCCCTGATCGGCGCGGGGCCCGCCGTGTGCGTCGGCGGCGCCATCACTATCGCCACCGCCGCCATCACCGCCTGGCGCGCCAGGGGAATCGCTTGAACGTCTTTAAGCAGTCCTGGTGATGATCTGCTTAAGATATTGATGGTTCCATCCTGCGGCCTTTCGTCGGACCTTTAGGCTGTCTTTGCCTGCGGCGGATCGGATGAGGTTCATGGCCATGTGC
>JANXRN010000417.1 GCA_025352995.1 Acetobacteraceae bacterium
GCCTTCATCACCCCATTCACCGATCATCGCGGTGGGGATGCCGGCGATGTTTTCGGTGATCCGGAAGCCCTGTTCTTGCAGCATCGCGGTGTGCTCGGCGGCCGATTTCACTTCCTGGAAATTGAGCTCCGGGATTTCCCACACCCGATCGGCAAGGGCAGTGAACTCGGCCGCGCGCGCGTCAACATGGCGCCAGATTTCTTCGGTGTTTTGCATCAGGGGGCCTCCGGAAAGATGCGCACGAGTGTGGCGGCGGTGGGGGTGGGGGTCAATCGGGGGCCGTGGTATGATTGCCCCAGCAAGGGAGGCTCGGGTGACGCTCGATATACGCAGTCTGGACAACGCGGTCGCGCGGCTCGCCGAGGGATTGGCGCGCTACGAACGCGATATCAGCGACCTGCAGATCAGGGACGGGCTGATCCAGCGCTTCGAATTCACCTACGAACTGTGCTGGAAAATGCTGAAGCGCTACCTGGAAATGGAATCACCGCTGACCGATCAATTCGACCAGTTGAACTTCGCTGACCTGATCCGTATTGGGAATGAACACGGTTTGCTGCGCGGTGATTGGCCAGTCTGGCGCACATATCGCGCGCTGCGCGGCATGACCAGCCACACCTACGATGAAGCCAAGGCACGCGAGGTTGTGGCAAGCATTCCCGCCTTTCTGGCAGACGCGGTGTTTCTGCGCGACGAATTGCAGCGAAGGCTGGCGTGACTGACGTTCCCGCCATCGCCATCACCCCAGAGCAATGGGCGATGGTGCACAGGATTTTGCAAAAACATGTGCCGACCCTCGAAGTCTGGGCCTTTGGATCGCGGGTTAGCGGTCGGGTGAAGCCGTACTCCGACCTCGATCTGGCGGTCATTTCGGGCACCCCCCCCGGCTGGGGCGTGATCGCGGCTTTGAAAGACGATTTTTCCGAGTCCGACCTACCCTGGCGGGTGGATGTGGTGGATTTCGTCACCACCGATCCCGCGTTTCAGGACATCATCGCCCGCAATAAAATCGTCATCCAGTCGCCGGTCCGCGTTCCAGAAACGCCCTAATCGCGTTCAACGCGTCCTCCGCCCTGTCGCCGTGTGGCCCGCCGGCTTGCGCCATGTCAGGCCGGCCGCCACCGCCCTTGCCGCCGACCGCGGCCGCGGCCGACTGCACCATTTGGACGGCGTTATTCGAGTTGGTCAGGTCGGGCGACACCGCGACGACGATGCTCGCCTTGCCTTCGGCACTGCTGACCAACGCGGCAATCCCGCTGCCGAGGCTGACGAGGATCGCCTCGGCCAATCCCTTCAATTCCCGTGGCGCCACGTCGCCGAGGTTGCGGGCGGCAAGCCTCACCCCGCCGATATCCTCGATCCCAGACGCCGCCCCGCCGGTCGCGAGTTTCTTCTGCAGGTCGGACACTTGCCGTTCCAGCTTGCGGCGGTCTTCCATCAGCGCCGCGATGCGGTCGGGCAGTTCGGCGGGGCTGGCGCGGAGGGCGCTTGCGGCATCGGTCAGGCGGCGATCGGTTTCATTCACCAAGGCCAACGCGGCTTCAGCACACACCGCTTCGATGCGGCGCACCCCGGCGCTGACGCCGGCCTCGGCAACGATCCGCAGCAGCCCGATATCACCGGTGCGCCGCACATGGGTGCCGCCGCACAGTTCGATCGACCAGGCCGGCCGGCCGTCTTCGCCCACGCCCATGCTGACGACGCGAACTTCGTCGCCATATTTTTCCCCGAACAGCGCCATCGCGCCCTCGGCCACCGCCGCATCCGGCGTCATCAGCCGGGTGCGCACTTCGGTGTTTTCCCGAATGCGCGCATTGACCTCGGTTTCCACCCAGGCGAGATCATCGCGCCCGATCGGCGTTGGCTGCGACACGTCAAAGCGCAGCCGATCCGGCCCGTTGAGGCTGCCTTTCTGCTGGACATGGGTGCCGAGGCGCCGCCGCAGCGCTTCATGCAGCAAATGGGTCGCCGAATGATGGGCGCGGATCGCGGTGCGGCGCGCGTGATCGACGGTTGCGACCACCGGCTTGCCGAGTTCCACGGCGCCTTCGGTCACCAGCCCGAGATGCACATAAAGCTCCCCGAGTTTTTTCTGGGTGTCGGTCACCTGCACCCGGAATCCCGGCCCGCTGATCACCCCGTGATCGCCCAACTGCCCACCCGATTCCGCGTAGAACGGCGTCTGGTTGAGCAGCAACGCAACCTCACTCCCCGCTTCTGCCCGTGCGACCGGATGGCCGCCAACCACCAAAGCGGTGACCTCGCCCTCGGCCGTTTCGGTGCTGTAGCCGAGGAATTCCGACGCGCCGAGTTTTTCGCGGATTTCAAACCACACGGTTTCGGTCGCCGCTTCGCCGCTGCCGGCCCAGGCTGCACGGGCGCGGCGGCGCTGATCATCCATCGCCGCATCAAACCCGTCGGTATCAACCGCCCTGCCCTGCTCGCGCAGCGCGTCCTGGGTCAGATCGAGCGGGAAGCCGAACGTATCGTAAAGCTTGAACGCGACCCCGCCCGGCAGCGCCGCGCCCGCGGCCAGCCGCCCGGTTTCTTCGGCGAGCAACCCAAGGCCACGATCGAGCATGGTCTTGAAGCGGGTTTCTTCCAGCTTCAGCGTGTCCCTCACGAGCGTTTCGGCACGGACGATTTCGGGATAGGCCGCCCCCATCTGGCGGATCAGCGCCGGCACCAGGCGGAACATCGCCGGATCGCGCGGGCCCATCATGTGCAGATGGCGCATGGCGCGGCGCATGATCCGGCGCAACACGTAGCCGCGGCCTTCGTTGGATGGCAGC
>JANXRN010000452.1 GCA_025352995.1 Acetobacteraceae bacterium
TGATGATGGCAGCGCCGACGCAGTATGATCCATACGCGTGATCTTAACCGGAGCTGACATCGATGCCTCCGTCACAGCGAAATGCTGAACGGAACCATCGAATGAATGTTTAGACGATTTGCATAGAACGATATGAGTCGAGAGTGCCGACGATTGGTATTACTTGCCTGAAGTCTTCCGGCGGCAAAATTCAGGGAGAACCTGGGCAGTTACAAAAGAACCAAAAAAACTTTCTCCAACGCTACTTCCTGCCGGAAGGGTTGGTTATATTCGCAATTTATTTCGATATCGTAACATTTAAGACGCACCAACCCCAAAACCGCTAATTCCATTCTAACCGACCGGTTGGGCCGACATGCATCCCTGCCTGCCGGACCGCCGCCTGCCACGCCGCCGGGGGCCAAACCTGTTCCCGCTTCATCGTCGGCGCAGGCTTTCCCGGCGTGGGCAGCAACATCCGCTCCAACGCATTCACGATCTTCCTGGCTGCGGGAACCTCGGCGACAAACCGGGCGCACTCCTCATCCGTCAGCATATTCGCCAGCATGGCCGCGTATTGCCCCGCCTGCGGCATCCTCGGCCACAGCCATCCATGATTGGTCGGCGCACGGAATGTTTGCGCGCCACCAGCGTTCGCCTGCCCGGCCCGTGACGCCCGTTCCCGCGCTTTCGGCAGCATTCCCGCCCGCCACAGCGCGATCAGCTTTTCCAACCGCCGGCGCATGCGACCGACACGGTTCCACAGCCCGATGAAAAACATCGGCATGCTCCGGTCGCGCTCTGACGCAACGGCAATCGCCGCTTGCAGCAAGGTGAGAAAGGGAACGAATGTGAACATTTTGGTCTGATTATATTATTTAACTTAATATGTCAATATATTTCTAGAGAAGTACCCAAGCCAACGGCCAGGCAGTCCCGTAGGAGAAAGTTTTTTTGGTTCTTTTTGTTCACAAAAAGAACATGCTTCCCTCAAATCCGCGCCCGCAACGCCGCCTGCGCCAATCGCTCGGCAAAATTGGGATCCCGCACCACCTGGCATTCGGCATCAAACATCATCGTCGCCCGGTCTTTCACGTCGAACGCTGGCCAGTTCCCTCCCGGGGCGCCGGTGCGGGCAAACGCCCCCCAGGCGTTTTGCATGCTGGCGGCCAGCGCGTGGTGGCCCGTGCCGGCGCCGGTCACGCCGGGCGCGCGGTCGCGGCCGAAGATCATTGGCAGGCAGAGATTATGCGGTGCCCCAAAGCGGCCGCCGGCGACCGGGCTTTGCCATTCCAGCCGATAGGCGAAGACCGGCGCGTGGGCGGATTGGCGTTCGGCGAGTTGGATGGCGCCGAAGCCGAATTGCCGGTCGGACGCGATGGCGGCGTAGAGTTGGGCTGGGCTGCGGTCAGGCCGGGCGGCGCGGTAGGCGCCGATCAGGGCGCTGGCGTCATCGATGGCGCAGAAGCCCGCCACCCGGGCCGGCAGTTCAGCGTCGGTGATGGTGATGATCGACGGATCGCGGAAGCCTTGCAGGCTGGTGATTTCGTCTGACGTCGCGCCGATCAGCAAAGGAATGCCAGCGGCGAGCGGCGATGCATCGGGCGCGAACGGGTGGCGCGGCAGGGTTACGCTATCGACCACTGGCCCGAACTGGCGCGGCACGCCGGGGCTGCCTTCCCCGGCGGCCGCAAACGCTGCGAGCAGCGCGGCAACCGGGGCAGTTTGCAGCGCGTCAACGCCGCCCAAAGCGTGCAGTGCGCGGTCGGCAACCTCGCGCGCACGCTCCCGCGGCACGGCCAGCAGCGGCGGGCAAGATTGCATGATCGCCTTGTGGAACAGTCCCTTGGCCGCCGGCATGGCCATCAAGGTGCCGGTTTTCATCCCCCCGCCCGACTGGCCGAATAGGGTGACATTGCCCGGGTCCCCGCCGAAGCGGGCGATATTGTCGCGCACCCATTCCAGCGCCATGACGATATCGAGCATGCCCACATTGGCGCTGCCACCGTGATCGAGCAGCGACAAATAGCCAAAAATATTGAGCCGGTGATTGAGCGTCACCACCACCACATCTTGCAGGGCGGCGAGCGTTTCCCCGGTCCACACGCCCCAACTGCCCGAGCCTGAGGCGAAGCCGCCGCCATGCAGCCACACCATCACCGGGCGCGCGCCGTTGGCCGACGGCGTCCAGACATTAAGCGCCAGGCAATCTTCGCCGTATGGCGTCACCGGATCGGCCACGCCGGCATGGAAGGCGCGGTTGGCGTCGTGAAACGGATCATCCGCCAGCGCCGGGTCGAGGAACGGAAACAGTAACTGCGCCGCCTGCCGGGCAAAACGCGCAACGTCCCGCACCCCGGCCCACGTCGCGACCGGGCGCGGCGGCTGGAAGCGATGCGGCGGCAAAGGCGGCGCGGCGTAGGGAATGCCGAGGAAGGCGTGGCCTTCCGGGCTGAAAGCCCGGCAATTTTACCGGAACTGGTTTCGACGATCATGCGCGCACCTCCTGAATTGCTCTCCAAACCGCCTCGGACGTCGCCGGCATATCCAGATGCACCACCCCGAGTGGCGCCAGCGCATCCATCAGCGCGTTCATCACGGCCGGCGCCCCGCCAGCCGCCCCTGCTTCGCCGCAGCCTTTGATGCCGAGCGGGTGGGTGGGCGCGGCGGTTGGCAGGGTTTCGAGCGTGATCGCCGGCAGATCATCGGCGCGCGGCAGGGCGTAATCCATCAGCGATCCGGTCAGCAACTGGCCGCTGTCCGGGTCGTGGCGAATAGCCTCCCCAAACGCCTGGCCGAAGCCTTGCACGACCCCGCCTTGCAACTGGCCTTCGAGCAGCGCCGGATTCAGCACCCGGCCGAAATCATGCAGCATGGTGTATTTCAGCAGCTGCCATGCCCCGGTTTCGGGATCGATTTCGACCTCGGCAACGTGACAGCCATTGGGGAAGGTCGGCCCGGTCGGCTTCCACCAGCCTTGGCCTTCGAGCATTTTATTGCCCAGGCCGGACGCGACATCTTTCCAGCCGATCGCCCGGTCCGTGCCGGCGACGCGGAAGCTGCCCTCGGCAAACTCAATATCAATTTCAGCGGCTTCCAGCACGTCCGCCGCCAGCGGTAGCGCCTTCTTCACCAGATCGCGCGACGCTTCGGCCAACGCCGCGCCGGCAATCGGGATCGATGCCGACCCACCAGTGCCATGCCCGGACGGAATCCGGTCAGTATCGCCCTGCACCACGTCTATATCGTCCGGATCGAGCCCCAACTGGCTGGCGATCAACTGCGCATAGGCGGTGGCGTGGCCCTGCCCGTTGGACTGGGTGCCGAGCAGCGCCGTCACCCGCCCATCAGCGCGCAGTTCGAGCCAGGCATGTTCGTCCCAAGACCCCGCAACCCGTTCGCAGTAATGCGCCCAGCCAATGCCGCGCAATTTGTCCGATGCGGCGCGGCGCGCTGGAAATCCTGTGTAATCAGCCCGCTGCAACGCAGTGTCGATCATCACCGGGAAGTCCCCGCTGTCATAATTCAGCCCCAAGCCGGTGCGGAACGGCAATTCCGCCGGCGTCAGCATGTTGCGCCGGCGCAGTTCCAGCCGGTCCATCCCCAACGCACGGGCCGCATGATCAACCAGGGTTTCCAGCAAATAAACCGCTTCCGGCCGACCAGCGCCGCGGTAAACCTCGGTCGGCGCGGTGTTGGTGAACACGCCCCGCACCGTCACCGCAATCGCCGGAAATCGATACACGCCCGCGAGCGCCGGCCAGTTCGAGGTTGGCGATAGCTGCCCTTTCGGCGCCAGATACGCCCCGATCGCTGCCGTCGAGGTCACGCGCAGCGCCAGAAAACTCCCCACCGCGTCAACCGCTAACTCGCCGGTATAAACATTGTCCCGCGCCTGGTAGTCGGACAGGAAACTATCCGCCCGCTCCCCCACCCAAGCCACTACCCGGCCGAGCCGCTTTGCCGCCCATAAGACAAGAATTTGCTCGGGATAGAGCGCGTTCTTGATACCAAAACTGCCACCGACATCGGTGACGACAACCCGGAAATTCTCCGCCGGCTCATCAAACGCCTGCCCCAGCGCGTCCTTGATCCCGTGCGGCATCTGGGTGCCGGATGTCAGCGTGTAGCGCCCGGTCGCCGCGTTCCATTCGCCAATCGCCCCACGATTTTCGAGCGACCCGACCTGCACCCGCGGATTGCGGCTATCCATCCGCACCACATGCGCCGCGCCTGCAAACGCCGCATCAACCGCCGCCGCATCGCCCGCCGACCAGGTGAAACACACATTGTCCGGTGCTTCATCCCACACCGCCGGCCCGCCAATCGCAGCCTCGGTCGCCACCACTGCCGGCAGACCTTCGTACTCGATCACCAGCAGTTCCGCCGCATCGCGCGCAATCGCCTCACTCTCCGCGATCACCATCGCCACCGTGTCGCCAACGAACCGCGCCCGCCCCTGCGCCAGCGCCGGATGCTTGGGCCGGAAGGCAAAGCCCTGATCCGCTGGCGTCCCGGTCAGCCGCACCAGGTCGCTGCCCGATGGTATTCCGCCCAAGCCTGCCGCCGCATAGTCAGCCCCGGTCAACACCGCCAGAACGCCGGGCAGCGCGCGCGCTGCCTCGGCATCAATCGCAGTGATTTCGGCATGCGCATGCGGGCTGCGGATCATCACTGCCACCGCCATGCCCGGCCGAAGCAGGTCAGCGGTGAAGCGGCCCTGCCCGATCAGTAGCGCCTGATCTTCCTTCCTGCGCAGCGACTGGCCGAATGCGTTGGTGCCCATACAACTGGTCTCCAGAAAAACTTAAGAAAGGATCTTCTTTGTTTGAAAACAAAGAAGCAAAAAAACTTTATCTATTCCTGGCCGTTGGCTCGTGCTCTCCGCAGTCCTGCGGCGACCTTACCAAAGTGACAAAAAGAACTGCTTACTTCACCTTCCAATCCTCCACCGCCAAAGACGGCAAGTTCAGCGACTTCGGCGGCAATATCCCGGTCATCCAGCGCGGCTGAATGAACACCGCCGCCGGATGATAAAGCGGCAGCACCGGCAGATCATCGGCCTCGATTGCCTGGATTTCATTCCACAGCACCTGCCGCTTGGCGGGATCGAGCTCAATCTGCGCCGCCGACAACGCCGCATCGAGCGCCGGATTATTATAGCCGCCGTAATTGCTGCCGCCGAGATTGTTAGCGGGCGACGGGATGCGGCTGGAATGAAAGCGCGCATAGGGAATCCAATCCGGCCCTGGCAAGGATGTGAAAGTAATCAGGCCCTGAAACGTCCGCTTGCGCACGGTTTCGCCGAGCAAAACCCGCGGCGGTTCGTTCCGCACCAGGATTTCAACGCCGATCGCGCGCAGCTGGCTTTGGATCACCTGTTCCACCAGTTCGATCAGCCGCACGCCAGACGCGCCCGCAAGGTCGATCGACAGGCGCTTGCCGTCCGGCCCGACCAGGATCTTGTCCGGGCCTGGTTTGTAGCCAGCCTCGGCCAGCAAGGCCCGCGCCCGGGCGGGATCGTACGGGTATTTCCTGATGTTCGGGTCCCGGCTCGGTTCGGCTGGCGCCAGCATGCCATCGGCAACCGGAACATGCCCTTCGAATAATTTGGTCACCAGCGTCTTGCGATCAATCCCGAGCAGGACCGCCTGGCGCACCCGCCTGTCGGCCAGTTGCGGGTTGCTGAAATTGGGCACCATCATCGCCACGCTCAGCGACGGGACGAAGCGCACCTCGAACCGATCGCCATGGTCCTTGCCGAGCGCCAGCGCCTGATCAAAGCTCAACCCGCTGGACAGATCGATGTCACCCGACAGCAAATTGGCGAGCAGGGCGGCGGTATTTTCGATCAGCTTGAGGGTAATTTTCTGGAATTCCGGTTTGGCGCCATCCCAGCGCGGGTTGGGCTTGAAGCCCGCCACTTCGCCCGGCGTGAAGCGATCCACCAGATAAGGGCCGTTCCACAGGCCCGGCGTGGTTGGCGCGCGGTTGAACAGCGACTGGCGACCATATTCCAGCCCGTCCCTGGCAGCGCGGAAAATCGGGCCTTCGAGATGTTCGGGCAGCGGATCGGGGCTGAGCCGATCGAAATCATAGCGCGCCGTGTCGAACTCCACGGTATAATTAGCGTCGTCGATAACTTTCACCCCGATCAATCCGGGTTCGGGGCTGAACATCTGCAGGGCGTTGAAACCCAGCAGAATGTCGCGGCTGGTGATCGGCACGCCGTCGCCCCAGACCAGCCCCGGGCGCAAGGTGAAGCGCACCGACAGGGATTGTTTGCCATCCGGCTGGCTGGTCACGGTCGCGCGGCCATTGGCGATCGACGGCACTTCGGTGCACAGCAGGCAAATCAGCACCCCTTCGGCGGTAAAGCGGGTGACAGGACGGCGGGCAAAGCCATGGATGTAGCTGCGCACCAACTGATTGGTGATGAGCGGGTGCATGTCCTGGGGAAATTCCACCATGCCGATTGTCAGGCTGTCGCGCTTAGGCTGGGCCGTGGCGGGAACCGCCCAGGCCAACAGGGCGACCAGGATGGCGGAGAGAAAATCACGCACGCGCGACCGGTTCATGGGATGGACTTCCTGGATGACGCCGCGCCAGTTTACGCGGCAGGCGCAGCACGGCAAATAGGTACCATGATGATCGTTCCCCCCAGGTCGCGACCGACGATGTCGGCCCCGCGTTGACCGAACCGCTCCTTCAGGCGCGCGGACTAACGGTGAAGCTCGGCCCAGCGCATGACCGGGTGGAGGTGATTGCCGGGCTGGATATCAGCCTGTCTGCCGGCCGCACGCTCGGCGTTGTTGGTGAAAGCGGCTGCGGCAAGTCGATGACGGCGCTCGCCATCATGGGCCTCGCGCCCAAGCCCCATGCGATCGGCGGCGAACTGCGCTTTGCCGGCCAGGATTTGCGGGCCATGCCGGACGATGCCCGCCGACAGCTGCGCGGCGCCGAAATGGCAATGATTTTTCAGGAACCGATGACCGCCCTCAACCCGGTGGTCCCGGTCGGGGTGCAAATCGGCGAAATGCTGATCGTCCACGAAGGCGCCAGCGACGCAGATGCCGCGCGTGCGGCGGTGGCATTGCTCGAACGGGTCGGCATCGCCGATCCGGCGCGCCGCGCCCGCGCCTCTCCGCATGAATTATCCGGCGGCATGCGCCAGCGGGTGATGATCGCCATGGCGATTGCCTGTAAGCCCCGCCTGCTGATTGCCGATGAGCCGACCACCGCGCTCGATGTTTCGGTGCAGGCGCAAATCCTCGATCTGCTGCTCGAACTGCAGCGCGATACCGGCATGGCGATGATTTTCATCAGCCATAATCTCGGTGTGGTCAGCGCGGTCGCTGACGACATCATGGTGATGTATGCTGGCCGCGCGGTCGAAACCGGGCCGGCCCAGCTTGTGCTGACCGCGCCCGCCCACCCTTATACCGCAGGCCTGATCGCCACCTTGCCGGATATCGGGCACCGCCAGAAAATCCTGCCGGTGATTGAGGGCAGCCCGGTCAATCCGCGCAATCGCCCGCCGGGCTGCGCCTTCGCGCCGCGCTGCAAGCTGGTGATTCCGGATTGCCGCGCCGCTGTCCCGCCAATGGTCGCCCTTGGCCCCAGCCAGCGCGCCGCCTGCATTCGGGTTGCGGCATGACCGCGCTTCTCGAAGCCATTGACCTCACCGTAAGCTTCGGCGACCGCGCAGGTTGGTTCCGCCCGGGCCAGCAGGTGCAAGCCGTGCGCGCGGTCAGCCTCGCCCTCCAGCCCGGCGAAGTGCTGGCCGTGGTTGGCGAAAGCGGTTCGGGCAAAACCACCCTCGCCCGCGCCTTGCTCGGCATGGTGCCGATCGCCGGCGGGACGGTGCGCTTCGATGGCTGCGATACCGCTGCGATGACCGCGGCGCAGACCCTGGCGATGCGCCGGGTAGTGCAGATGGTATTCCAGGACCCGTTCGGCTCGCTCGATCCGCGCCTGCCGGTCGGCGCCATCATTGCCGAACCGCTCGATATTCACCGCATTGGCACCAAGGCGAGCCGGCGCGAACGGGTCGCCGAACTGCTCGATCTGGTCGGCCTGTCACCCGACGCCGCCGGGCGCTATCCGCATCAGTTCAGCGGCGGCCAGCGCCAGCGCATTGCTTTTGCCCGCGCATTGGCCCCCGGTCCGCGTGCGATCATTGCCGATGAACCGCTATCGGCGCTCGATGTTTCGATCCAAAGCCAGATGCTCAACCTCGCAGCCGCGCTGCGGGCCCGGCTCGGCCTCGCCTATCTCATCATCAGCCATGACCTCGCCGCCGTGCATCATGTCGCCGACCGGGTGGCGACGATGTATCTCGGCCGTATCGTCGAAGTCGCCAGCGTCGATGCGCTGTTTAGCACCCCGGCGCACCCCTACACCGCCGCCCTGCTCGCCGCAGTGCCGCGCATCGGCACCGGCAAGCGGGTTCCGGGTGACGCGCTCGGCGGCGATATCCCAAGCCCGTTGGCGCCGCCGCCCGGCTGCGCGTTTCATCCGCGCTGTCCCGCCGCCACCAGCCTGTGCGCGACCGAAGCCCCGGCGTTGCGCGCATTGCGCGCCGGCCACGATGTTGCCTGCCACCACCCGCTGGGAGCCGCGTGATGGGTCGCTTCCTCGCCAGCCGATTGACCGGCGCCGGCATCGTTCTGCTGCTGAAATCCTTCGTGATTTTCGCCCTGATCGGGCTGATGCCGGGCGATCCGATCGATCTGATGATGAACGCCAACCCCGAAACTACGCCCGAGCAAATGGCGCTGTTACGGGCGATGTACGGCCTCGATCTGCCGATCACCTCGCGCTACTGGA
The DNA here is from genome assembly GCA_025352995.1 of Acetobacteraceae bacterium. Classification (GTDB taxonomy): domain Bacteria; phylum Pseudomonadota; class Alphaproteobacteria; order Acetobacterales; family Acetobacteraceae; genus CAITOL01. The sequence continues at coordinate 8,809 of JANXRN010000452.1, forward strand.
CCTGGCTGACTGCCGCGATGCATGGCGATTTCGGCTATTCGCGCATTCAGCATCGCCCGGTGCTCGACATTATCATTCCCGCCCTTGGCAACACCCTGATCCTGACCGGGGCGGCCTTCGTGATCTCGACCATTCTGGCCGTCACGCTCGGCACCATCGCCGCCCTGAAGCGCGGTAGCTGGATCGATCGGATTATCAATTTATTCGCCTTCGCCGGGATTTCAGTGCCGAGCTTCTGGCTCGGGCTGCTGATGATCTATTTGTTTGCCGTCCGGCTCGGCTGGCTGCCCGCCGGTGGCATGCCGCGCCCGGAACAGGGCATGGGCGGCATGCTCGCCCATCTGGTGATGCCGGTGATGACCTTGGTGATCGTCGAAACCGGCGGGCTTGCGCGCTATGCCCGGGCCGCGATGATTGAAGTTCTCGGCCAGGATTATATCCGCACGGCGCGCGCCAAGGGCCTCACCGATCGGCGCATGCTGGTCCGCCACGCGCTGCGCAACGCGCTGATCCCGGTGCTGACGTTGGTGGCCTTGCAGCTTGGCGGCTTGTTTTCCGGCGCGGCGCTGACCGAGGCGATGTTTGCCTGGCGCGGCATGGGGCGGCTGATCCTCGAAGCCATTCTTGGCAACGATTATAATCTCGCGCTCGTCTGCCTGCTGTTCGTAACCGGCACCATCCTGATCGCCAACATCTTCGCCGACATCGCCTATACCTGGCTCGATCCGCGCATCAGCCTTGGGAAGCGTCGGCGATGACCGAAGCTGCGGTTTCCGTTTGGCAATTGCGCTGGCGCCGGCTGGCGCGCGATCACGTCGCCCTTGCGGCGCTGGCGGTGCTGTTCACGCTCTATGCGCTATGTTTTTCGGCGTCGTGGATCGAGCAATGGTTCGGCGTTACCGGCATCGATACCGATTTGATGAGCCGGTTTGACCCGATCGACGCCCAGCATTGGCTCGGCAGCGATGAAGCCGGACGCGACGAATTCACCCGGCTGTTGCGCGGCGGCCAGGTGTCGCTGTCGATCGGGCTGTTCGCAGCTCTCGGGTCCAGCTTCGTTGGCACCATGATCGGCGCCACCGCCGGCTATTTTCGTGGCCGGATCGATATGGTGCTGATGCGCTTCACCGATTTCATGCTGGCGCTCCCCGCCTTGCCAGTGCTGATCATTCTGGCAGCGCTCGATCTGACCAAGCTCGGCTTCAGCGAGAATTTCGTCCGCTCGGGCGATGCCGGCTACTGGCGGATTGTCCTGATCGTCACCGTGCTGGGCTGGACCACGGTCGCCCGGCTGGTGCGGGCGGCGACGTTGTCCTTGGTCGAGCGCGAGTTTGTCCTTGCCGCGCGTGCCCAAGGCGCGTCGTCGTGGCGGGTCTTATGGGTGCATGTGCTGCCCAACGCCGTCACCCCGATTATTGTTGCGACAACATTGCGCATGGGGGGCGTGATTTTGACCGAATCCGCGCTAAGCTTCCTTGGCGTCGGCATTCAGCCGCCGTCGACCAGCTGGGGCAGCATGTTGACCAACGCGCAGGAATTGATGGCGTCCAATCCGTTGCTCGCGGTCTATCCGGGGGCGGCCATCCTGATTGCGGTCATTGCCATCAACTTCGTCGGGGATGGCCTGCAATCCGCCTTCGACCCACGCGCCGATCCGCATTGAACCGGGTCGTGCCCTCGCTGATCTCCCGCCTGCGCAGTGCGACGGTTGCCATCGCCCCGTCCTGGCTCGCCTACGGGGTCGCCATTCTCGTGACGGTGGGATTGGTGACCGGCAGCGTTTATGTCCATCTCGCCAGCGAATATCGCCAGACCGAAGACGGCAGCTTTGCCCAGACCGGCAATCTCGCGCTCGGCTTTGCCGAAAATATCCAGCGCAGCCTGGAAGCGATCGATCAGACGCTGATTTATGTCCGCGACGGCTATATGGCCGACCCGCAACGATTTGACCTGACCAAATGGACCAGGAGCGGCCCGGTCGCCGGCCGGCCATCGGTGCGCATTTCAGTGCTCGATGCCGCCGGGGCTTTGCGCAGCACCAACCTTGGCACGCTGTCCGGCAAAGTCGATCTGTCGGACAGCGAAGTGATGCAGATGCAGCGCAGCGCCACCGAAGACCGCCTGCGCATTGGCCTGCCGGTGCGCGCCAGCGGCAACGGGCGCTGGGTGCTGAATTTGACGCGCCGGATGACCGGACCGGGTGGCAGCTTCGCCGGCATCGTCGTGGCGACCGTCACCCTGGAATATTTCACCCGTTTTTACGACGCGCTCGACCTCAACCACGCAGCCGTGGTGGTGCTTGGCACTGACGGCATTGTGCGGGCGCGGGTGCCGAACGCGGAAAATGTCATCGGCCAGCCTTATCGCGGCAGTGCTGCCGAGGAATTGCTGATCGGCGAACGCGAACGCGGCCAGTTTCGTGGCGCCAGCGCCTATGACGGCATCATGCGGCTTTACAGCTATAACCGGGTGGCGGATTACCCGCTGACCGTTCTGGTCGGGCTGAATGTCGGCGAGGCGTTCGCAACCTATCGCGGGCATGCACGGCTGATCGTGTCGGCAGCCGTTGCCATCATGCTGCTGCTGCTGCTCGGCGCGCTCACCATGCTGCGCCAGCATCAGCGGCTGACCGGATCGCAGCGCGCGCTGTCAGCGACGCTCGAAAATATCAGCCAGGGCATCATGATGATCGACCCGAGCGGCGGGATGCCGGTGATGAACCGACGCGCCGCCGAACTGCTGGGCTTGCCGCCGGAATTGCTGCGCCCGGAAACCAAATTCCGCGACATTGTCAGCTGGCAGCTGGCGCAGGGCGAATTCGGCCCGCCAGACAAGGTTTCGCCCGGCATTATTGAGGTATTGCGCACCGGCATCCCCGATCTACTGCCCGAAGCGCGCGAACGGGTGCGGCCCAACGGGCTGGTGCTGGAAATCCGTGGCGAGGCGCTGCCCAACGGTGGCGCGGTGCGGACCTATACCGATATCACTGACCGCCGCCGCAATGAACGCGCGCTGGCGATGGCGCGGGACGCCGCCGAAGCCGCCGGGCGCGCGCGGGCGGAGTTCCTGGCGGTGATGAGCCATGAAATCCGTACCCCGATGAACGGTATCATCGGCGTGGCCGGCCTGCTGATGGATATGAATTTGGCGGCCAACGAAACCCATTACGTGCGCATCGTGCTCGACAGCGCCCAGCATCTGCTGCAACTGATCAATGACATTCTTGATTTCTCCCGCCTCGATGTCGGCAGGCTCGATCTCGAAGAAGCCCCGCTCGATCTCGGCCAGGTGCTGCGCGAAAGCCTGGAAATCGTCGCCCATTCCGCCCAGGCCAAGGGGGTGGCGCTGGCCCACGAAATCGCCGCCGATATTCCCACCAATCTGCTCGGTGACGGGCATCGCTTGCGCCAGGTCCTGCTCAATCTGGTTGGCAACGGCATCAAATTCACCAGCGCCGGTAGCGTGACCGTCGTCGTCCAGCGCATCCGCACCGAAATTACCGACGCGGGCCCTGCGATCCGGCTGGGTTTCGCGGTCATCGATACCGGCATCGGCATCCCGCCCGACGCAATCACCAAGCTTTTCAAAGAATTCACCCAGGTCGATAGCTCAATTTCGCGCCGCTTCGGCGGCAGCGGCTTGGGGCTGGCGATCAGCCGGGGCTTGATTGAGCAGATGGGCGGCCATATCAGCGTCGAAAGCACCGAAGGGGTCGGCAGCACCTTCCGCTTCGATATCCGGCTGCGCATCCAGGCAACCATTTCTGCGAAGCCCGTCATCATGCCGCAAACCCTGCCCGCGCCGGTGGCCGCCGGAAATGGCCTCGCGGTGCTGGTCGCCGAAGATAATCTGACCAACCGGCTGGTGGCGACCCGCATGCTGGAACGGCTCGGCCATTCGGTGACCGCGGTCGAAGATGGGGCGCAGGCGTTGAAAGCCGTGGCCGCCGGCAATTTCGACATGGTGCTGATGGACGTGATGATGCCGGAAATGGATGGCATTGCCGCAACCGTTGCGATCCGCGCCTTGCCCGGCACAAGGGCGGCGATCCCGATCGTTGGCCTGACCGCCAATTTGCTCGCCGCCGACCGCGAACGTTGCTTTGCCGCCGGGATGAACCATTTCGAGACTAAGCCGATCACCTTGTCGCGGCTGGAAGCGGCGATTTCCCTGGTTACCGACGGTGCACCACGCCCGCCGGAAAGCCCCGCCGCACCGCCGACGGCAACTGATGTGTTCGACGCCAGCCGGCTCGACCTGCTGGTCCAGCAAATCGGGGCGACAGCGACCGAGGCAGTGGTGCGTCAGTTCATCGATGATAGTAGCCGCCAGGTTGATACGCTGGTGGCATTGGCCGAAAGCGGGCGCACCGACCTGCTGCTGCATCGGGCCCAGCTTCTGAAGCAGGCGGCCGAAAATCTCGGCCTGCCCCATTTGGCCACCGCCGCCGAGGCCCTACGCCGCGCCGCTACCCATCCCGGGGCCGAACTGGCGGAGCGCGCGTCCCAGGTGCAGATGGTTTTCCGGTCCGCCATCGACATGCTGCGCGCCTGGCAGCCCAGCCCGGCACTCGACAAATCCACCGCGTGAGGCAAAAACCCCTCCGCATATGTGACGAAGGAATGACGGGATGAGCCACGAGATCACGGGTCGGCTGCAAATTGCGCCGGTGCTGAAACGCTTTATCGATAGCGAGGCGCTGCCGGGCACCGGTCTGGCGCCGGACGCGTTCTGGGCGGGGGTCGAGCGGCTGGTGGCGGTGTTCGGTCCGCGCAATGCCAAATTGCTGGCCGAGCGCGATCGTTTGCAGGCCGACATCGATGCCTGGCATCTGGCGCGGCGCGGGCAGATTTTCGACGCCGCAGCCTACACCAGATTCCTGACCGAAATCGGCTATTTGCGTCCGGCGCCCACCGCCTTTGCCGTGGCGACCGCCAATGTGGACCCCGAGATCGCCACCATGGCTGGCCCGCAATTGGTCGTTCCGGTCAGCAACGCGCGCTACGC
>JANXRN010000453.1 GCA_025352995.1 Acetobacteraceae bacterium
TGATGATGGCAGCGCCGACGCAGTATGATCCATACGCGTGATCTTAACCGGAGCTGACATCGATGCCTCCGTCACAGCGAAATGCTGAACGGAACCATCGAATGAATGTTTAGACGATTTGCATAGAACGATATGAGTCGAAAGTGCCGACGATTGGTATAACGCTAGTGGTGCGATCCTAACGCTCACTACCCGAGCGTTAGGTGATCCGTTCCACCAAACCAAAGGCTAGTGGATAGAAGCTGACGGCCCTTTTCGTCAGATTCTATCCACTAGCGCCCGCTTTCCTAACCCCGCCGCACATTCCAGGGATAAGACCCGATCCCCGGCAACGCGCCGCTGATATCCCGCCCATAGGTCGCGAAGGTGGTGTATTGCCCGAGTGGCACGAACGGCGGATCGTCAAACAGCACCTGCTGGATGCGGTCATACAATCCCTGTTCGGATGCGCCCGCCTGGGTGTCGAGCCATTCCTGGGTCAGCGCCTCGATCTCCGGCTTGGCGTACCAACCGGTCCAACCTTTTTCCCCCATGCCGCGCACGTAGAGATTGAGCGCCGGGGTGGCCATCGAGACCATCGCGCCGGCGGTGTGAAACAGGCTCCAGCCGCCTTTATCGACCGGGCCGCGATTGGTGATGCGCTGGATCATGGTGCCCCAATCCATCGCCTGGAAATCGACGTTCATGCCAAGCCGGCGCAGCAGATCGCCGCTGACCTGGCCGAAGGCGGCGTGGTGGTGGATGTCGGTGGGCACCAACAGCGCAATTTTCTCGCCATTATAGCCGGCGTCGGCAATGGCGCGCTTGGCGGCGGTGAGGTTCTCCGGCATCGGCATAGCCGGGGTGCCGAAGGTCTCGGTCACGTTCGGCGCCCCGCACGGGAAATAGGCGCGGCATTTGCGCCAGGCTTCGGCCCCTTCGCCGGCGCCGGCCAGCATGAAATCGGTCTGGTTGGCGGCGGCCAGCACGGCGCGGCGCAGCTTGATGTTGTTGAATGGCGCTTGCAGATGGTTGAAGCGCAAAATGCCGATCCAGCCGAACGGGTCTTTGGATTCAAGCCGAAGATTGCGGGATTTCTGCACCAGTTCGCGCAAATCGGCCGGCGTTGATTCCCACCAATCCATTTCCCCGGACTGCATCGCGGCAATCGCAGTGCCGGGGTCGGGCATGGTGTGCCACTCCACCCGCTCGAAATGGGCGATCTTGCCGCCTGCGGTGCGGTCCGCCTTTTCCTGGCGCGGCACGTAGCGGTCGAATTTTTTATAAACCGCCAAGCCGCCGGGGTTGAATTCATCGGCGGCGAAGCGATATGGACCCGAACCGACAGCCTTGGTCAGCGCGGTGAATGGGTCGGTGACGGCGAAACGCTCCGGCATCATCATGCAGGGCAATGCCGAGGTGCGCGCCAGCGCTTCGAGCAAGCGGGGAAAGCGGCGCTTGAAGCGGAAGCGGATGGTGCGATCGTCCGGTGCCTCGATCGTATCAAGCGCCGCCAGCATGGCCGCGCCAAACGCGTCGCGCCGGGCCCAGCGCTTGACGCTGGCAACGCAATCTTGCGCGCGCACCTTCGTGCCGTCATGGAACCATAAATTGTCGCGCAGCGTGATATCCCAGACCTGCCATTCGCTGTCGACGACGTGCCCGGCCGCCATTTGCGGCGATGGCTTCCAGTCTGATCCGGTAGCGTACAGCGTATCGAACACATGGTAGGCGTGGTTGCCGGTGACGAGTGACGCCGTCCACACCGGGTCCAACACGGTCAGGCCGGTATTGGGAATGAAGCGCAGGACCCGTGGGTCGCGGCGTTGCGCCTGCGCTATGGCGGGGGCGGCGAGTGCGACGGCACCGATCAGTGCGGCGCGACGGGTTGATCCCGACATGGACGTGTTTTCCTTGGGGGAAGGTTAACGCACAAGGGAAGGGGTAGGAAGCGCGTTCTTTTTGTGAACAAAAAGAACGGCGGATTCAAGTTTCGGAGCGAACACCCGCACCTGGCGTATTGTTTTCCGGCGCCTGTGCGGCCAGCAAGGCTGTGAATTGCTCGTTCGGGGTTGCGAAGTCCAGGGTTTTGCGCGGTCGATCGTTCAAGCTGGCGGCGA
>JANXRN010000484.1 GCA_025352995.1 Acetobacteraceae bacterium
GGGAAATGCGCTGCCCGCAGCATTTGTTGCCGGCACCGCGCCGGACGCGCAGGTGGATAATGGCGTGCCCGAACCAGCTTCGATGGCCTTGCTCGGCGTCGCGCTGTTCGGTCTCAGCGTATCCCGCCGCCGCAAATCAGCCTGAAGCGAGCGCCGGGTCAAGAACAAGGCCACCGTCTTCGGACGGTGGCCTTTTTTGTTCAGAGTATGATCGTTGACTTTACTCCGCCTGCGCGCTTGCCGCACTTCGCGTCGCGCCCACCCGGGCGGCCAAGGAAGCGGCCATGAAATCATCCAGCCCGCCATCCAGCACCGCGTCTGGATTGCCCTTTTCGACGCCGGTCCGCAAATCCTTCACCATCTGATAGGGCGCCAGCACGTAGCTGCGGATCTGGTGCCCCCAGCCGATTTCGGTCTTCGCGGCCTCAGTCGCGTTGGAAGCGGCCTCACGCTTTTGCAACTCGGCTTCGTACATGCGCGATTTCAGCATCGCCATCGCTGTCGCCCGGTTGCGATGCTGGCTGCGGTCGGTCTGGCAGGCAACGACAATGCCGGACGGGATATGGGTGATGCGAATGGCCGATTCGGTCTTGTTGACGTGCTGGCCGCCCGCGCCTGACGCGCGATAGGTATCAACCCGCAAATCCGACGGATCGATTTCGATCTCGATCGTGTCATCGACCACCGGATAAACCCAGACGCTGGCGAAGCTGGTCTGTCGCCGGGCCGCACTGTCGAACGGGCTGATCCGCACCAGCCGATGCACGCCGGCTTCGGTCTTCAGCCAGCCATAGGCGTTATGCCCGGAAATTTGCAAGGTCGCGGACTTGATCCCGGCCTGTTCGCCTTCGGATTCTTCCAACAACTGCACCTTGTAGCCGCGCTGTTCGGCCCAGCGCGAATACATCCGCATCAGCATCTGCGCCCAATCCTGCGCCTCCGTCCCGCCAGCGCCGCCATTCAATTCGATATAGCAGTCATTGGCGTCAGCCTCACCCGACAGCAGGCTTTCGATTTCCCGCCGCTTGGATTCCTTGGCGAGCGCGCGGAGGGCGGCGTGCGCCTCGGCGGCCATGGCCAGGTCGTTTTCGGCTTCGGCAAGCTCGATCAGTTCGATCGTATCGGCGACATCGACTTCAAGCGTCAGCACGCCCCCGATCCCGGACGCCAGCTGCGTGCGTTCGCGCATCAGCGTTTGCGCCTTGGCCGCGTCGTTCCAAAGATCAGGGTCTTCGGCGCGGTGGTTCAGTTCTTCAAGGCGGGCATTGGCGACATCCCAGTCAAAGATGCCTCCTCAGCAGCGCGACGGACTGCTTGATCTGATCGTTGAGGGTAGCGGATTCTGCGGACATTTGGGGCTAATACAGGCCGCCCAGATCGCTGTCCACTCCGCCGGCGCGCGGCTTGCCGGCGCTGTCGGCGGTCGATGTCGTGGTGGTCTTGGGATCGGCGGCACTGGTTGAGCCGCCCGGAGTTTGCCCGGGTTTGAACGCGTCGGTGACGGTGCCAGCACCGCTGTCCCAGGACCCGAGGGTTACCCCGGGCGGCACTGGAAAAGTCAGCTTCGGGCGGTTCTTCAGGGCGATCGCCATGAAATCATGCCAGATCGGGGCTGCCACCAGCCCGCCGGTTTCGTTGGGGCCAAGCGGCGCCGGGGTATCGAACCCGACCCAAACGATGGTGGCAAGGTCCGGGGTGAAGCCGGAAAACCAGGTATCGGAGAAATCCTGGCTGGTCCCAGTTTTGCCCGCGATGGCGCGACCCAAGCCGTTACCGGCCGGGAACCCGGTACCGCGGGCGACCGCGCCTTGCAGCATGGTCACCAGTTGGAACACGCTCGGGGCGTCCGAAATCTGCTTGCGATCGTCCGATATCGCCGGTTTCGCCGCCGGATCGTCGCAGCCCGCGCAGGCGCCAGACGCCGCCCGCCAGATCACCGTGCCGTTGCGATCCTGGACGCTGTCGATCAAGGTCGGGATCACTTCGCGCCCGCCGGTGGCAAGGCTGGCATAGGCGCCGGCTTCGCGCATCACCGTGGTCTCCACCGCGCCCAACGCCGCCGGCAGCACCAGCGGCATGGTGTCGACCATGTGGAAGGCAATCGCAGTCTGGGCGACTTTTTCCATCCCCACCCGATCGGCGACCCGCACAGTGACCAGATTGAGCGATTTTTCCAGCGCCACCCGCAGCGGCACCGGACCGCTGAAATCCTGTTCGTAGTTGGATGGCCGCCATTTGCCGGCAGCCCCATTATCAACCACGAACGGCGCATCGAGGAAGCGTTGCGACGGCGAAATGCCGTTCTGCATCGCGGTCAAATAGACCATCGGCTTGAAACTCGACCCTGGTTGGCGGCTGGCTTGGGTGGCGCGGTTGAACTGGCTGGTCTCGAAACTCCAACCGCCCGACATTGCCAGCACCCGGCCATTGGCAGGATCGATTGACACCAGGGCGCCCTGCACCGTCGGGATCTGGCGCAGCAGCAGCCGCTCCGGCCGGCCGGCAGTGCGGCCTTGCACCGGGATGGCGGGGGCGAGTTCGGTCATCACCAAATCGCCCGGCTTGAAGATGTCGCTGGTTTTCTTCGGCGCCGCGCCGATCTTGTCATCCACCCGTGGGCGCGCCCAGGCGAGGTCAGCCATTTGCATCGGCAGCACCACCGGCTGGGCCGGCGCGCCGGGCACAGGGCGATTGAGCACGCCGAGTTTTGCTTCCGCATCCCCGGTTTCGAGCACCACCGCCATGCGCCATTCCGGCGGCAGGCCGGGCGGATTGGCCGCGGATGCCAGCACCGTCGCCCAGCCATTGCGCAGGCCGGCACCGAGTTCGAGCCTTGTGGCCGCACCACGCCAGCCGCCCCGACGCTGGTCATAGCGCACCAAACCGTCCCGCAAGGACCGGTCGGCCGCGGCTTGCAGGGCAGGATCGAGCGTGGTGCGCACCACCAGGCCGCCTTGGGTGGTCATGTCGGCGCCGTATTTTTCCACCAACCAGCGGCGCACGTCCTCGGCGAAATACTCAGCCCCGGTCACGGTTTCCGGACGACGGAACTGGGCGGGGCTGATCGGGGCGGCTTTGGCCTCGGTCGCCTGCGCGCGGGTGATGGCACGGTCATCGGCCATGCGGTCGATCACCCAATCGCGGCGGGCGCGGGCCGCATCGGGAAAGCGGAACGGGTTGTAATTGTTGGGCGCCTTGGGCAGCACGGCGAGGAAAGCGGCTTCCGGCAAGGTCAGTTCAGCCAGCGATTTGTTGAAGTAGGCCTGGGCCGCGGATGCCACGCCATATGCCTGCAAACCGAGATAAATTTCGTTCAGATAGAGTTCGAGGATGCGATCCTTGCTCAGGCTCTGCTCGATCCGCACCGCGAGGATGATTTCGCGCACTTTGCGGGAAATCGAGGTCTCATTGCTTAGCAGCATGTTCTTGGCGACTTGCTGGGTGATGGTGGACGCCCCGATCGGTCGGCGGCCGCTGCCATATTGCATCACGTCGGTGATGCCGGCGCGCAAGATGGCGATCGGGTCAAAGCCGGTATGGATGGCGAAATTCTGATCTTCGGCGGAAATGAAGGCCTGCTTGACGATGTCCGGGATGGCGCCCACCGGCACGAAAATGCGGCGTTCGGTGGCGAGTTCGGCCATCAGCCGGTCATCGCCGGCATAAACCCTGCTCATCACCCGCGGCTGATAGCGGGCGAGCGTGTCGGGGTTGGGCAGATCGGCGGAGTAGCGCTGATAGAGCATGTAGCCGCCGGCGCCGGCACCGATGAGGGCGAGCACGCCGAGCGCGAAGACACCGCCGAGGAAACGCAGGAACCAGTTCGACCGGCGCGGCGCGGCTGGGACCTTGCGCTTGCCGAAGGGTTTCTTGGGCGGCGGTGGCGGCGGGACGTCCGGTTGGGTGGCCGGGGCGGCATCGTCCGGCCGGGCGCCGAGGCGTTCGCGGGCTATCAGGGGGTCACTCATGCGGGGGCAATACACGAAAAGCGCGGTGGGAAGAAAGCACGCCCTCACCCAATCGGCGTTTTCGCCCCACTAACACCCGCAAAAAACCCATCCACCGCCCGCTTCATCGCGGTTGCCACCAGCTTACGGTGATCGGCCTTGCGCAACGCGGCCTCGTCGTCGCGGTTGGACATGAAGCCCATTTCGACCAGCACGCTGGGGATGTCGGCGGCTTTCAGCACCGCGAAGCTCGCTTGGCGCTGTGGGTGGGCCAGCAGCGGCACATCATGGCCGAGCGCGCGGACCATGGTGCGGGCCATCCGTGCCGAGCCGGCCTTGGTTTCCTGGCGCACCAGGCTGCCGAGGATGTTGGCGACTTCCGGCCCGCGCGACACCCCCGCCCGATCGACCGCGTTTTCGCGCACCGCGAGGGCCGCAGTTTGCTGGTCGGATGCGACCTCGCCCAGCGTATAAACGCTGGCACCGCGCACCTGGCGGTCGGACAGCGCGTCGGCATGCATGGAAACGAACAAAGCCGCCCCCTGGCGCTGCGCAATGGTGACCCGATCATCAAGCGGGATGAACACATCACGTATCCTGGTCAGCGCCACGCGATAGCGGCCGGACGCGAGCAATTGGCGGCGCAGTTCCATCGCGGTGGCAAGTGCGATGTGTTTTTCAAATGTGCCGGACGCACCGATCGCCCCCGGGTCCTTGCCGCCATGGCCGGGGTCCAGCATCACCAGCGGCAACGGGCCGACCGGCTTGGGGCTGGTTTTCGCTGCCGGTGCCGCTTCCGCCGATCCAAAGTTGCCAGCCAGCAATCCCGCCCCGAGCAGGAGGTGGCGGCGCAGCAACAGCAAGGCCGGGCCAGACTTCATGGCACTCTCTTAACAGATCACCTGCGATATTGCACGGTGAACCTTGATTATGGCTGTCAAATGACGAAGTTTTGTTGCGGATCGGCGCGGTCTTTTTGCGACGCGGCACAATAGCCTTGCGGTCACACTATCTTTGCGGCATGGTTCAAACGCTTTTGGCGATGCGCGCCGGCCGGGTTCGTTATCCTGTACGCCAGCGCATGGCCACCCGCATCCGCCGCGCGCCGAGACACCGGCCAGGCGCCTTCGCGGGGATGGTGACCAGCAGGCAGAAACGCCCGCCAGGAACTG
>JANXRN010000528.1 GCA_025352995.1 Acetobacteraceae bacterium
CGATGATCCGGGAATGGTGCCGCCCCGCATGCCGATCTTGGCTGCGACCTCATCAGTATGGATCGAATTCGGCAACCCTTGCCATTTATTGATCGGGTGCTGCCAGTCGCCGTAAATATGGTCTTGAAGCGTCTCGGACATCGCTGGTGTCTCCTGCTTTGCACCCAGGATAGGCGGCAGGATCGGCGGAACACAACCGGGCGGCCGCGATTTCAATGGACGAAGGACGCATGCATGTGTATAAGACACCCCATCGTCTACACATCAGGCCTCACCATGCGCACCAACATCGACATTGATGATACGCTCCTCGCCAACGCCATGGCCATGACCGGCCTTACGACCAAGAAGGCAACGGTCGAGGAAGCTTTGCGCAGCCTCGTCCTCCGTCACCAACGCTTGGCAGGCCTCGCCGAACTTGCTGGCCTCGGCTGGGAAGGCGATCTGGACGCAATGCGCCTTGGCCGGCAAACTGCCCAACACGGGTGATTTTCGTCGATAGTTCGGTCTGGATCGCCCAGTTACGGCGGGAAAATACGCCCGCCACGCGCTTGCTCCATGCGCTGATCTCCGAAGATGGCACGCAAATCATGCTGGGCGACCTGATTTTGCTCGAAGTCCTGCAGGGCGCGCGCGATGACCATCAGGCGGCGCGGATCGAGCAAATCCTGCGGCGGTTCCCGATCGATGCAATGTTCAATCCAGCTATCGCCACCGAAGCCGCGCGCAATTACCGGACCTTGCGCCGCGAAGGCGTCACGATCCGCAAAACCATCGATATGATCATCGGCACTTTCTGCCTGACCTTTGGTCATCAGTTGCTGCATGATGACCGCGATTTCGATCCGATGGCACGGCATCTCGGCTTGCGTGTGATCGGACGCTGATACCAGCCGACGGAGCACCCTTCCGCCAAGTTGCATCATCCAGAGCCTGTTCGACAACTCGCTCCGGCGAGTCAGAGGCGGCCGCTTGGCCGCCGGATGACCGCCGGAGTAGCGTTGTCGCGCAGGCTCTAAGTCCCCGGCCGAGCCACCTCGGTTTCCTTGCTGGTAATGAACTCCAGCAACACCGGCACGCCCTCTTTCGTCTTCTGTATCCCGCGCAAAATCGCCGGCACGATGTCTTCCGGTTTGGTCACCCGTTCGCCATAGCCGCCGAACGCGCGCGCCATCGCCGCATAATCGCCGGAAATATCGGTCGAGCGATATTTCTCGGTCGAAATCGGCATCACCTTTAGCTCAATCGCCATGCTGAAATTATTCAGCAAGATCGACATGATCGGAATGCGCTCACGCACCGCGGTTTCGAAATCCATGCCGGTGAAGCCGATTGCCGCGTCGCCCCAGACATTGATGCAAAGCTGGTCGGGTTTAGCCAATTTCGCGCCCATCGCCAGCCCCAGCCCATAGCCCAGCTGAGTGGTCTTGCCCCAGCCGATATAGGACAACGGCTTAGTCGATTTCCAGAACGGCGATAGCTGATCGCGCGGGCTGCCAGCATCATGGGTGATGATGGTGTTTTCCATATCAACCGTGTTCTGCAGTTCCCACAGCACCCGGTAAGGGTTCAGCGGCGCGTCGTTATTGGTCAGCTTCGGCATCCATTTCGCCAGGAACTCGGCGTGCGATTGCGCAATCACCGCCGATACCGCCGTCGCATCGCGATTGGCTTTCACCGTCTTGCCGATTTCTGCCAGCAGCGCGTCCAACACCAGCCCGGCATCGCCGACCAGCCCGATCTTGGCTTCGACATCCTTGTTGATATGCATCGCATCAACCGTCGAATGGATGATGGTTTTGCCCTTGGGGATGGCGGCGCCGAAGCTGGTTTCGGTGAACGAACAGCCAATGCCAAACAGCAGATCGCTATCGGCGAGGAATTTCGGCACCGCGCGCGGCATGGCAACGCCGGCCGCCCCCAGCGCCAGCGGATGGGTTTCCGGGAAGGATGATTTGCCGCCCAGCGACGTCATCACCGGCATCGCCAGCAATTCGGCCAACTTGCGCAGTTGCGGCCAAGCCTTGGCGTAATGCACGCCTTGCCCGGCATACATCATCGGGTTTTTCGCCGCGATCAGCATCGCCGCCGCGCGTTTGATGTCCTTCGGATCAGCGCCCGATTTGGTGCGCAGCACCGGCGTGTAATTCAGCGGCTCGGCAACTTCATCGTTCCACATATCGCCGGGGATTTCGACGATGCAGGGGCCACCACGGCCATTGCGCAAATTGGTGAAGGCACGGCGGAAGATGTTGCCGACCTCGTTCGCCGTGGTAATCGGCTCGGCCGACTTGGTGTAGGGCTTCATCGCCTGGGACGAATTGAAGTTGGGGTCGATATTGGCCAGACGGCGGGCATAGCCCATCGGCAGGATCAGCACCGGCACCGATTCGCCGTAGCATTGCGCCACCCCGCCCATGGCGTTTTCCGCCCCCGGCCCGTGCTGCATGCAAAAGGCGCCGATCGTATCCCCCGACGTGACCCGCGAAATCGCGTCCGCCATGTGGATGCCCACCCGTTCCTGGCGACACATCACCGGGCGAATATCGGCGGCGGCAGCGTATTCGATCAGATGGTTGACCGGATAGCCGCAGAGGATTTCGATCCCCTCGCGCTTCATGATTTCCGCAATCGCGTCGCCGAGTTTCATGGTGGTTCGCTCCTGATGTGTTTCTTGGAAGCAAGCCTAGGACGGGCCGACGCAACTGGCAATCAGTCGCGCGGCACCAAGGCGAGGCCGGCGGGATCAAAGCCCAACCGAATTGCATCGCCCACCGGGCGCGGGTGGGAAACATCGTGGATGATGGCGAAAAGCGGTTCCGCCAGGCCCGGCACCGCGATTTCGTACTCCATATGGCTGCCGAGATAGGCGGCCTTGGCAATCGTGCC
>JANXRN010000533.1 GCA_025352995.1 Acetobacteraceae bacterium
TCGGCCCGACGGTGCTTTTTGCCCCTGGGAGCGTCGGAAATTTGCCAGGATGTCCCGCATCCTGGCGGCATTTCCTCCTTCCCAGGACCAAAAATCCCTCGCCGGCCCTCCGCCGGCAGACTTTCCGGACAGACACTAAGGCCAGTTCGCGACGATCAGCATCGCACCGATTATCCAGCGCCAATCTTGGGTCATCCATGCCGCAACCAGGCCCAGCGTTCCGGATGCGACTGCCAGCGTCGCCTGCATTGTATAGCCGGCCGCGTAGCTTGGCTTCCATTGCTTCAGCAAATTCCTGTCATCGAGCCCGAGCCGGGCCGGATGCTCAGCAAAATTGATGTAGAAGGCCGCACCTGCAAAGGCGGCGGCGAGTACAAGGGCTAAATGACCGGCAAGCATGGTATATTCCTGATGTCAGAGGTTCTGGTACGCCCATGTCGACACGGCAGCATCTCCCCGGCAGCATGCCCAAGGACACTAAGGCCAGCACAATCGGCGTAACCCCACAACTCACGGCGTTGACGTTCCCATCGTATGGGAGCCTGTGAAAACGAGAAACGGTCATCTTGATATCAAAGGTGGCGCGCCCTGCTGGATTCGAACCAGCGACCGCCGGCTTAGAAGGCCGGTGCTCTATCCAGCTGAGCTAAGGACGCTTACGCCGTCAGTGGGTCCAGTTTTCCGCGCGGGCGAAGGCGAAATTATCGGCATAGGCTTTGGGCTTGAAAATGCGCGCTTTCGGCAATTCGACCGCGAAGGCGATGTTCTTGCGGGTGGCGTAGGCAACGGCCTCGTCTTGCGTCGCAAATTTCAGCCGCACCTGGGCCTGGGTGTCGCCGCTGCCGATCCAGCCCATCAGCGCGTCGGGCTTGCGGGCCTCGGACGGGGGGAATTCCAACACCCAATCCTGGGTGCTGGCCTGGCCGGACTGCATGGCAGATTTCGGGTGCTGATAAATGCGCGCGGTGGTCATATGGCAGCCTCCAAGATGCTGGTCGGGGCGCCCGGACTCGAACCGGGGGCCTCGTGTACCCAAAACACGCGCGCTACCAGGCTGCGCCACGCCCCGAACCCGGGCGGAACCTATGGGGCGGGGCGCGCCGATGCAAGGATTAGGTTCGCAACAGTGCCAGAACCTCAGCGGCGGCGGCTTCGGATGGCGTTTTCCCCGGTGGGGTGAGCATGGCGCGCAAGGCGGTAAAGCCGGCGCGCTGGGCGGTGACGCCGTTGCCGGCCAGCAGCGCGTCGGTCGCCGCGGTCAGGTTTTCGACGGTACAATCGCCCTGGATGAACTCTGGGGCCAGAAACCGGTCGAGTAATAAATTGACAATGCTAGCGTATTTTACCCTCACTGTGGCCCTGACGACGGCTGCGGTGATCGGGTTCAGCCGGTAGGCGACCACCATCGGCACATTGGCGAGCGCGAGTTCCAGGGTCGAGGTGCCGGACTTGGTCAGCGCGGCGGTGGCGGCGGCGAACCCGTCAATCTTGTCGGCCAGCTCGGTTACGATCAATGGCGCGGTCGGCCAGTCCTGGGTGCCGGCCAGCACTGAACTTGCGACCGCGGACGCAACCGGCACGATTGTCACCAGACCCGGATGGCGTGCGGCGAGCTTTTGCGCGACCTCCCCGAAAATCGGCAACAGGCGTGACACCTCACTCCGGCGGCTGCCCGGCAGCAGCAGCAGAATCGGTGCTTCATCGGCAATGTTATGGCGGGCGCGGAACCGGGCTACGTCACCCTGATCGACGCCAGCCTCAATCGCCGGGTGGCCAACGAAGCTTGCGGCGATGCCGTGGCCGGCGAAAAACGCCGGCTCAAACGGCAGCAGGCACAGCAGCCGGTCCCACAGGCCGGGATATTTCCGCACCCGGCTTTCGCGCCACGCCCAGACTTGCGGGGCAACGTAGTGGATGCGCTTGAGGCGGCTGGCGCGCAGTCGGCCGAGCAGGCGCAAGGTGAAACCGGGCGAATCGATCGTTACCACCACATCCGGCCGACGGGCGAGAATATCAAGCTCCGTCGCCCGCAAAAGTCCGGCGATGCGGCAAATGCGCGGCAGCACTTCCAGCAGGCCCATCACGGCGAGTTCAGCAATTGGAAACAGGCTGGCAAAACCTGCCGCTTCCATTTGCGGCCCGCCTACGCCGGCAAATTCCAGATCGGGGCGCGCGGCCTGCAAAGCCTGGATCAGCTTGGCGCCAAGCGCGTCGCCGCTTTGCTCGCCGGCGACGATGTAGATCAAGGTCATGCCGGCCGCTCAACCCGGCATGGCGGCGGGGTCGGGGGCCAGGCGAGATGGTTGCGCACCGCGCCGTTACGCCGGACTGCATCAAGGCGGGCCGGGTCGAGTTTGGCATAGACCAAGCCCGGCGCATCCATTGCCCCTGCCGCCAGCACACCATCAACGGGAAAGCCATGATCGACCGGCCCGAAAATTGCTGCCTGCCCATGATTTTTGTCGAGCGAGGCGGACCAAGGGGCGGCACCGACCGTGGGCGCGATGGCGACGAAGCATTGATTTTCCATCGCCCGGGCGGCGGCGGCAATGCGCACCCGATTGAAACCCCGTGGCGTGTCGGTGCAGCACGGCGCCAGGATCAGCCAGGCGCCGGCTTCGACCTGGGCGCGCACCAACTGGGGAAATTCGAGGTCAAAGCAGATCGCGATACCGATGCGGCCGAAATCGGTGTCAAACACCGCGGGCGGGGCGCCAGGGGAAATGCCCCAGTGTTCGGCTTCAAACCGCGTCATCACATGCTTGTCCTGCCACGCCACCCGGCCATCAGGCGCGATCAGCGGGGCGCGATTGCGGATAATGCCGCCCTCCCGCCAGGGAAAGCTGCCGGGCAGCAGCCAGACGCCGTGCCATTCGGCGATGGCGCGGGCGATCTGCAAGGCTTCGGGCGCCGACGCGCAGGCGCGGGCCAATTCGCCAGCCAGATCGGGTTCCTCTCCGAGCGCTGCTTCCATCGGCGCGTATTCGGCGGTGAAAACCAGATCGACATCTTCTTCCTCCACCGCCTCCGCCACCGCCTGATCAAGCCGATCCGCCCAGGCCTCAAGGCTTTGTCCCCGGTCAACTTGCCATGCTAATGCGCCGAGCTTCATGGCAAGGCGCGGCCGGACAGCGATTTGATCCAGAAGTTCAGGCGATTTTCCACTTCTTCGGTCCCGCCAAGCTCGGTCCAGCGCATGGTGCAGACCAGATCGGGGTAGGGCGTGTAGCCGCGCTTGGTCCAGAATTCGGCAAGGCCTGTGTCCCCCACCGGGCGTAGTCTGTGGTCGGGCGGGCGGATTACGGCACAAAAGCAGGCATAGTCGCAGCGCGACGCCGCGCGCGCATGGGCTTCGCGGGCGTCAAAGAACCCAACGCCGATGCCCTGGCCGCGATAGGCCGGCAACAGCACCGATTCGCCGAAATAAAAGAAATCCGCCGGATCCAGCCCGCGCGCCGTGAAGGGCAGCGCAACCGTTGCCGAGGCTTCCGTCATGCGCATCGCGGTTGCGCACCCGACCGGCACCGCGCCATCATAGGCCACGATCAATCCGGCCGAAGGGCTTGCGGCGAAATCGCGCAAATACGCCTCCTCCTCGGCCTGATTTCCTTCATACAAATAGGGAAATTCGCGAAATACCGCGATCCGCAGCCGGGCGAGTGCCGGCAGCGCATGGGTCAGATCGGCGCCGGTCAGGGTTTGCAACTGCATGTGTTCTGATAGCCGATCTGGTGCGCTGCCGCCATCGCGGCTAGAGTTCGCGGCAACCAATGCGAGGAATTCAGCATGAGCACCCCCACCGAATTGCACCAGGCGCAAGTTGCCAACTGGGATGGCCCGATGGGCGAAGTCTGGGCCGCGAGCGAGGCCCGCACCGACAAAGCGCTGGCCGGGGTTACGACCGCGCTGTTCCGCATGGCGGACGTTGAACCGGGCGAAATCGTGCTCGATGTTGGCTGCGGCGGCGGCGCGACGACCGAACAACTGGCGATGGATGTCGGCTCAACCGGCCGCGTCGTTGGCCTCGATGTCTCCAAGACCTTGATCGCGATCGCCGAAAAGCGGCTCGACGGCACCGGTCAGGCGGAATTCATCCAGGCCGATGCGTCCACCGTCGCCTTCCCCAAGCCGATGTTTGACGTGCTGTTCAGCCGCTTCGGGGTGATGTTCTTCGGCGATCCGGTGGCAGCGTTCGCCAATTTGCACAAGGCGATGAAGTCCGAAGGGCGCCTGGCCTTCGCCTGCTGGCGTAGCACGGCCGAAAATCCCTGGGTCGGCGTGCCGCTGCGCGCGGCAATGACGGTGGTGCCGCCATTCCCGCGCCCCGGCCCAGAAGAACCCGGCCCGTTCGCTTTCGGCGATGATGCCCGCGTGACCCGCATCCTGACCGAGGCCGGTTTTGCGGCGCCGAAGTTCAAGCAATTCGACTTCACGATGAATTTCGACGGCGTTGGCATGACGGCCGCCATGGCGGTTTGCGGCGTCGGCCCGCTCGGGCGGATTTTGCGCGATCAGCCGGAAGACGTGAAAGCCAAGGCGTTGGCCGCCGTCGCCGATGCGCTGGTGCCGTTCACCGTGGATGGCATGGTGAAACTGCCGGCCTCGGTTTGGCTGGTTTCGGCTTCGGTGGCGTAAGGAAGACAAGGCAAGCAGGTCTTTTTGTGAACAAAAGCAACCAAAAAAACTTTCTCTTACTTCGGTACGATTGCCGTGCGCCTGCGGAGAGCCCGAGCCAACGGCAAGGAATGGATGAAGTTTTTTTGCTACTTTGTTTTCAAACAAAGTAGCGTCTTGCTTTAGTTTGTTGCTGCTGCCGCCGAAAATGCCGCCAAACCATGCTCCACCGTCTCCCGGTTGAGGTCCTTGGTAATGAACACAATCCGGCTGGTCCGCGGATCGCCGTCCGGCCATTCAGGCAGTAAATCCGGCGGGTGAAACATGTGCTGAATGCCATGGATCGCCACCGGGCGGTCCTGGCCAACCAGGTTCAAAATCCCCTTCACCCGCAACAGGCTTTCGCCCCTGGTGCCGATCAGCATTTCGAGAAACGTGCCAATGCCTTGCCAATGCAATGGCTCGGTAAAGGTCAGGCAGAAACTATGGATCGACGGATCGTGGCGCGGCGGACCATCGTCAAACGCGGCCGCATTGATCCAGGCCGCAACATCCTTGGGCTTGCCAGCAAGATCGAACAGCCCGCAATCGAGAATTTCCGCCGGATTGAGCGCGCCCTTGGTCGCCACCAAAATCGGCGCACCTGGATTGATCGCCGCAATCCGGGCACGCAGTGCCGCGACGTCGCCCACCAGATCCGTCTTGCTCA
>JANXRN010000010.1 GCA_025352995.1 Acetobacteraceae bacterium
GCCTGCGGCCTTCGTTCGAGGCGGCACCAGCCCCGGCATAGGTTTCTGTGTCGAGCATGGGCATGGGAAAGACGATCCTTCAGCACCTCAGGGTCTAAACGCCCGGGGGGTAGATGTCTCATCTTCATTGGCACGGAGGGAGCAAGCGGCGCAATCGGGCAACCAGCTCATCGGCGTCCAGACGAAGCAGCTCGCCGATCTGACCGCCGTGATGGCGGCGATCGCGCGCGCCCAGAGCCTGGAGGGCGCCCGAAACGTCGAGAGCCAGGAGCAGGCGCAGCAACAGCTCGCACGCTTTCTCAATTACGGCGGCGGCTACCAGCCCGGTAACGCGCAGATGTTTCATTGATGCCTGTATTCGGCGTTAGCATTGGCGGGATCGGAAGGGCCGCGGGCTTCCTGATGGTCGCCGGGATGATTGTGGCTGCAACCATCCATATGCGAGGGCGCGTCGCGAGCCCGTCCGGGACAGAACCTAACGCCGCAAAACACGATGATCCGCTCTCGGCTGAATTGAAACGCTGCCAGCGGATTGGAATGGCGGCTGCGACGGATACGGCTTGTGAATCGGCCTGGGCGGAAAACCGCCGGCGATTCTTCACTTACGGAACGCGACCAGCGAGCGTCGCCGCGCCTGCCGCCACCCCGGAGCGGAAATAGTCACATGGGCGGCACCGGCGTTATCGACAACTTCCTCGGCGTCTTCACGCGGTATATCGATTCAGGCTTCGGCCTTGTCCAAGGCGACGTGCGTTGGCTTGGCGAACGGCCAACGCGGCCTAGTTTGCCAATATGATGTCGTTTGCTTCGACGAAGTGTCTGGCATTTCGTTCGACAGCAAAGACGGCGTGAACATCATGAAGGGCTACATGGAGAGCGGTGAGTTCTCCCGTGGTCGCGAGAGCATCCGCGCCGAAGGCAGCATCGTCCTTGTCGGGAATTTCGAGGTAGACGTTCAGCATCAGCAGCGCGTTGGGCATCTGTTCGGGCCACTGCCGCCAGAAATGCGCAACGACACGGCCTTCATGGACCGCATTCACTCCTATCTGCCCGGATGGGACATTCCGAAAGTCAGCAGGGCAATCTTCACGGACCATTTCGGACTGGTGAGTGATGTGCTGGCTGAGTGCTTTTCACGTCTGCGGTCCCAGTCCCGCTCGGGAGTGATGCAAGGCCGCGTTCATCTCGGCGGCGCGCTGTCCGGCCGCGACACGAACGCGGTCAACAAGACCGTCTCGGGGTTGATCAAGCTGCTCTATCCAAGCCCCGAAATGCCGGTATCCGACGAAGATCTGGAATGGGCCGTCCGGCTCGCACTTGAGGTGCGCCGCCGGGTCAAAGAGCAGCAAAAGCGTATCGGCTCAGCCGAATTCCGCAATACGCAATTCAGCTACGCAATGGGACTCGATGGCGTGGAAAAATTCGTTGCCACACCCGAGCTGCAAAGCGAGGATAGCATTGGCTGCGATCCATTGCCGCCCGGTCAGGTCTGGGCCATCAGCCCAGGTGGACAGGATGAGGCGGTCGGCCTGTTTCGCATCGAAGTGAACGAAGGGCCTGGCGGCGCCGTTCGCATTCTCAACCAATCCCCTCCTGCGCCGTTCAAAGAAAGCGTGAACATGGCGACGCAAAACCTGTTCGCGCGCAGCCGCGAACTGGCCGGGGATCGCAACCCGCGAGAGCACGAGTTCACGGTACAGCTTCGATCCTTCGACGCCGCTAAATCAGGCGCACAGACGGGTGTTCCGGTCCTAATGGCCTTGGCGTCGGCCTTGCTCGGCACTGCCCTGAAGGGCGGCTTGGCGGTGGTAGGTGGTATCAATCTGGGGGGATCCATTGAGCCTGTCCATAACCCGATTGATGTCGTCGAGCATGCCCTTTCCAAGGGGGCCACGACCGTGCTTATGCCGATTTCCTGCCGGCGAGGCCTGGTAGATTTAACCGACGATGTTGCGACCAAGGTTCAGGTATTCTTCTACGCTGATGCCGCCGACGCGCTCAGGAAAGCTCTCTATGAGTAATGGCAGTGTTCCAGGTGCCGTCAGGCCACGCCGCTTTAACGTTGTGCTTCCGGGACGACTCTACGCCCAACTATCAAACCGCTCGCAGCCCTTCAAAATTAAGTTCGACATCAGAATTAGATTTGTGACCGCATGGTAAATATCTTGGTCGCCTTACATTAACCGATAGTTTGAAGGCTTTTGCATGGCCGCAGACCCATTCACCATTCGTATTTTCGTCGCTGATGGCGATCCCGAAGGTGTTCGTCTTGTTGATCGGATGAACTGGACCGGCGTCGGTGTCGTGTTTCCGCGCGAGCAGTGGGCTGCGGCACGTCAACGCGCCGAGCTAGGGCGCACAGGCGTATACGTCCTGGTCGGCTACAAGGAAGGCGATAAGGACCTGCCCACGCTTTACATCGGCGAGGGGGACGTCGTCCGCGACCGCATCGAAAGCCATTTTCAGAAGAAGGACTTTTGGACCCAGGGCTACGTGTTCGTCACCTCCAACTCGGGATTAAACAAGGCGCACATTAGCTGTGACAATGAATATTGGCCCACTTGTGCTGACGAATATTGGCCCACCCTCCGGTGTTTGATCTGCTGAGCCG
>JANXRN010000046.1 GCA_025352995.1 Acetobacteraceae bacterium
ACTCCACGCCAACGCCTCCCCGGCCAGAATGAAGCCGGAAATAATCGGTTCGGTTCCGAACATGATCTTCAGCAGCAGCGGCCCGTAGGCCCAGAACCCGGTGGTGGCGACCGACAAAGCGAACACCATCAGCAAGCCCGCACCAACCGGATGGGTGAAATCCAGCAACTGTGCCGGCAACAGCCGCGCCGTCGCCTGCCGGTCGAGCCAGGCGGCCAGATAGAGCAACCCAACCCCGCCAATGCCCAGCACCAGCGCCACGCCGGCATGGCGAACCGCGCCGGCTTCTGCGATCAGCAGCGCCGCTACCGACAGCAGGCCAACCACTTGGGCCGGAAATTTCGCCGCTGCTCCGCGTGCACTCGGCGGCGCGGCCGGGCCCAGCGCTGCAATCACCCACACCACGGCCGCCTGGGCGGCAAAGCACCAGAACGCCAGCCGCCAGGCGCCAAGATGGGCGAACACGCCGCCAATCAACGGCCCCAGCAACGCCCCACCACCCCAGATCAGCGCCACCACCGCAAACAGCCGGCCCCATAAATGTTCCGGAAATGATTGCTGAATGGCGACGTAGGTCAGTGCGATCAGCGTCCCGCCGCCAACCCCCTGCACCAATCGCGCGGCCAACAGCACCGGCATCGTCGGCGCTAACGCGGCCAGCGCGCAGCCAACGCCGTACAACAACGCCGCCCCGGCCAGCACAAGCTTGATCCCGGCGCGCTGACAAACCAAAGCCGTCGCCGCCCCCGCGACCAGCGCGCCGATCTGGTAGAGCGCAATCGTCCACCCGACATAGGCAATGCCGCCAATATCCTCGATAATCGCCGGCACGATCGTCGCCGTCACCAAACTATCCGCCGCATGCAACCAAACGCCGAGGCACAGCAGCACGAACCGCCCAAACAGGCCGGACCGCCACAGATCGCCCCAGGTGCCCGTCGTCGTGCTCATTGATTTCCCCGGTTGTGCCCCGCCCTCTCCCCTCGCTACAACAATATCATGCAACTTGTCCCGATCATCGCCCCCAGCCTGCTCGCTGCCGACTTCTCGGATTTGCGCACGGAGTTGCACGCCATTGAGGCTGCCGGCGCCGACTGGCTGCATCTGGACATCATGGACGGGCATTTCGTTCCCAATATCAGTTTCGGCCCCGACCTGATCCGCCGCCTGCGCCCGCATAGCGCGATGCCGTTCGATGCCCATCTGATGATCGCCCCGGTGGAGCCCTATATCGCCGCCTTCGCCGCCGCCGGGTGCGACCACATCGCCATCCACCCGGAATCAGGCCCGCACCCCCATCGCGCCCTGCAAATGATCGCCGCCCTCGGCAAGAAGCCCGGCATCGTGCTCAATCCCGGCACGCCGCTGGATGTCATCGCGCCGCTGATCGAACAATGCGGCCTGATCTTGCTGATGTCGGTCAATCCCGGCTTCGGCGGCCAGAAATTCATCCAAGGCACCTTGCCGCGCATTGCCGCAATCCGCGCGATGATCGCGGCCAGCGGGCGGGATATCCGCCTGATGGTCGATGGCGGTGTCACCACGGAAACCGCCCCCGCAATTATCGCCGCCGGCGCTGACGCCCTGGTCGCCGGCACCGCCGTCTTCGGTGCCCCAGATTACCAGGCCGCCATCGCCAGCCTGCGCGGTATCCAAGCATGAGCGACTGGCTGCGCAATCTGCGCCGAGCCATCGCCCGTATGCCACCGCTCGGCGACTGGCTTGGCCTTGGCCGGGTGCCCGAAGGCCCCGCCCAGCCCACCCGGGACCCCTGGCCCGGCGATCCCGCCCGCGGCGCCGCTTTGATGCGCGGCACCTACGAACTCGCCGGCGGCAGCCTGGTTCTGCGCCCCAAGGGTGACAGCGGTGGCGGTTTCGCCAGCATCACCGGCAATGCCATCCTGCTGGCCGGCGCCCACGGCTTTGCCTGGCTGCGCGATTTGCGCGCGCTCGGCACCGATGGCGCCCGCATGCGCGCCCGCACCCTGGTTGGCGAATGGATTGCCAACGCGGGCAACCTGCCCGAAATCGCCCAACGCCCCGATGTCGCCGGCAGCCGCATCGCCGCATGGCTCGGCCATTATGATTTTTTCGCCGCCTCCGCCGATGATGGTTTCCGCCAGCGCCTGATGCGGCATTTGGTGGCCGACGCGCGTGCGCTATCCGCGTCCCTGCCGACCGAGGAACTCGATGCCCGCGCGCTGATGGCGATCAAGGGCCTGATCGCCGCCGCCGTCGCCTTGCCCGATCATCCAGCCTTCATGTCGCGCGCGTTACGTGTCCTGCCGCAGGAACTCGGCCGGCAAATCCTCGCCGATGGCACCCATTGCGAGCGTAGCCCCGCCCAGCAACTCGCCGTCCTGCAAGACCTCACCGAAATTCGCGCCCTGCTTCAGGCCGGCCAGATCGTCGCCCCGCCATCGCTCGCCAGCGGGATTGAGCGCACCAGCCTCGCGCTCCGCATGCTGCGCCACGGCGACGGGCGGTTGGCTTTGTTCAATGGCACAAGTGACGAATCGGCGGCGCTGATCGAACTCGCCCTCACCCAGGCGGGCCGCCCCGGCCGCGCCCCGGCCTTCTTGTCCGAAGGGGGCTTTCACCGCCTGCAAGCCGAGCGCAGCGTCGTCATCATCGATTGCGGCGCCCCGCCAGACCCCAAACTCGACCGGCTCAGCCATGCCGGAACTCTGGGCTTTGAGATGTCGGTCGGCCGCGATCGCCTGATCGTCAATTGCGGTGCCATGCCGGCAGGGTCCCCCGCCTGGCGCGACGCCGGCCGCGGCACCAACGCCCATTCCACCCTGATCATTGCTGATACTGACTCGTCCGAACTGCGCGACAATGGCCTCGGCCGCCGCCCTGAAGCCGTGCTCGCCTCCCGCCAGGAAGCCCAGGGCGCCCATTGGCTCGACGCGAGCCACGACGGCTGGGTCCGCCCGTTCGGCGCCACCCACCGCCGCCGGCTTTATTTGGCCGCCAGCGGCGAAGAATTGCTCGGCGAAGACACGATCGAAGCCGACAGCCCGCAACCTTTCATCATCCGCTTCCACCTTCACCCCGATGTGGACGCAAGCCTGCAGCATGATGGCCTCGCCGTCTTGCTCCGCCTTGGCCAGGGCGGCTTCTGGCGCCTCGAAGCCGATGGCGCGGCGATGTCGCTCGAAGAAAGCATCTACCTCGCCGGGCCTGCGCCGCGCCGGAGTGAGCAGGTGGTGTTGACCGGGCTGATGGACGGGCCGCAGCAGGTGAAGTGGGGGATTGCGAAGGTGGGGTAGGGGCGCCGACATTTTGCCGCCCCTAGGATCAAGCGCCGCTTTCCGTCACGATCACCGGGTGAAAATCCTCGAAATCACCAACGTCGACTTCTCCCTGCGCCATTTCCTGCTGCCCCTCATGCGCGCCATCCGCGCCCGCGGCCACGACGTGATCGGCATCTGTGCCGAAGGCCCGTTGCTCGACATCCCCCGCGCCGAGGGTTTCCGCGTCATCCCGCTCCCCTTCGTCCGCAGCCTGTCGCCCGCCGGCAATGTCCGCGCCTTCCTCGCCCTGCGCCGCGTTATGCGTGCCGAGCGCCCGGACCTGGTCCACGCCCATTCCCCGATCGCCGGCTTGCTCGCCCGGTTGGCCGCGTGGAGCGTCGGCGTCCCCAAAATCGCCTACACCAGCCACGGCTATATCTTTAACCAGCGCACCAGCCTCGCCCGTCGCGCCCTTGGCCTGGCCCTCGAATGGCTCGGCGGCCGGATCACCGACATTTATCTTACCGTCTCCACCGAAGATGCCGCCGACGCGCGTCGCCTTCGCATCGCCCGCAACCCCATCGCCATCGGCAATGGTCGCGATCCAGCCCAATTCAAACCCGACGCCCCCGCCCGCGCCCGCCTACGCGCCGAATTCGGCGTGCGTCAGAACCGTGTCGTCATCACCATCGTCTCTCGCCTGGTGCGCGACAAAGGCTATGTCGAGCTGCTGGCCGCCATGCGGGATGTCGGCGCCGAACTCTGGGTCGTTGGGGAACGGCTCGCCTCCGACCGGGGCGAAAACCTCGACCGCTATTTTACCAACGCTCCCAAAATCCGCCGCCTCGGCTACCGCGAAGACGTCGCCGCCATCCTTGCCGCCTCCGACATTTTCGTTCTGCCATCCTATTTCGAAGCCCTGCCAATGTCGGTGATTGAGGCCATGCTCACTGGCCTGCCGGTCGTTGCCACCAACGTGCGTGGCCCGCGTGAACAGGTGATTGACGGCCAGACCGGCCTGCTCGTCCCGCTGTTCGATATCCCAGCCCTCACCCAGGCCCTGCAAAGCCTCGCCACCGACCCAACCCGACGTACCCAAATGGGCGACACTGGTCGAGCGCGGGCGCTTGACCAGTACAATGAGGCCAGAGTTGTCGCGCGAACGCTGGACTTGCTCGGCCTCTGACGCTAGAGCATGACGCGTTCGCTTTCGCTCACTTATCATGCTCTAGCTCTTTGTTTGAGCGGGCGATTCACGCTTCTGGTGAAGCCACCAAAGGCGATCGCGCGCTAGCCCAGGGCCGCGCAAAGCCCGAGGCCCAAATGACCGACATCGCCCCCGTCCGCCGTGCCCTGATTTCCGTCTCCGACAAGGTGGGCCTGCTCGATCTCGCCCAGGTGCTTGCCGCCGCCGGGGTGGAAATCCTGTCCACCGGCGGCACAGCGGTCGCCCTTCGCGCCGGCGGCATCGCGGTAAAAGATGTCTCCGATCATTCTGGCTTCCCGGAAATCCTCGATGGCCGGGTGAAAACCCTGGTCCCGCAAATCCATGGCGGCATTCTCGGCCGCCGCGACCTGCCGGCCCATGTCGCGCAAATGGACGCGCACGGCATCACCCCGATCGATCTGGTGGTGTCCAACCTCTATCCGTTCGAAGCAACCGTCGCGCGCGGTGCCAGCTACGATGATTGTGTCGAGAACATCGACATTGGCGGCCCCGCTTTGATCCGCGCCGCCGCCAAGAATCATGATTTCGTGACGATTGTGACCGACACTGCGCAATACGCCGAAGTAATCGCGGAATTCACCGCCCATGGCGGCACCAGCCAGTCCCTGCGCCGCCGCCTTGCTGGCGAGGCCTATGCGCGCACCGCGTCCTACGATGCCGCCATCGCCGCCTGGTTCGCCGAACAGAACCAGATTGCCTTCCCGCCCCGCATCGCCTTCGCCGGAACCTTGCGCCAGACCCTGCGCTACGGCGAAAACCCGCACCAGGACGCCGCCTTCTATACCACGGACGCCCGCCCTGGTGTGGCCACCGCGCGGCAAATCCAGGGCAAGGAACTGTCCTATAATAATCTGAACGACACTGACGCCGCCTTCGAATGCGTCGCCGAGTTCGATGGCCCCACCGTCGTCATCGTTAAGCACGCCAACCCGTGCGGTGTCGCGTCGGGCGCCAGTCTGGCGGATGCCTGGGACAGCGCGCTGCGCTGCGATCCGGTGTCCGCGTTCGGCGGCATCATTGCGGTCAATCGCACCCTCGATGCCGCGTCCGCCCAGAAAATCACTGCGATCCTGACCGAAGTCATCATTGCCCCGGATGCAACGCCAGAAGCGCAGGCGATCCTGGCGCGCAAGAAAAACCTCCGTTTGCTGCTCACCGGCGGGCTGCCCGATCCGCTGTCCGCCGGCCGGACGTTCAAAACCCTCGCTGGCGGCTTTCTGGTGCAAAGCCGCGATGCCGGGCGGATCACGCTCGCCGATCTGAAATGCGTCACCAAGCGTGCGCCCACCGCGCAGGAACTCGAAGACCTGATCTTCGCATTCCGCGTCTGCAAGCATGTCAAATCCAACGCCATCATCTACGCCCGCGACCATGCCACGACCGGCATTGGGGCGGGCCAGATGAGCAGGGTGGACAGCGCCAAGATCGCGGCCTGGAAAGGGGCAGATGCCGCCCGCGCTGCCGGCCGCGACCAGGCGCTTACCGTCGGCAGCGTGGTCGCGTCGGACGCCTTTTTCCCCTTCGCCGATGGCCTCGAAGCCGCCATCGCCGCCGGCGCCACTGCGGTTATCCAGCCCGGTGGGTCGATGCGCGACGGCGAAGTGATTGCAGCCGCCGACAAGGCCGGCATCGCCATGGTGCTGACCGGCATGCG
The DNA here is from genome assembly GCA_025352995.1 of Acetobacteraceae bacterium. Taxonomy (GTDB): domain Bacteria; phylum Pseudomonadota; class Alphaproteobacteria; order Acetobacterales; family Acetobacteraceae; genus CAITOL01. The sequence continues at coordinate 6,122 of JANXRN010000046.1, forward strand.
GCATTTCCGCCATTGATCATCCTCGCCCTTGATGCGGCACTGGGGCGCTGTTCGGCCTGTGTCGTGTCAGACGGCGTTGTGCTGGCACGCCGCCAGGAAGATGGCGGGCGAGGGCAGGCGGCCCGGCTCGCCCCAATGGTTGCCGAGATTCTCGCCTCGGCCGGCATTGCTGCGACCGCGCTCACCGCCGTCGCCGTCACCGTCGGCCCTGGCAGCTTCACTGGCCTGCGCGCCGCGATCGCCCTTGCCCAGGGCATCGCCGCCGGCGCTGGCTGCCCGCTCATCGGGGTCACAATCGCCGAGGCCCTGATTGCCGCCTTGCCCGCAACAGCGGCCAGCCGCGATGTCTGGGTTGCCATCGACAGCCGCCGAGACCGGGTTTTCCTGCTGCGCGGTGCGGAACATGCCGCCTACGCGCTCGATGCCCTGCCCGCCGCCACCGGCAAGATTGCCGTCGCCGGGGATGCCGCGATCGCCGTCGCTTGCCGCCTCGCCGCCCGCGCGACAGGATCGATCATGCTCACCGACGCAAGATTGCCCGATATCGCGATGGTGGCAGAAGTCGCCGCAAACCGCCTTGCCGGACAATTGCCTGCCCTGGCGGTTGAACCGCTCTATATTGATGCCGCTGAAGCCAAACTGCCTGCGGGTGGACTGCGCCCGGCGCCGGTTTCCGAAGGACGATGATCCAACTCATCCCCGCAACAATTGCCCACGCCCAGATTCTTGCCACCATCCACGCCGAAAGTTTCCCGCTGGCCGAACGCTGGGGCCCGGACGCGATGGCGCTGCAACTCGAACAGCCCAATTGCTTCGGCCATATCGATCCTGCCGGCGGCTTCGTCCTCGCCCGCATTGCCGCTGACGAGGCCGAAATTCTCACCATCGCGGTCGCCCCTGGCCGCCGCCGCGCCGGCAGCGGCCAGGCATTACTATCAGCCGCCATCGCCACTGCGACCCGTTACGGGGCAAAATCGATGTTTCTTGAGGTCTCGCTCACCAATCTCGCCGCCCAGGCCTTGTATCAGCGGCTCGGCTTCACCCAGGTCGGCCGCCGCCGGCGCTATTACCCCGACGGAGGCGATGCGCTGGTGATGCGACGTGATCTTTCCTAGTGGTGCGATCCTAACGCTCACTACCCGAGCGTTAGGTGATCCGTTCCACCAAATCAAAGGCTAGTGGATAGAATCTGACGGCTCTTTCCGTCAGATTCTATCCACTGGTGGTGCGATCCGGCAGACTTCCCGACGGATACTAAGCTCGCCGCAAAACCAGCTCCATCCCGCCATCGGGCAAAACCACTTCCGACAGTACAGAATGGCCAAGCTGCCGTGCCGTTGCCGGAACGTTTCGTATCGGTTCATCACCGCGCAGCAGCACCCGCAGGACTTGCCCCGGCGCAAGTCGGTCAAGCGCCAAACGGGTGCGCACAAAGGTCATCGGGCAGACGTCGCGGGTGATATCGAGCGTTTGATCGATGTCGACGGATGAAATTTGTGTCATGCGCCGATGGCCTTCTTATGATATGCAAATTATTGATTGCGAAACGCTTGATCTGGATCATATATGGCACGGTTTCTACATTTTGAAAGCTCCACCATGTCTGATGATTTTGCTGACGGCGATATTCTGGCGCTCACCGCCCAAATTGTTTCGGCTCACGTTAGCCATAACGCGGTGTCGGCCGACGCCTTGCCGGGATTGATCCAGGATGTGTTCCGCAGCCTGTCCGGCATTGGCTCCGCGGCGCCGGAACCCGAGCGGCCAGAACCTGCCGTTCCGATCAAGAAATCAATTCTCCCGGATTATATTATTTGTCTCGAAGACGGCAAAAAGCTTAAAATGCTGCGGCGCCATTTGCAGGCCTCTTTCGGCATGTCACCGGAACAATATCGTGCCCGCTGGGGTCTCGCTGCCGACTATCCGATGGTCGCGCCGAACTATGCTGCGGTTCGCTCCAGGCTCGCCAAGCAGATCGGCCTTGGCACCGTCCGCCCTGCGGCGGCGCCGTCCCAAGTCGTAAAACGCAAGCCCGGACGTCCCCGCGCCGTCCGCGATTGACCTTCGCATCCAGGCGTTGCATGTGTGCCCCCGGCCCGACCTCCGGGCCGGGTCGGCCGTTGGCCGAAAACTGAAGGGGCACCGGCGCGCGGATGGATAGCCCTATCGAACGTCTCTGTATCGATCGAGGCCTGAAAATGACTGGCCAGCGCCGGGTGATCGCGCGCGTGCTGTCGGACGCAGTCGACCATCCGGATGTTGAGGAGCTGTATCGCCGCGCCACCGCGCTTGACGGCCGGATTTCGATCGCCACCGTCTATCGCACCGTGCGCCTGCTGGAAGAAAACGGCATCCTGGAACGCCGCGATTTCGGCGGTGGTCGCGCACGCTACGAACCGACCGAGCCTGGCCCGCACTACCATCTGATCGACGTTGAATCCGGCAAAGTGATTGAGTTCGAAGATGCCGAGCACGAACGCGCGCTCGCCGCCATCGCCGCCCGGCTTGGCTTTGATCTCGTCTCCCACCGGCTGGAATTGTTCGGCCGCCCCCGCCCCATGCCAGGCACTGCCCCCGAGGCGGTGTCGCGCAAGCCCGGCAAAGGAAAATCCGCATGACCAGCGGCCCCGCCTTCACCGGGGCCTCGCCCGGCTTTGCCGAAGTGCGCGCTGGCTCCCTCGGTGTCCGCTTGGCTGCAAACGCGGCCGAAATTGATGCCAGCCAGGCGCTGCGCTACCGGGTTTTCTACGATGAAATGGGCGCCCATCCGGACGCGGATGCCGCCGCCAGCCGCCGTGACCGGGATCGCTACGATGCCGTCGCCGACCATCTACTGGTGCTCGACCACGCCCTGGGGGAGGGCACCGAACAGGTCATCGGCACCTACCGCCTGATCCGCAAGCCGGCCGCTTCCCATCTCGGGCGTTTCTACACCGCCGATGAATTCGACATCGCCCCGATTTTGCAAAATGGCGGCGAGGTGCTCGAACTCGGGCGCTCCTGCGTTGATATCGCCTATCGCAAATCGAGCGTCATGCAGCTGCTATGGCGCGGCATTGCAGCCTACGTGAACGTCCACGCGATCGACCTGATGTTCGGTTGCGCCAGCCTCCCCGGCACCGACCCCGACGTGTTGGCCACCGAACTGACCTATCTTTACACCAACCATCTGGCGCCGCCGGAGTTGCGCCCCCGTGCGGTCGCCGACCGCTATATCGCGATGAACCGGGTTGACCCCGCAAGCTTCGAGGCCCGCCGCGCGCTCGCCAAACTGCCGCCGCTGATCAAGGGCTATTTGCGCCTCGGCGGCTTTGTCGGCGATGGCGCGGTGATCGACGCGCAGTTCAACACCATTGATGTCGCGGTGGTGGTTAAGACCGATCTGGTGACGGAGAAGTATTTGCGCCATTACGAGCGCGGGCTGCGCGACGTTAAAAGCGAAGGTTAGTTTAAGAAAAAGAAAGCAGTTCTTTTTGTTCACAAAAAGAACATCCTACCTTCAACCTATTTTTGCCAGCCGAGCCACCACCACCTCCCGCCGCCAAACATAAAGCCCGGCGGCGACGATGATGGCGATGCCGACCAGCCCGGTGGGATCGGGGAATTCCCCGTACAAAATTGCCCCCAGGGCCGTGGCATAGATGATCGCGCCGTATTCGAACGGCGCGACCAGGGTGGTATCGGCCATTCGGTAGCCTTCGGTCATCAGCATCTGGGCGGCGGCGGTGATCAGCCCGATCGCGATCATGCCGACAAGGCCGGTCCAGTCGGGGGTCACCCAATAGGGAATCACCAGCACGGCGGACAAGATGGTGCTGCCGATGCCGAACCAGGCGACGATGGCGACGTTGCTTTCGCCGAGCGCACCCATCCGGCGAATGGAGATCATGGCGAGCGCCCAGCCGACGACGCCGATCAGCACGACGCCGACCGGGAAAAGCGGCAGGGCGGCTTGCGCTTCCCACGGGCGCACCATCACCAGCACGCCGAGCAATCCGGCCAGCACCGCGCCGCGCCGGCGCCAGCCGACAACCTCGCCGAGCAGCGGCACGGACAAGATGGTCAGGAACAGCGGCATGCAAAAGCCAAGCGCGGTGTTGGTGGCGAGCGGCAGATGCCCGTAGCCGTAGAAAGCGGTAATCATGCCGAGGTAGCCGGCAGCGAGGCGGGCGAGGTGCCCCATCGGTGCGCGCGGTCGCAAGGCGGCCACCCCGCCTTCGCGCAACAGCAGCGGCAAGGTGATGACAACCACCATCAGACTGCGGAACAACATCAGTTCGAGCGTCGGGTAGCCGTCCGACAAAGCGCGGACCACGGCCGCCGAGCATGAATAAAGGAACGACGCCCCCATCACGCACAAGATCGCGCGGCCGTGATTTTGCATGATCAGGCGGCCACTTCGACCAGCACCAGCTCACTCTCCGCACCGGCGGTGACGGTGATTTCCGCCTCCTCGGCGATCGTCACCCCGTCCCTGGTGCCGGCGGCAACGCCGTTCACGGTAACCGATCCGGTTGCCGCCACCAGATAACCCACCCGGCCGGGGCCGAAGCGGTGGATGATGCTTTGCCCAGCCTGGAGCGTGCCGGCGAACAAGGCGGCGTTGGCGTTGAGCGGCAGGGCGCTGCCATCGGCTTCGGGGCGCCCGTCAGCCAGGGCGGTCAGGCCAACCGCGCCGGTTTTCGGAAATTGCCGCGCGCCCCAGCCGGGCTTGGCACCGGGCGTATCGGGGTGAATCCAGATCTGGAACAGGCGGGTTGGCTCGGCTTCGACATTATATTCGGCATGGGTGATACCGGTGCCGGCATGCATCACCTGGACGTCCCCGGCTTCGGTGCGGCCGACATTGCCGAGGCTGTCCTTATGGGTGATCGCGCCCTGGCGGACATAGGTGATGATTTCCATCTCCTTATGCGGGTGCGGATCGAAGCCGCGGCCAGGGGCGATTTCGTCATCGTTCCAGACGACGAGATTACCGACGCCCATGCGGGCGCGGTCGCGATACTGGCCGAAGCTGAAATGATGGCGGGCGTTCAGCCAGTCGTTCTGAAAATGCCCGAGACTGGCGAAAGGCTGGACCTGGATCATGGGATAAGTCCTTGTGTAGTCTGAAGGCGCCAAGATGATGGCACCTTGTCCGGGATGAAAGGGGCTGGTGATGTATACGCTCTATGCGCGCGCCGGGTGGGGGTCTGTGCTGGTGGAGACGCAGCTTGCGTTCTACGGGTTTGATTACAGATTGGCGGAGGTTGGTGATCTGTTCACCGATGCCGGGGCGCAGAAGGCGCTCGCGCCCGCCAACCCGATCACCCAGATCCCGACGCTGATCTTGCCGGACGGCACGGTGATGACCGAAAGTGCGGCGATCACCTTGCTGCTGGCTGATGCGACCGGGCGAGACGTGTTGGTGCCGGGGCCGAAGGCGCCTGAACGCGCGCGCTTTTTGCGTTGGCTGGTTTTCATCGTTGCCAATATCTACCCGACCTTCACCTATGCCGATGATCCGGCGCGCTTCGTCGCCGATGAAGCGGCGCGGCTGGGGTTTCGGAGTTTGGTTGACGATTATGCCAAGCGGCTATGGCGGATCATGGAGGCCGAGGCGGTCGGGCCCTGGTTCCTCGGGGAACGGTTTTCCGCGCTCGATATTTTTGTGGCCACGATGACGCATTGGCGGCCGAACCGGCCTTGGTTTGTGGCGGAAACGCCGAAGCTTATGGCGATAGCGGCGCGGACCGAGGCGGTGCCGGAAATGGCGGCGGTATGGCGACGGAATTTCCCACCGAAATGATCGCCGGACGATCTATGTGCGCGTCGTCCGGCCCAGCTCTGCGAGGCTAGCGGTTCATCATCACCGGCAAATCCGCCTTTTCCAGCACGTGCCGCGTCACCCCGCCTAAAATCAGCTGGCGCAGCCGGGAGTGCGAATAGGCCCCCATCGACAGCAGATCGCAGCCGAAATCGCGGGCGGCCTTCAACATGCCGGCGCCAACCTCGCGGTCGATGCTCCGGAAGCCCATCACATCGGCGGCGATGCCGTGCAGCGCCAAATAGGTCAGCAGATCGGCCGCCTGCGGCCCGCGACGGTGATATTCATCGGACGTCAAAATGCGGACCCCTTCGGCGCGCTGCATCCAGGGGAGGGCGGCGAGCACGGCCGAGGCCGATTCAGCCGTGCCGTTCCACGCCAGGCACACGCGGGTGCCAATGGTCTGCGGGGCCTTTTGCGGCGCGATCAATACCGGGCGGCCACTATCGAACAGCACCGCATGAAGCGCGTCAGACGATGAAACGTCTTCCCCGGCTTCCGGGTGCGGCACCACGGTCAAATCAGCGAGGCGGGCCTGTTGCGCCACGAGATCTTCTTCTCGCCCGGTAATGCTGGCGAAGCTCGCAGTGGCGGTTTCCGACTTATAGTGACCTGGCCCAAGCACCACGCTGTGGGCGGTAACGAATTTGTCGAACATGTTGTGGACGGCGTGCGCCCGATCGGTGCTTTCCTTTTCGGTCGCCGACATCATTTCCTCGATCATCGCGCCCGACAGGCCTTCGCCAGCCAACGGCGCCACGTCCCGGCTATCGACGCGGACATGGAGTGCGGTGACATGCGCCTTCCAGAGATTGGCGATCATCAATGCGGTCGACAAAGCAGCCTCACCGGCAGCGGTTCCGGTCAGTGGCAGCAGCAATTTGCGAATGGCCATGTCGTCCTCCTGTCTTATCCGGACATTCTAACACATAAGCGTTGCGAGTGCAGCGACAACCGCAGCCCGTGCCGCGTTGGTATCACTGGCCTCCACGGCGAGCCAGTCGCCCGCGCCGGGATCGTGATTGGCCGCACTTCGTAGCACCGCCAGATCAGCGTCGGAGGCATCGCCTGTGCGCGCGGCAATGCGGGCTTCGAGCACCGGAATGGGGGCGTGCAACCACACGCCGAGACAATTTTTCCCGGCGACCAAGGCGCGGTGGGCGTCTGCCATGAAGGTTGCGTCCGCGATTACCGCGTGGCCGGATGCGGCGATTATCCGCACCGCGCGGGCCAGTTCGTCGAACACCGCCGCGCTGGCCTGCGGGGTATAGGCGCCCGGCGGCAGGCGTTGTTCGGGCGCGACGCCATGTAGGCGCTTGCGTACCTCATCACTGCGCACCACCACCGCCCCCGGCGCGGGGCCAAGCTCGGGCGCCAGCATCCGCGCCAGGGTGGATTTCCCGGTGCCTGGCAATCCGCCGATTGCGAGCACGATCGGCCGCAATGGTTGTAGTGCGGCAAGGGCGCGCGCCAGATAATCGGCCGATCGTTTCGGGTGGCCCGATCGCGCCTCGACATGGGCGCGCACCATCGCTCGCAGCGAAATGAATAGTTTCAGCCCGGCCACCAGGCCCCAATCGAAGCTCCGCGCGAGATAGCGGTTCAGCACCCGATTGGCGGCCGCCCGATCCAGCCGCGCTTCAAGGTCCATGAGCAGAAACGCCAGATCATAGCCGACGTCGAACTCGGCCAGCGCCTCATCAAACTCCAGCGCATCGAACGGGGTTGGTTGGCCTTGCCACAGGCAGAGATTGCCGAGATGCAAGTCGCCATGAATGCGGCGGACGAAGCCGGCGTCGCGCCGCGCCCGCAGCCAATCGGCGCGCGTGGCCAATTCAAGGCGGATCGCCTGGGCCCAGCGATCAATTTCTGCATCGGGCAGGCCGGCCCCGCGCGCCGAGGCGATATTGCCGTCAATCAGATGGGTGAAGGCGGCAATCGGATCGGTTTGCAATGGCGGCAAGCTGGCATGATAGGCGGCGACGGTATCGCCCAGCCCATCGAGCAGGGGCGGCGAAATCGCCCCGCGGGCTGCCATCGCATCGAGGAAATCCGCTTGCGGAACCCGCGCCATGCGCAGGACCCAGTCCACGACATAACCGGTTCCGTCTAACGATACGGTGCCGTCGGGCGCGCGGCACACCGGCACCACATCGCGATACATGCCCGGCGCCGCCGCCGCATTCAGCGCCAGTTCGCGCCGCGCGGTGCGTTCGCGCTCCGCCAGGCTGGTGAAGTCGAGAAACGGCAAATGCACCGCCCGGCGCAGCTTCCAGACCGTATCGGCGCCGACGAATATCGCCGAAATATGGGTTTCGATCGGCGCCTGGCCGGCAAGGCCCTGCAGCAGAGCATAGGTTTCCGCCTGGCCGGGCATTACGTCGCCGCCAAAGCCAGCGCACGGGCATAGACCTGCTTGCGCGGCAACCCGGTGGCTGCCGTCACGTCGGCGACTGCCTGCTTCAAGGTCGCGCCGGCAAGCGCGGCCCGCAACCGCGCATCGAGGTCATCGGCGTCTTCCAGTTCCGCCGGCGCCGGCCCGATCAGCAAGCAAACTTCGCCACGCGGGGCAATTTCGGCAAAGCGCGCGGCAAGCTCGGACAAAGGCGCGCGGATAATTTCCTCGAAATGCTTGGTGAGTTCGCGCGCCAGCACCGCTGGCCGGTCCCCGAACGCCGACAGCAGATCGGCCAAGGTTTCCCCGGCGCGCGACGGTGCCTCGTACCAGATCATCGTTGCCGACAGCCCCGCCCGTTCTGCGGCCCGCAACTGCGCGAAGGCCGCCAGCCGCGCGCCACCGCGGGGCGGGAAGCCGAGGAACAGAAACGGGTGCGGCGGCAGGCCCGACAAGGTGAGCGCGGTCAGCGCGGCATTGGGCCCGGGCAAGGCCGAAACCGGCAATCCGGCTTCCAGCGCTGCCCGCACCAGCCGGTAGCCAGGGTCGGACACTAAAGGCGTGCCCGCATCCGATACCAGCGCAATGCGTTGGCCGGCACGCAACCGATCAAGCAGCGCCGGGATGCGCTGATCTTCGTTATGGTCATGCAAAGGGGCAGTTGTGACCTGAATGCCATAGGCCGACAGCAGCCGCGCGGTCACCCGTGTATCCTCACACAGCACCAAATCGGCCGCCTTCAGGGTTGCGATCGCGCGAACCGTCATATCTCCAAGGTTGCCGATCGGCGTCGGTACCAGCACAAGTCCATCCGGCGGCACGGCGGTGCGGTTCAGAATAGGGAGATCGGGCAATGCTTCGGACATGGATACTCCTGAGCTGCATCCTAGCACTGGCAGGATGTGGGGAGCCACGGCCTGATCGCGGGGCGTCGAACCAAGGGTCCGTGCTGGGCGGTGGCGCAGTGCGGTCGACGCCTGCCCCGGCCATCGTTGCGGCCCCGCCGCCGAGTGCGGCAACCGTCGAAAGCTTGTCCACGATCGCGCCCCCAGGCCGCAAGGTCGCGCTGCTGGCGCCGTTGTCGGGCCCGAACGCTGAACGCGGCGCGGCTTTGGCACGCGCGGCGGGCCTCGCAATGAAAGGCGAAGGCGCGCCGACGCTTGATGTGCTCGACACCAAGGGCACCCCGGAAGGGGCGGCCGAAGCCGCAAATGCTGCGATCGCCGGTGGCGCGGGATTGCTGCTTGGGCCGTTGACCGCCGGCGAAACCGCCGCGGTTGCGGGCCCGGCGCGGGCGGCAGGGGTTGGCGTGCTGCCCTTCACGTCTGATCCCACCCAGGCGCAAACCGGGGTCTGGCCGCTGGGCATCATGCCCGCCCAGCAGGTCCGCCGCATGGTTGCCGCCGTGATGGCACAGGGCAAGAACCGCTTTGCCGCGGTGCTGCCGGACAGTGATTTTGGCCATGCGATGGCAACCGCCCTGCAGCAGGCCACCAGCAGCGCCGGCGCGCCGGACCCGATGATCGCTTTCCACACCGGGGCTACCGGATCGATCAACAGCACCATCCGCGAAATCTCCGGCTACGCCAGCCGGCGCGGCCCGGTGGACGGACAAATCCGCGCCGCCCGCGCGCTTGGCACGGCCGAAGGCCGACGCCAGGCGGTGCAACTGGCGCGCACGCCCATTCCGCCCCCGCCGTTTGACGCAATCCTGCTCGCCGACAGCGGCGAACGGCTCAGCACGGTGGCCAGCCTGCTGCCGTACTACGACCTCGATCCGCCCGCCGTCCGGGTGCTCGGCCCGGCGCTGTGGGGTTCGTCGTCCGCACGGGGCGATGCGGCTTTGTCGGGCGCCTGGTTTGCCGCCCCCGATCCAGCGAGCCGGGCGAATTTTGACGCGCTCTACCAGGCCGATGGCGGCGGACCCGCGCCGGGGCTGTCGGATTTCGCCTATGATGCCGCCGGGATTGCCCGCGCGCTGGCCAAAGGCGCCGGGTTTTCGTTCGCGGCGCTCGCGCGTCCGGATGGGTTCGCGGGCGTGGACGGGGTGCTTGCCCTGCAACCTGATGGCACGGTGCGCCGCGGGCTTGCGGTTTTCGAACTGCAACGCGGCGGGCCGGTCATCGTGGAACCGGCGCCCGACACCATCACCGCGCCCGGATTATAGCAAAGCCGATGCGCCTGGGTCGGCTGTTGGGCGCCTTTCTCGCCATCGGCGGCGTGCCGCTGGCGGCCATGTTCGCCCTGATCTTGCACACCGATATTTCCTTCTGGCCCGGCCTGTTGGCCTTCGCGGCGACCGCGATCTCAACCATGGCCGTCGCTGCCGTCTGGGCGCGGGACATTGAGCGGCTGGCCGACACGTTGCGCCGGGCCCGAGCGAACCAGGGGCCTATCGTCCCGGCCCCCCGCATCCCATCGGTCGAGCGCATTGCCCGTGGCATCGACCAGCTTGCCCACGGCATCGCCAGCCGCACCGGTGAAATCGGCGTGCTGCTGCGCGCCAATGACGCGATCATTGAACGCCTGCCCGACCCGCTGTTGGTGCTCGCCCCCGATCGCGCCGTGCTGCGCGCCAACGCCGCGATGCGCGCTGCCTTCCGCGACGAATTTCCCGCGCTTTTGCGCCATCCGGTCCTGCGCGCCGCGATCACCAGCGCCTGGGCCGAAAAATCCACCCAAACCGTCGATCTTAGCTTGCCGGTGCCGATCGAGCGCGAAGTGCAGGCAACCGTGATTTACCTCGATCCGCCACTCGCCGATGGCGGCCAGGCGCTGGTGATCTTGTCCGACCGCACCCGCGAACGACGGGTGGAAGCGATGCGCGCCGATTTCGTCGCCAATGTCAGCCACGAACTGCGCACCCCGCTGGCCAGCGTCATCGGCTTCATCGACACGATCCGTGGTCCCGCCGCCGATGACCCACCCGCTCAGGCGCGCTTTCTCGCCATCATGGCCGAACAATCCGACCGCATGCGCCGCCTGATCGACGATTTGCTGAGCCTCAGCCGGATCGAACTGGTCGAGCATCAACCGCCCGCCACCCGCATCGACCTTGCCGACCTGGTTCGTGGCGTCGCCGCCGCCTTCGAACCGCGCCTGGCGGAACGCAAAACCCGCCTGGCGCTCGACATCGGCGCCAATCTACCGATGGTTCTGGCCGACGCCGACCAGATCGCCCAGGTCGCCACCAATCTGATCGAAAACGCGATCAAATACGGTCGCGATGGCGGGCAGGTCACCGTCCGCCTGTCGGCTGAGCGCGCCGGGGTAGTGCTGGCGGTCAGCGATGATGGTCCCGGCATGGCCCGCGCCCATCTGCCGCGGCTTACCGAGCGCTTCTATCGCGTGGACAAAGCCCGCAGCCGCAACGCAGGCGGCACTGGGTTGGGGCTGGCGATCGTGAAGCACATCACCAATCGGCATCGCGGGCAGTTGTTGATTGAGAGTGAGGAGGGGAAGGGCAGTAAGTTTAGTGTTTGGTTGCCGGAAGGGTAGGGAACTCATCGGGTGCGCACGCCAACGGCCAGGAATGGATAAAGTTTTTTTGCTTCTTTGTTTTCAAACAAAGAAGATTCTTGCTTAATTTCTCGGCAGCCGAGGACGATCCGGCGCATCCGGATTCTGCGCCCGATGGCGCAACAAATGGTCCGCCAGCACGCACGCCAGCATCGCTTCCCCCACCGGCACTGCACGAATGCCCACGCACGGATCGTGGCGGCCTTTGGTGATGATGTCGGTTTCTTGCCCATCGCGATCGACAGTGGCGCGCGGTGAAAGGATGGAGCTGGTGGGCTTCACCGCGAAGCGCGCGACGATCGGCTGGCTGGTGGAAATCCCGCCCAGGATGCCGCCGGCGTGGTTGGCCTGGAACTTCACCACCCCGTCATCCATGCGCATTTCGTCGGCATTGGCTTCCCCGGTCAGCGATGCGGCGGCAAATCCATCGCCGATTTCCACGCCCTTGACCGCATTGATGCTCATCAAGGCACCGGCGATATCGGCGTCGAGTTTGCCGTAGATCGGCGCGCCGAGGCCGGGTGGGGCGCCTTCGACGACGACTTCGATCACCGCGCCGCAGGACGATCCGGCTTTGCGAATGGCGCTGAGATAGTCGTCCCACACCGGCACCGCAGCCGGATCGGGGCAGAAGAACGGGTTGGTATCGATGCTGTCCCAATCCCAGTTGGCGCGGTTGATCATCAGCGGCCCAAGCTGCACCAGCGCGCCGCGAATGGTAATCCCGGCGCCAAGGATTTTCCGCGCCACCGCGCCTGCTGCCACCCGGATCGCGGTTTCCCGCGCCGACGCGCGGCCGCCGCCGCGATAATCGCGAATGCCGTATTTCCAGTCATAGGCGATGTCGGCATGGCCGGGCCGGTAGCGCGTGGCGATGTCGCCATAGTCGCGCGACCGTTGATCGACATTGTCGATATGGAGCGCAATCGGGGTGCCGGTGGTCTGGCCTTCGAACACGCCCGACAGGATGCGCACCGTGTCGGGTTCCTGGCGCTGGGTGGTGAAGCGCGACTGGCCGGGGCGGCGACGATCGAGCCAGGGCTGGATGTCGGCTTCGGTCAGCGCGATGCGCGGCGGGCAGCCATCCACCACGCCGCCGATCGCCGGCCCATGGCTTTCGCCCCAACTGGTGACGCGGAATAAATGACCGAAGCTGTTGTGGGACATGGCGATCTCGGGCCCGAAAATGATGACGGTTCTATGGCGCGTGCTGCGCGATATGGCCAGCCTCGCACCAGGCTGATAGCGTCCGGCAACTGACCTTGGGGAGCGCGTCGTGAAATTCGTTATCCTGTCCGACCTGCATATTGTCCCGCCCGGCCATGACAGCCACGGCGTCGACACCGCCGCCCGCGCCCGCCGCGCGGTGGCCGAGCTTGCAGCCAACCATGCCGACGCCGAATTTTGCGTGCTGCTGGGCGATCTCGCCGATCACGGGGCGCCGGAAGCCTACGCGTTGCTGAAGGAAATCCTCGCACCCTTGCCGATGAAGCAGCATTTTCTGCTCGGCAATCACGATCATCGCGCAAACCTGCTGGCCGCCTTCCCCAACGTGGCCCATGCCGGCGATGGCTTTGTGCAATCGGTGCTGGATACCAAGCAGGGCCGCTTCATTTTCCTCGACAGCCACGAACCCGGTCACGTCAACGGCGTGCTGTGCGACACAAGGCTCGCCTGGCTGGCCGCGCGGCTGGATGAGGCAAAGGGCATGCCGGTCTATGTCTTCGTCCATCACCCGCCCTTCGACATCGGCAATTGGATGGATGAGATTAAGCTGAAATCGCCCCGCGTGGCCGAGGTTCTGAAAGCCCATGGCGATGTCCGGCATATTTTCTCGGGTCACACCCACCGCCACAGTTCAGGCGTATGGCACGGCATGCCGTTCGCCAATGTTGGTGCGGTGCACTACAACACCGGCCTGCGCGTCGGTCGCACCGCGGGCGACGTGCGGATGTCGCGTTACCCCAGCCTCGGCTATTCCAGCGTGGTGCTGATCGACGATCATCAGATGATCGTGCACCACAACGAATACATGTCCCCTGGGGAGCCGCTGGACCCGGCGATGTTCCCCCCTGGCCCGATGCTGGCGATTATCGCTGCGGGTGGGAAACTGCCGGGGCATTAGAGGCAGGGCGACGCTTCTCTACTAGCTGCCTGATCATTCTAACTAGGGACAAAGATGCGCATTTTTTCCCGCTGCGGCACGCGCCGATTGCGCGGCTTTGGGGCGGATTGGGATTGCCGGGGCGACGCGGGCTTATCTGGTCAACACTTATGGCGGGATGCTGGTGGCGATGATGCTAGCGCCGACGGCGTGCGAACAGTTTGGCGCGGTGCCGGTGATGGTGATCTGCGCCGGGGCTTACGCGCTGGTGGTGGGATACGGGGTGATCCGTGGGGTTGATGACCCGCTACGCACCGACACTGGTGTTTGATTCCAATCCGATCACCGCCGCGAGCGTGTCCAGCCGGCGGGTCACCGCTTCTCCGGCGAAGACACCGCTGCCCTCGGCGAGCCGCAGCGTAAGCTGATGGCCACGCTGCAATTTTGTGCCCGCGAGCAAGGCAGATGTGCCGGCCGATAACGTATAGGCAAGGCGGAGGGCGACGCCGAGGATGGTGGCGCGCTGGATCGCCTCCGCACTCAGCAAGCGCCGCGCAGGGGCGAGGAATTGGGTGTCAGGCGCAGCCTCGTACCGCTGCGCCAAGGTGAAGCCGAGAAAGGCACGGGCATGGTGATCAAGGCCGATGCCGGGCTGGCGCAAGATGCGCAGAAAGGCTTGCTCGGCGCGGTATTCGGGGTGGTCGCGGCTGCCAATGTCGGACATCCAGCAGGCGGCTTCGCGCAGGCGCCGAGCCTCCCCGGTTTCGTTGGGGAACAGCGCATCGGTCCAGACCAGCAACGCGAGCGGCAAAGCGAGGTCTCGGCTGAAGCGGCTGGCGTAATCCTGGCCGGCGGCGATCAGCGGGTCCTGGCTGCCGGTGCCGTCATAGGCGTTCTGCATATACCAGCCTTCGCGCAGGCCGTTGGCGCTGAACACCACCCGGCGCACGTTGGTGGCGCGCAGCAGGCGGCGCAAAACCACTGCGGCGTAGGCCAGATCATCGATGCGACGGCGCGGCGCGCCCGGCATGCGTTCGAGGGTTTTGCGGCTGGCGCCGGCGATCACCCCGGTAAGGTCTCGGGCTTCCTCGCGGCTGATCGTGTAATGGTGGACGATGTTGAGCGCGTAGTTGGTCTGCGCGATATGGATACGGGCGAGTGCCCGCCAGGCGCCGCCAACGACGTAAAGATCCTGCCCGGCGCCGTCGGGCAGCCACGGCACTTTGGCGAGTTCGGCTTCGGCGATGCTGCGCGCGCGCGCCATGTCGCCGCCAGCGCGTTCGGCCAGGCGCAGCACGCCGAGCTTCATGGTGCTAACCGCGCCGCGCACCCCATCCTGCAAGCGCACCACTTCGAGCGAGCCGCCCCCAATATCGGCGAGGATGCCGGTGGCGGTCGGGATGCCGCACAGCACGCCGCCGGCGGCAAGGTCGGCTTCTTCTTCCCCGGTCAGGATGCGGATTGGCACGCCAGGCATGCGGGCGCGCAAGGCGGCAACGAACTGGCCGCCATTGGTGGCTTCGCGCACGGCGGCAGTGGCCAGTACTTCGAACGGGGCTGCCCCCATGGCGCGGGCAATCGCGGTGTAGCGGTTCATCACGGTCAGTGCCTGCTGCACCGCGTCGGCATTGAGCACGCCGGTGGTGAGCATGCCGCGACCGAGGCGGAGCACGGCTTTTTCGTTGAAGATGGCGACGGGGTTGCGGCCGGTGCCTTCAAAGACCACCAGACGGACCGAGTTCGAGCCGAGATCGACCACCGCCGAACGGGTCGGCTGGGCGGTCACGCCGTCAGGCAAGGCAAGGGTGGTATCGGGCAAATGTTTCAATCCTGCAAAAGACGGTCGGGCCGGCGGGGCGCGATATGGGTGGCGGCGGGCACGCCATGCAACGCGGAGCCGCGACCGGACAGTGACGGGTTGGTCATGAAATATTCGTGGGCGGAGACGCGCTTGCGCCCGCTGCCCGGCGCCATGCGCTGCCAGACGCCATCCGGCCCCAATTCCCAGGATTGCATGGTGTCCTTGATGTTCATCACCAGAATCTGGTCGAGCACCTGGGCATGCACCGTCGGGTTGGTGATCGGGACCAGGGTTTCGACCCGCCAGTCGAGATTGCGCGGCATCCAGTCCGCCGAGCTGATAAAAACTTTGGCGTGCCGGTTGGGCAGCAACGAGCCATTGCCGAACGCGCAAATGCGGGCGTGTTCGAGAAAGCGGCCAATGATCGATTTGATCTGGATGTTGTCCGACAAACCTGGAACACCCGGCCGCAGGCAGCAAATGCCACGCACGACGCCGGTGATTTTCACTCCGGCGGCCGATGCTTCGTAAAGCTTGTCGATGACAATTTCATCGACCAGGGAATTGAGCTTGAACCACACGCTGCCAGGCTTGCCGTCGCGCACGAAAGCGATTTCGCGGTCGATCATCGAACAAATAGTGCTGCGCGCGGTGAGCGGGCTGAAGCTGATCGCGTCCATCGTCGCCGGCTGGGCATAGCCGGTCATGTAGTTGAACAGCCGCGCGGCATCGCGGGTCAGGTCTGGGTCACAGGTGAAGAACGACAGATCGGTGTAAATCCGCGCGGTGATCGGGTGGTAGTTGCCGGTGCCGAAATGGGCGTAGCTGCGCATGGTCGCGCCTTCGCGGCGCACCACCAGCGACAGCTTGGCGTGGGTTTTAAGCTCGGTGAAGCCGAACACGACCTGGACCCCAGCGGCTTCGAGCGCGCGAGACAGGCGGATATTGGCTTCTTCATCAAAGCGCGCGCGCAGTTCGACCATCGCGGTGACGGATTTGCCCGCCTCGGCGGCTTCAATCAGCACTTTGACGATCGGGCTGTCGCTGCTGGTGCGGTAAAGCGTCTGCTTGATCGCGACGACGGCGGGGTCAATCGCGGCCTGACGCAGGAACTGCACCACCACATCGAAGCTTTCGAACGGGTGATGGACGACGATGTCCTTGGCGCGGATGGCCGCGAAGCAGTCCCCGCCAAAATCGCGGATGCGTTCGGGGAAGCGCGGCGTATAGGGTGGGAATTGCAGATCGGCACGATCATCAACGATCAGCTGTTTGACATCGACCAGGCCCAGCATGCCGTCATGCAAATGCAGTTCCTCCGACCGCGCCTCAAGCTCGTCGATCACGAAATCGCGCAAATCGGCCGGCATGTCAGCGTTGATCGAAAGATGGATCGCCACCCCGCGGCGGCGGCGTTTGAGCGCGGTTTCGTAGGAGCGGACGAGGTCTTCGGCTTCGTCCTCGAACTCAATGCCGGTGTCGCGGATCAGGCGGAACATGCCTTCGCCCTGGACGCGGAATTGCGGGAAGAGGCGGTCAAGGAACATCCCGACCAGGTCTTCGAGCATCAGGAAGCGCAAATCGGTCTGGCCGTCCGGGGTGGGCAGACGGATGAAGCGCTCGGCCTGGGCGGGCAGCGGGATCAGGGCGCGCATGGCCACGCCGTCGTCCTCGCGGAACAGGCGCAGCACCATCACCAGGCCCATGTTTGGGATGAAAGGAAACGGATGGGCCGGATCGATGGCGAGCGGGGTCAGGACCGGGAACACACGCTCCATGAACCAGGTTTCGAGCCAGGCATGGTCGGCGTCGGTGATTGCGTCGGGCTTGATCACGTGCAGGCCAGCGTCGGCGAGCAAGCCGCGCAGCTGGCCCCAGACGCGCAATTGCTCGCGCATCAGCCCGGTGCAGCGGGCTTCGACGGCGACGAGCTGCTGGGCCGGGGTGCGGCCATCAGGCGACAGGGACGCAACGCCGGCCTTGGCCTGGCCGATCAGCCCGGCGACGCGGACCGAGTAGAATTCATCGAGGTTGCCCGCGCTGATCGATATGAAGCGCAGCCGTTCGAGCAGCGGCGGGCGCGCATTCCCGGCTTCTTCGACGACGCGATGGTTGAAGTCGAGCCACGAAAGCTCCCGATTGATGAAGCGTTCCGGGGCGGTTTGCAGGTTGGGCTGGGGTGGGGTCGCCACGGCGTCCATGATTGCGATCCGTTTGAGCGCGCGGGGCATTCTAAAACGTTCCAGGGTTGTTGGCACCGGCGCTGGCGGCGGCTGGTGCGACAATATGGTGACAATCATCGTCTGGGCGGTTCAGGACCAACGCGGCCTGGCGCTGGGTGAAGCGGCCGCTGGTGGCGAGTGACGCCGCATCGAGCCGATCGACCGCGTCGCGAATGGCCGCCGGCGTGCGTTCGAGGCGGGTGATGAGCCAATCCTGCACCGCATCATCAACGCGCAACTGGCGCTCGGCGAGTTGGCTGGCGAGCAGGTTGCGCAGCAGCGCGTCCTCGGCCGGGCGGATTTCGACCGCAGTGGCGGCGCGCAGGCGGCTCGCCAGATCGGGCAAGCCGATGTCCCAACGCGATGGCGGCTGACGCGCGGTGAGCAAGACGGGCAGCCCGGCCTCGGACGCCGCGTTGAGCAGATGGAACAGGCCGCGCTCGGGCGCGTGATCGGCATTGTCGATGGCGATCGGGCGGGTTGGCGGGGCGTCGGGCAGTTCGATTGCGGCGCGGTGCCGGGCGGCCCAGACCTGGAGCAGATGGGTTTTACCGCACCCGGCGGGGCCCCAGAGCACAAGCCGGCCATCGGGCCAGTCATCGCGACGGTCAAGCCAGGCCAGGGCTGCCTGGTTGGACCCGGCGCGAAGGAAGCCGGCATCGGTGAAATTGGTCGTGCGGATGAACGGCAGGCGCAACTGATCGGTCACGGCCCATCCGCCCCAGGGTGCAGCGGCGGGTCGAGATAAAGCGGGCTTTCGAGGTAACGGCGCAGCCAGAAGCGCAGCAGCACGCCGATGATGGCGGCGGTGGGCACGGCCAGAAGCACGCCGACGAAGCCGAACGCGGCGCCGCCGGCGAGCAAGGCGAAAATGACCCAGACGGCGTGAAGCTCCACCCGATCGCCGAGAAAGCGCGGGTAGATCACGTAGCCTTCCAAGATGTTGCCGACGCCGAACACGATCACCACCATGATGACCCCGACCCAGGTCGGGAATTGCGCCATCGCCAGCGCGACCGCGCAAACCAGGCCGGTGATGCTGCCGACATAGGGGATGAACGACAGCAGCCCCGCAGTCATGCCGACGATCAACCCGAGATCAAGCCCGACCAGCGACAAGGCGCCGGCATAATAGATCGCCAGCAGCAGGCAGCAGATCAACTGGCCGCGCAGCCAGGCGGATAGAATGCGGTTTACCTCGCGCGCCTGGGCTTGCAGTATCCCGGCATAACGCTTGGGCAGCCAGGAATTGACCCGCCCAACGACGGTCGGCCAGTCGCGCAGCAAATAGAAGGCGACGACCGGGGTGACGACCAGGAGCGAGACGACGTTGAAGATGGCGAAGCTGCCGCCGACCACGCGGGTAAGGGCAGTAATGGCAAAGGACAGCATGGCGCCGGCCTGACCGCCGACAAGGTCGCGCAGTTTTTCATCGACGAAATCGGCGCCGAGGCGGTCTTGCAAGCTCAGCAGCGAGTCATTGGCAAAGCCGCGCACCAGTTGGACATAAGTTGGCACCCGGTTCACCAGCAGGCTGATCTGGGCGAGCAGCACGGGATAGAGCGTGAGCGCGAACAGCAGCAATGCGAGCAGCAGCGCAAGGATGAGCACGCCCGCGCCGACGCCGCGCCCGACGCCGATCCGGGTGAGGCGAACCGCAAGCGGATCAAGGAAATAGGCGATGCCGGCGGCGGCAACGAAGGGCAGCAGCATCGAGCCGAATAGTTGCAGCATGACCCAGGCGGCGGCCAGCAGCCCGACCAGCAGCGCCACGCGCTGGGTCCGGGTGGCGAGCGGCGGTTGGGGCAATAATGTATTCATCGTGTGCGAACCACGCTCCAGACATAGGCCGCGCCAGAGCTGAAGGTGCTGACCGCGACGGCTGCCACTAATACCCCGAGCGCACTGTCCCACGCCAGCGCCAAACCGGACAGCAGCAAGGTTGCCGCCACCAGCACGATCTGCAACGCGGTGTTGAGTTTGGAGACGAACAGCGGCCGGATTGCCACCGGATGCCCGGTGGCCAACAGCAGAAGCACGCCGCCGACGATAATCAGATCGCGGAACACCACCAGGATGGCAAGCCAGTCCGGTAAGGCTTGAATGTTTGCCAAAGTGACGTACATTGACACCAGAAGCGCTTTGTCGGCCAGCGGGTCCATCATCGCGCCCAGCGCGGTGGTGCCCTGGCGGCGGGCGAGCCAGCCATCGATCGCGTCTGACGCACCGGCCGCAGCGAACAGCCAGAAAGCCGGCAGCATCTGGTGGTGCAACACCAGCCACACCGCCAGCGGCACTGCGCAAAGGCGCGCGAAGGTGATGATGTTGGGCAGGTTCATCATACCGCTGCGGACGGGGGGATGCGTCAGGCCGTCGTCAGGCATCGGATGCCCGCATTGCGTGCAACCCGCGCCTATGGTTGTTTCCGCCGCCTTGTGAAAGGCGCGCCGTAAGGGCGTTCATCATCCACCGTGTTCTGCATCGGCCCATTGCGTGCCGGGACGGGACCAAACCGATCGGGGCCCGCATGGCCAGCATGACCTATCGCGCCGCCGGCGTCGATATCGACGCGGGGGACGCCCTTGTCGAGCGCATCAAGCCATTGGCCAAGGCGACGACCCGCGCCGGCGTTTTGGGGGGATTAGGTGGATTTGGCGCGCTGTTTGATCTGAAAGCGGCAGGATTTGTAGACCCGGTTCTGGTGTCGTCGACCGACGGGGTCGGCACCAAGCTGAAGATCGCCATCGACACCGGGCTGCATGATACGGTCGGCATCGATCTGGTGGCGATGTGCGTCAATGATCTGGTGGTGCAGGGCGCGGAACCGCTGTTCTTTCTGGATTATTTTGCGACTGGGAAACTGAGCGTTGAGCAGGCATCGCGGGTGATCGGCGGCATCGCCGAAGGCTGCAAGCTGGCCGGCTGCGCGCTGGTCGGCGGCGAAACCGCCGAAATGCCGGGGATGTATTCGGATGGGGACTATGACCTCGCCGGGTTCTCGGTGGGGGCGGCCGAGCGCGGCAATTTGCTGCCCAAGGATGTTGGGGCGGGGGATGTCGTGCTCGGGCTGGCAAGCTCCGGGGTGCATTCCAATGGGTTTTCGCTGGTGCGGCGGGTGGTCGAGGCCGGCAATGCTGGCTGGGCGGCACCGGCGCCGTTCCAGTCGGGCGCCACGCTCGGGCAGGCGCTGATGGCGCCGACGCGGATTTATGTGCGGTCCTTGCTGGCGCTGCATCGCGCGGGATTGCTGAAAGCGGCGGCGCATATTACCGGCGGCGGGCTGCCGGGGAACTTGCCGCGGGTGTTGCCGGACGGGGTGCGGGCGGTGCTGGATGGCGCGGGCTGGACCTTGCCGCCGGTGTTTGCGTGGCTGGCGCGGGCGGGCGGGATCGAGGCGGCCGAGATGCTGCGGGTGTTCAATTGCGGGATCGGGATGGCGGTCGTGGTAGCGGCGGATCAGGCCGCGGCGGCAACCGCGATTCTAGCCGAAGCTGGGGAAGCTGTGTTCACCATCGGGCGATTGGAGGCCTGCGACGGGCCGGCGGAAATCCGCATCGATCTGCCGGCGGGATGGCCTGCTTGAAGCGCCGCGTCGCCATCCTGTTCAGCGGGCGGGGGTCCAATATGGAGGCCCTGGTCGCTGCGATGGCCGCACCCGACTATCCGGCGACCCCGGTGCTGCTGCTGACCAACCGGCCGGACGCCGGTGGCTTGCACGGCGCGGCCGCGCAGACCGTGCCGGCGCGCTGCATCGACCATCGGCCGTTTCGCGGCGATCGCGCGGCGCATGAGGCAGCCCTGCTGGCGGCGCTGCGGGAGGTGGGGGCGGAGATCATCTGCCTCGCCGGCTATATGCGTATTCTGACGCCGCTGCTGGTGGGCACGTTCGCCGGGCGGATGCTGAACATCCATCCGAGTTTGCTGCCGCTTTATCCGGGGCTGCACACCCATGAACGCGCGATTGCAGCGGGGGACGCGCGCCACGGCTGCACAGTGCATGTGGTGACTGATGTCATGGATGAAGGCCCGATGGTGGCGCAGGCCGAAGTGCCGATCTTGCCCAGCGACGACCCCGATGCGCTGGCGGCACGGGTGCTGGTGCAGGAACATCTGCTGTATCCGCGCGCGCTGGCGACATTCATCGAAGGGTTACAGCCATGAAAATCCCGACGCTGGCTTTTACTGTTACCGATTGGAGCGCAGTTGAGCCGACGCGGCATGAAGGCGAAACCGGCTTCGCGCTGTGGCGGACCTTCAATATCGGTGATTTGCGGGTGCGGATGGTGGATTACTCGCCGGGGTACCTCGCCGATCATTGGTGTGATCGCGGGCATGTTTTGTATGTGCTGGATGGGGTTCTGGACACCGAATTGCGCGATGGGCGGCGGTTCACGTTGACGGCGGGGATGAGCTACCAGGTGTCCGACTTTGGCGATGCAGCGCATCGGTCTTCGACTGCGGCGGGGGCGAAGCTGTTCATTGTGGATTGACGACGCGGGATTTGCTTGACACGTGGCTTGGCGCGTGCATTGTATGAGTGTATGCATACAGACGGTCAATTCCTGCTGACCTCTCTCCGCCTCGAAAGCAACGGGGTGCCAATCTATGTGCAACTGCGTGACCAGCTTTTGCGGGCGATCGAGGGCGGGGCGCTGGCGCCAGGCACGCAAATGCCGACCATGCGGCAGGTGGCGGTGGCGCTGCGGATCGACCTCAACACCGTGCGCCACGCCTATGACGCGCTGGAACGCACTGGCGCAATCGATCTGATCCGCGGGCGCGGCAGCTTTGTTGCGGCCCTGCCGTTCGATACGCCACCAGACCGGCCGATCGACCGGATTGCACAACAGGCAATCGGTCTTGCCACCAGTGCCGGGATCGATCCGGCCGACCTCGCCAACCACATGCTGCATCTGCTTCAACGGGAGGAGACGGACCAATGAAAACCACGATCAGGGCGGCCAACCCGGTGTCCATACTGGCCATGCTGGCGGCGTTCATTGTCGCGGGCTTGAGTGGATGGTACGTGGGTAAAGCCGATATCGGATGGCCGTATTATTCTGTTTCCGGGCTGTTTGTGCTGATCGGCCTGCTGCTGCCATCAACCATTTTGATGGCAAACCAATGGGAACGCGCGGTGGTGCTGCGGATGGGGCGCCTGCACGGGGTGCACGGTCCGGGGGTTTTCCTGATCATTCCGTTCCTCGATAGCGTAACCGCCTGGCTCGACCAGCGCATCCAGACCACGGCGTTCAATGCTGAGGAGGCTCTGTCGAAGGACACCGTGCCGGTCAATATCGACGCAGTGGTATTCTGGCAGATCCATGATCCGGAACGCGCGGCGCTCGAAATCACCGACTATCGCCAGGCGATTGAGCGGGTGGCGCAGACATCGTTGCGTGAATTGATCGGGGCGTCGGATTTGCATGTGCTGCTGTCGGACCCACACCAAAGTGAACGGCTGAGCGCGGTGATCGGCCGCAAGACTGCCGAATGGGGGGTGTCCGTCATTTCGGTCGAAATCCGCGATATCAGCGTGCCAAAGGCGTTGCAGGACACGATGAGCCGCCACGCGCAGGCCCAGGCGGAGCGCCAGGCGCGCATTTTGCTGGGACAGGCGGAGCTGGAGGTGGCGACGAAGTTTGTGGAGGCCGCCGAGATTTACGCCACCAGCCCGACGGCGTTGCAACTGCGGGCGATGAACATCATTTACGAAACGACCAAGGAACGCGGGGCGACAATCTTGATACCGACAGCGATGGTGGATGCGATGAATCCGGGTGGGATTCTGGGGTTGGCGCGGGCGGGGTCATGAGGTCCAGGGGTTGAGCTACCGGGTGTCCGACTTTGGCGATGCGGCGCATCGGTCTTCGACGGTGGACGGTGCGAAGCTGTTCATTGTGGATTAGCGTCCGGGGATCGACTCGACAGCGGGCAGAAGCTTTCGTTAGGATTGGGGTAAAGAAAGGATATGGATATATCCTTTCTTTGGTTCGATGCTAACGAAAGGATCCTTTGTGACCATGGCCACGGATCGGCAGCGCACGCGGCTTGGCCGGAAAGTAATCATCTCGACGGCGGGCGAGAAGGCGGAGGCGTTCATCCCTCCTGGCCTGCCGCCGCTGCCGGCATTGCGGCTGGAAGGCCTCCACCGGCAGATCGACCAGGCCAACCGGGCGCTCGGGCGGCTGGACGGGGTGACGTCC